>CABYCI010000013.1 GCA_902517425.1 uncultured SAR86 cluster bacterium | reverse complement strand
TAAATATTCAAAGGTAGGTTCCGCTAGATTAATAGAACTTATAAAAGATAAGTTAGAGCCTAATAAAAATGTTGGTCTTCATAAAAGCCATAGCTTAGTATTAGTAACTAACTCTAACGCATCTCAAGATGATGTATTAAATTATGCTTATCAAGTTAAAGATGTTGTTTTTGAGACATTTAACATTATGCTAGAAATAGAGCCAAAAATAATAATTAATTAATCATGTTTATCTGGTCAGCAATAGCCCATTTAATTGCATTAACTAGTCCTGGTCCAGATACAGCTGTTGTCATTAGACAGGTTTCTCTATATGGCAGAATTGAGGGTTTTAAAGTTTCAATTGGAATTGGAATAGGTATATATATTCATTGTCTTTTAGCAGTAAATGGAATATCAATAATTGTCCTATCAAACGTATTATATAAATTTCTTATTAGCCTTATTGGAAGTGTCTATATATTCTATTTGGGCATAATGATGTTTTTTAATAATACTAACTCTTCAACTGAGATAAGAAATGACGGTCAATACAACAATAGCATTTTAATAGGTCTTATAACTAATATTTTTAATATAAAAGCTTTCCTATTTTTTGTTTCATTATTCACAATACTTATAGACTCTATTGATAATACTTTTTATTACATTTATCCGATTTATTTTGCACTCACATCAACGCTATGGTTCAGCCTGCTGTCATACTTACTAACAATATCAAAAAATAAAAAATTAAATATATATTCAAATAAGTACATTTCTTTCACAATGTCTTTAGTTTTATGTTTAATAGGATTGATAATTTTTATAAGATCTGTATATGAGTATTTCTAAATTAACAAATGATCTTAAAGGTTATGAAAAATTTCCCCCAGTTGATCAATGGAATCCTAGTTTATGTGAAGGGCAGGAGTTCTTTATAGATAGAGAAGGGAATTGGTTCTACAACAAGTCACCAATTAAAAATCAAAAACTTACAAACTTATTTTCTACAGTTTTAAAGAAAGAGAACAATCATTATTTTTTAGTAACACCTGTTGAAAAAGTACCAGTGAAGGTTGAGCTTGCTCCATACATGATTATAGATTTTAAGATGGAATTAAATTCAATCATATTAAGCACGAACTTAAACTATGAGTTTATTTTGGATAAAGCTAATTCAACAAAATTAATAAAATATAGTGGTTCATATATTCCAATAGCAACTGTTAGAAATAATATTGAAGGATTCTTTAATAGGAATATTTACTATAAATTAATAGATTTTGCTCTAGACAAAAACTATATTAATAATAACATTCTTTATATTCCTAGCAACGATATGAATCATCCAATAGGTCAAATTGCATAAAAAATTAAAATTATCTAAAAAGATATGTCCAATATGTAATAGGTCATTTACATGGAGAAAAAAATGGGAAAAAAATTGGGAAAATGTAATTTATTGCAGTGAAAAATGCAAAAGATCTAAGAATTCAGTGATTCGTTAATCCATTCATCGATATAAAACTCAAGTAATTCAAGAGGCAAGGATCCTCTTTTCAGAACTTCATAGTGAAAATCTTTTATATCGTATTTATCACCTAACATTAATTCAGCCTTATTTCTTAATTCAAGAATTTTTAATTGGCCAATTTTGTAAGCAAGTGCTTGTCCTGGCCATGCTATGTATCTATCCACTTCATTTTGGATGTCTAGTTCAGATTTTGCAGAATTTTTTAAAAACAAATCTACTGCATCATCTCTTGTCCAATCCATATAGTGCATACCTGTATCAACAACAAGCCTTATCGCTCTCCACATATCATAAGTAAGCTGACCAAATTTATCATATGGATCATCATATAAATTTATATACTCACCTAGCTCCTCACTATACAAACCCCACCCTTCAACAAATGCGGTAATTCCTTGATATTTTCTAAAATTAGGAACATTTTCCAGTTCTTGCGCTATAGATATTTGAAAATGATGTCCAGGCACAGCCTCATGAACTGTTAAAACAGGTATTTCATATTTAGGCCTTGATTCTGGTTTATATAAATTAGCATAAAAATACCCTGGTCTACCTGGGCTTGGACTGTTGTAATATGCAGTTGTTGTAAAAGGTGCAGATTCTGCAGGAATAGGTATAACACCATATGGAGCTCTTGGAAAAGTTTTAAATAATTTTGGCAATAAAGGATCTATTGTTTTTGACATTATTAAGTAAGCATTAAACAGATCTTCAGCATTATCGTAATAAAATCTTGGGCTAGTTCTCAGATAATTTAAAAATGAATTAAAATCTCCATCCCAGTTCACCTCAATAATAATATCTTCCATTTCTGATCTTATTCTTTTGATCTCTGCTAAACCTATATTATGTATTTCTTCAGGTGTCAGATTTGTTGTTGTGTAGTACCTGGTTAAATATTCATAATATTTCTTACCATTTGGAATATCCTGTATCCCAATACTATCTCTAGAATTTGGGAGATATTCCTCCTTAAGAAATTTATTTAACTTTTTATAAGCAGGATTAATTTTGTTAGTAATAATATTTTTAGCATTATCAATTAGATTGTCTTTCTCTTCTTTTGTTAAGAGTGTCTCATCTGCTTCTAAAAATACTTTTAAATAGGGGTTTGATTCGATATCTGAATTTATAATTCTCTCAATTTGAGAAATCACACCAATTGTTACTAACTTTGGTTGAGTATGCCCTTTGGCTAGACCCTCTTTATTTATTTCATATGAATTTAAAATATTTTGAGAAAACAAATCCAATCTTGTCAACCAGTCTAAATAATCTTGCTTTGAAGAATAAACCAATCTATTGCCAGTTTCATAAAAACTTTGAATACCGCCTCTTTGATTTAATCTTAAATAATAGGTAGGAAATTCATTTGAATATATATCATTTTTAAGATCAAATTCTAACAGTTGATAATTTAACTGATTGTCTTTATTTAATTTACCAACATTAATCTGCTTTAATAGATTAAACGATCTAAGTGTTAATTCTTTTGTCTTATTAAATTGGGCAATACTATTAGAGTTAATTTTGTCGTTAGCTCTTTTATCTCCAGTATAAGTAGCAAATAGAGGGTTTTTATTAAGAGTTTTTTCCCATTCATCTTCTAGGTATTTAATAAATATTTGATTTTCATCTACAACATTTAATTTATCACCCTCAGTAACAACTACCTCTGACTCAATAGAAGCACATGAAGAAATTATTAAAAGAACACCAAAGAATAAAAAATTGTTTCTCTTCATTACATATTTGGATAGTTTGGTCCGCCAGGACCTTCAGGACTGACCCATTTAATATTTTGTGAGGGATCTTTAATATCACAGGTTTTACAATGAACGCAATTTTGCGCATTTATCACGAACCTTTTTTCATTATCTTTTTCAACAACCTCATAAACACCAGCAGGGCAGTACCTTTGTGCTGGCTCATCGTACATTGGAAGATTAATACTTATTGGAATAGACGGATCCTTTAACTGTAAATGGCATGGTTGATCTTCTTCATGATTTGTATTTGATAGATATACGGATGATAATTTATCAAATGAATATATACCATCAGGTTTTTGGTAATCTATTTTTGGCATATCATCTGCTTTTTTTAAGCAAGCATGGTCAGGGATAGTATGATTCATTGTTATTGGCATATTTCCTCTGAATATGAACTGATCTATAACATTTACAGCAGCACCAAATAAGGCTCCAAATTTATGAAAAATAGGGCCAAAATTTCTAGATTTATATAATTCATCATATATCCAAGATTCTTTAATTAAAGAATCATAGTCTGTAGTTGTATTACCTTTGATAGATTCAAAAGCGTGCTGTCCAGCTAATTCTCCAGACTTCATAGCTGTGTGAGAGCCTTTAATTTTGGAAAAAACCAATGTACCTGCATTGCAGCCAATCAAGAGGCCACCTGGAAAGTCCATTTTAGGTAATGATTGAAGACCACCTTTAATTAATGCTCTTGCACCATAAGATATTCTTTCACCATTTTTAAGATATTTTTTTATTACTGGATGAGTTTTCCATCTTTGGAACTCATCAAAAGGACTTAAATGTGGATTTTCATAATCAAGAGGTATCACAAATCCAATATAAGCTTCATTATTCTCACCATGATAAAAATATGATCCTGCTGCAATATCTGGGGTAGGCCAGCCATTTGTATGTATAACCAAGCCTTCTTCATGCACACTTGGATCAATTTTCCAAACTTCTTTAAAACCTATTCCATAATGTTGGGGGTCTTTTCCTTCAGATAAATCAAATTTATTAATAACCTGTTTTCCTAGATGGCCTCTGCATCCTTCACCTAAAATTGTCAATTTTGCTCTTATATTAATTCCAGGTTCATTACCGGGTTTAAGCTCTCCTTTTTCAGAAATTCCCATATCGCCTGTTTGGACACCTACCACTTTGTCATTTTCTATCAAAAGTTTGCTTGCTGGAAAACCTGGAAAAATTTCAACACCAAGATTTTCAGCCTGTTCTCCAAGCCATCTGCATAGATTACCAAGACTAATAATATAATTACCATGATTATTCATAGCCGGCATCACAAATGGTGGAACTGGAATTCCCATATTCTTGAGAAAATAAAATATCTTATCTTTCTTAACCGGTACATTTAATGGAGCATTTAGATCTTTCCAATTCGGTATCAATTCGTCTAATGCATTTGGTTGAAAAACATTTCCAGAAAGAATATGCGCACCAATCTCAGAACCTTTTTCCAAAAGGCATATTGAATAATTAGTATTATTTTCTTTATTTAGTTGGGCAAATTTTATTGCAGCAGCAAGGCCTGATGGACCACCACCAACTACTACGACGTCATATTCCATTTCTTCTCTGTGCATAAGATCTTGTGTTGTAATCGTCAATAAAAATACATTATAATTATACTATATTATAAGTTCTATTTATATTAAAATGTTCCAAAAATAATTAAAACTTATATTAAATAAACTTATTAGTAAGTACAATTTACTAGTTAAATAAACATAAAAATCATTCTATGAAAATTTTAGTACCAATTAAACGAGTTGTCGATTATAACGTTAAAGTAAGGCCTCTTTCAGATAATTCAAATGTAGATTTAAATAATGTGAAGATGGCTGTGAACCCATTTTGTGAAATAGCTTTAGAAGAAGCAGTGCGATTAAAAGAAGCAGGAAAGGCCACAGAAGTTATAGCAGTTTCAATTGGTAAATCTGAATCACAAGAGCAACTAAGAACTGCATTAGCTCTTGGAGCTGACAGAGCCACATTAGTTGAAACAGAAAATTTATTAGAACCTCTTTCAATTGCCAAAGTTCTTCAAAGTGTTATTGAGGATGAAAAGCCTGACTTAATTATTTTAGGCAAACAAGCTATTGATGGTGATAACAATCAAACTGGTCAAATGCTTGGATCATTACTTGATTACCCACAAGCAACAAATGCTTCTGAAGTTAATCTAGAAGCTTCGACAGTTCAAGTAACAAGAGAGATAGACGGAGGATTACAGACACTTGAGTTAACAATACCAGCAATTGTGACGACTGATTTAAGATTAAATGAACCCAGATACGCCTCATTACCAAATATAATGAAAGCTAAAAAGAAAGAGTTAAATATAGTTCCTGTTTCTGATTTAGGCATAGATACTAATCCCCGAACAGAACTATTATCTGTTGAGTTACCACCTTCAAGAGAAGCTGGGATAATTGTTGAAACAGTTGATGAATTAGTTGATAAATTAAAAAATGAAGCGAAGGTAATCCAATGAGTATATTAGTTATTGCAGAACATGATAATAGTAATTTAAAAGGCGCAACACTAAATACAGTTGCTGCTGCACTGGAAATATCTGATGATATTTCATTGTTAATAGCAGGATTTAATATTGATTCGGTTATTGATGAAGCAAAAAAAATAGATAACGTTAATAATATTTTAAAATGTGATGATGAGGTATATAAGAATGCCTTGGCAGAAGATATAGCAGCTCTAGTGGTTTCTAATGTTGGATCTTTTACTCATATTCTTGCACCCGCTACAACATTTGGAAAAAATGTTATGCCTAGAATTTCAGCTAAATTAGATTCACAGCAGATTTCAGATATCATATCCGTTGAGTCTGATAATACCTTTAAACGTCCAATATATGCAGGTAGTTGTATAGCTACTGTTAAATCAAATGATAGTATTAAAATAATAACTGTAAGATCAACAGCCTTTGATCCAGTTGGATGTAATAGCGCAGATACTGAAATATCTGAAATTGATGCTTTGAGCACAAGTGGAATTAGTAAATTCATTTCTGAAGAAATTGCACAAAGCGATAGACCAGAATTAACTGCTGCTGATATTGTAATTTCTGGAGGAAGAGGTATGCAGTCAGGTGATAATTTCCATCTTCTTGACTCTATTGCTGATAAACTTGGTGCCGCGGTTGGCGCGTCTAGAGCTGCAGTAGATGCAGGTTTTGTTCCGAATGATTATCAAGTTGGTCAAACAGGAAAAATTGTTGCGCCCGATCTATACATTGCTGTTGGTATATCTGGTGCAATACAACACTTAGCTGGAATGAAAGACTCTAAAGTTATTGTTGCAATAAACAAAGATGAAGATGCTCCGATATTTCAAGTAGCTGATTATGGTCTAGTTGCCGATTTATTTACCGCACTACCTGAGTTAGATTCATCACTTTAAATCTATATTGAATACTATTTTTAGAAAACAGAATGCATTTAAGATTACGTTAGTAATAAGCATTTTATTTTTACTTGTATTTTATATATTAAGTTACTTCCAACTAATTCAATCTCTAGACTCCATTGCCTTAATTGGAGAGGCATCAAGATGGTGTGAAAGAGTAAGTGGAGGAGTATTTAGAGAACCTGTTAATACATTGAGTAATCTAGGTTTCATGGTTGCAGGCTTATTTATTTTATACAAATTATCTAATGAAACCTCATTTAATGAATTTTCAGGCCTTAACAAAATCACCATTCTTTATGGTGTGGCGGTTGTATATCTCGGTCCGGGATCAATGATGATGCATGGAACTAATACTGAATGGGGTGGTTGGGCTGATAATTTAAGTATGGTCATGTATATTATTATTCCTTGGTTATATAACTGCTATAAAATGTCTAGCTGGAGTCAACCAACCTTATTAAAGGTATACATTGCCATTGTCCTTAGTTACGCAATATTACGAGGTCAGTTTGGTCATGGAATGGGAATTGGATTAGATCTATTTGGTGTTTCTATAGGTTTATGGGTTATATCTGAATTCTTATACAAATTTTGGTCACCAAGAATGCGATTTATATCTGGTTTTGTAGGATTCTTAGTCTTAATGCTTTTTGGAACAATGCCTATCGAAGTTTTCCAAAATATTGGTGAATATTGGTGGATTATATTCTTTTGGTTACCAGGATTATTAGCAACTAAACAACCACCTGGTGTAAGAACATATAGATGGTATTTTGCCGGAATGGCAGCATACATGAGTGCATTTGCTATATGGTTAACAGGAGTTCCTGACAGTGAAACTTGTAATCCAGATACAATTTTTCAAGCACATGGTTTTTGGCATTTATTAACCGCATTATCAACAATATTATTTTTTTATCATTATCGATCCGAGAAATTAATCAAGGATTAACTCACATCCAGTACCCTCTAGATAAACTTTAATATCATTTTTATCTGCTTCACATAGGTTATTAAATTCATCCTTTATCCAATTTAAGCATTTTGATTGATATGGAAATGTTTTCTGTCTCCACGTTGAGCCATCTAGCTCTATCTCCCATGTCTCTTCATTATTAATATATGCTTCATTATTAGCAATTAAACATGGAATATAAACCTTGCCGATCTCATTAAAGATTTCTTTTAAGGATTTAGGTAATTGATTTAGTGAATACCAGCCATCATTATTATCTTCAAAATAATTAATATTTTTATTGTTTATAGAGTCATCATTTATACCAAAAAATTCTCCTATTCCACCCATATTATGTAGACCAGATAAGTCACTCATTATTGAAACCCATGAAACACACCTTGGTGATTCTTGGGATGCAATATGTCTTGGAGTTGGATCAAATCCAACTAGTTGTGTTAATTGACCGTAAAGTCCAAAGTCTGAAGAAGAGGGCCTCAATCCAAACATATATGGACTATTTGTTAGATGATTTTCTAATAATTTCAAAAATCTTTTATAGCTGCCATCAATTAATTCTGCAGTATCATCACTGGAACCAACAACCCAGAGTCTATCAATTTGTCTTTCAGCGATAGCGTTAGCAAATTCATTCATTGCATCATTATCTATGTTAAGTTTATGTTGAAGTACTAGCATTTTTTTTGCGTTTTCAGCATCTTCCTTAAAATGCCATCGATAGTGAAACATATATTTTGTTGTCCACTCATCAGCAAAATCTTCAAGTAAGTAATTTAAAAAATTAACACTAGGTGTATTAGGAATTACAGATTTTTTTGAATATATATCTTCCAAATATCTAATGATTGGAGTTGTATCAGTTCTGACATCTTTGTTATTAAAAATAAGAGTTGGCAGCAAAACAGGTTTTGGTGGTTGAAGTCCTAAAAGAGATAAATTATGAATTACATCACCCCATGAGATTGTATAGGGAATATTTCTATATCTTAATAAAGCTAATATTTTTTGAGTATAAGGAGAGCCAACATTTCCAAAAACTTGAATAGGTTTTTGCATACTTTATTGACCTAATTTTATTGCTATTTTAAAAGCTTCCCTTGATTCAATATTTGAAACATATCTTTTTATATTTGCCATATCATCACTAATTGTTCCAAATTTATTTGCCATATAGCATGAATGACCCAACATACAATCTGCAGCTGAAAAATTACCAATCAAATAATCCTTTCCTTCTAAATAATCATTTACTGGATTTAAAGACTTTGTAAGTAAATTCATTGCTTGTTTTAATACTGTTTCATCACGTCTTTCCTCAGGAAGAAGGATTGTTTGAACTACAATTTGATTCATTGGAGGCATAACCATACCCTCACAATAATGAAACCACTGTAGATAGTACGGATATTCTTTTGATTCCAAATTGGGTTTTAAGCCTTTGTTATCATATTTATCCAATAAATATTGTATTATTGCTCCAGATTCAAATATTGAAACATCTCCATCCTCAATAACAGGAACTCTTCCAAGAGCATGTCTAGATCTGTGTTCAGGGGATTTAAGACCTTCTTTTGTAAAAGGTAATATCTCTACTTCATATTCAATTTTTAACTCTTCGAGAAGCCATGCAACTCTTCCAGCTCTAGTATTTGGTGTTAGATATAGTTTTATCATTAATACTCCTTATTTTTTTACAATTTTAGATGAATTTTTAACAAATTCTGCAGCCTTTTTTTTATCGTTCAAAAGATTATCAATTTTGACTGGAACTTTAATACCTTCTTTCATTCCTGGTTTGTTATACATATCATTCTTCCATCTTTCTAAACTAGGAAGTCCTGAAATTGAGACACCAGACCAGTTATGAGTTCTTACCCAACACCAGTTAGCTATATCTGCAATTGAATACTGATCAGCCAACCATTCACTCTTGGACAGGTGATTGTCTAATACTTCAAATAACCTTCTAGTTTCATTTTGATATCTATCAATAGCTGCGGGAATTTTTTCAGGAAAATATCTAAAGAAAACATTTGCTTGACCCATCATTGGTCCAATCCCTCCCATCTGAAACATCAACCATTCTAATACTTTTGCTTTTTTTAATGGATCATTTGACATCAATTGACCTGTCTTTTCAGCTAGATAAATCATAATCGCTCCAGATTCAAAGATATGTAAGTCACTATTAGACCTATCGATGATTGCCGGAATTCTTCCATTAGGACTAATCTTCAGGAATTTAGGTTTATGTTGTTCGCCTTTCATAAGATTAATAGTATGAACATTGTATGTTAAGCCCATTGCTTCTAGTGTGCAGGAAACTTTATGCCCATTGGGGGTAGACGATGTATATAGATCAATCATATTTATTATTTAATAAAATCTATTAATACTTTAGATAATTCTTTTGGTTTAGTCCATTGAAAAAAATGACCTCCACCTATATGTGGCGCCTTTATTGCATTTGGGACCATGGACAGAACATCATCTTCCATTGCATTTGTTACAGGATCATTTCCAGCAAATACAGAAAGGAATGGTTTATTAGTAGTACTAAAGAACTCTCTTGCCTTTCTTTGTGCATCTAAAGATTGATCTGGAATTATTGGAACATGACTTGGCATAGCTCTGCATCCCATTTTATAAGCAGCTGAAGGGAAAGGGGCATCATAAGCTCGCATTAAATCACTCATATAAGGTGATATTTTTGATAGACCCAATCTATGTAATATAAAATGATTTCTTATCTCATTTTTAGGTTTATTTTCCATCATAGTTGAATTAATTAAGCCAATGGGTAAATTAACGCTGTCCCAGCAAAATTTCTGCCAATACATGAACTTTAAAGCTGGATGAGTTTTACCAGAATCCATTTTTTTAATCTCTTTAGCCATGCTAAGTGGCGTAAGCTTTATTTTACTATCCCTAAATTCTTTAACCTTTTTAATAACTTCATCTGGTGTATTTGGCGCATAAGGCAATCCAGTATTTCCCATAGATATTTTGCTGAATCTGTCAGGATTATCTGCAATTATTCTTAGGCCTATTAAACCACCCCAATCTTGTCCAAAAAAGATTAAATTACTTAAATTATTTTTTGTCATCCACTGTGTCATCCAGTCAACCTGTTTTTGATAACTATAATCTTCTCTCTTAGCTGGTTTATCTGATTTGCCATATCCAACTAAGTCCGGAGCTATAACTCTTATACCTGACTGATTAAGAATTGGTATCATTTTTGAATACAAATAACTCCAAACTGGTTGACCATGCATTGCTAGCAAAATAGGGCCATCTCTGGGGCCTTCATCAATATGATGTATTCTTAATATTGTTCCGTCTTCAGATGTTATATTTGTATATATTGGTTTAAATGGATAACCTTTGATGTCACTAAAATTATTATCTGGTGTTCGTAATACTTTCATTAAAAACTTTTGATAACCCCATCCTTAATTAATCTATCAATCAAATCATCAAATGGATCATCCTGTCCAAAATAATATTTACCCTGATAGACATTCAATGGAACCCCATGATGACCAGCTTCTTTTTGATCGAGTTGATTCATTTCAATTTCTTCAATTAGTTGTTTTTCTTGTAACTTAATAGATTCCTTAACTTCGTTTAAATCTTCTCCAAATTCAGCTAATAGATTGTTTAATTGATGATTTGAATTCCAATTTTTTACACTCCATATAAGAGTTGATAACTCATAGGCGAATTCTATTCCTTTTCCTCTGTTGCTCATTAATTGTCCCATATGGCATACATCAAATATATATGGCTGATGGTCAGCTATTTTGCCTGTTATTGTATTCTGTCTAATTGGATCTGGTTTTATCGGCATATTTAGTGGCATATCTAATTTTTTTGCTTTCTTTTTAAAGTCTCTAATGAATGGAATAAAAAAGAATATATTTTTATTATCAAACCATTCTGGCATCCTGATAGCTATCGGGTAAACAATCTTAAAATTTATATCAACATTATGATCATTCTTTAGTTTTAACATCCTAGGTAATATTAAATATGAATAGGGGCTCCTATAAGAAAAATAAAAATCAATCATATTGAGATCTTCTTTTTAACGATAAAAAAAACATTACTATTAAATATATCAATATTGGTATATTTGAAATAACACCTGGTGGGGTATTAATATAATATTGTTCACCTAGTGGATGTAAATAGCCTGAAATTAATCTAAAACATTGATCCATAAGACATATTAAATATATAAGAGGTATAAGATTCTTATATTTTATGAATAATATTAATAATATTACCGTTAATGATACTTGTGTAGCACCCCATAATGATGCAAATAAATAAATTATATTATTAGGATCAAGCCCTTCAAAAATTGGAAATTCTTTAATAGTTGCGATTCCAACAAGACCAGAGTTATCTGCTAAAAAATGCACAAGTGATCTAAAAATATATATTGCAAATATCGGATATAAGCCATAATCAACTATTTTTAAACCTTTATATTGATTATTTAAGTTAGAAGGTAAAAATGCCATTAGTTTATTTGATCAATAATTATTTCATCTGTTCCTACAGGCATAATTATTCTTGTCCCATCATCTGAAAGAGTATATTCATCAAACACACCATCAAGAGGCCTAAAAAAAACATCCTCCATAATCTTATTTCGAGGTGTTGGTATTGAATGATATATAAGCAAATGTTTTACATTAGCATCTCTTGAAATCTCACCAGCTTCCTTGATGCTTGTATGATAATCTTGAATATCTAATAGTATTTTGTTCATTTGAGGTATTGGTGCAACCTCTCGCATTTTTTCAACAATATCTATAGATATGGCTGAATGTATTAATAGATCTGCATCTTGTGAATATTTCTGAACACTGCCATCATTAATAGTATCTCCACTGATAATAACTGTTCTTCCTTTGTATGATATTTTAAATCCAAATGCAGAATTAACAGGGTAATGATCTACTACAAAAGGAAGTATCTCTAACCCTGGTGTCTCATTTGGAATTAGTTGATTATCAATTATCACATTTTCATCAAATCCAGAGATGCTCATTGATAACATTTCTTGTCCGTGGTGATCACTTCTATATTTATAATCAGCAGAATAAGCTAGTTCAAAACCTTTTGTAACTAAATTTATCCCTTCTGGACCGTAAACTTTCAATGATGAAGATCTTCCTTGAATCCAAGATTGAAGATGAGCATCTGGCAAATCTGCTATATGGTCTGAATGCAAATGAGTTATTAAGACAGCTTTTACATTCGGCCATGGAACTTGATACTGTGTTAGATTGTTATTGCTTCCATTACCTAAATCAAAAATGTATATATCATCACCAGCTTCAACTAAGATACAGGCTTCAGCTCGTCCAGGAGATGGAAGAGGGGATCTTGAACCGCAAACAACAACCTTTAATGTATCTTTATCATCTAAAAATGGTTCTGAGCTATTTAGTATATTTTTTAAACCAAAAATTAAGATCCTGTCTTGAACGGTATGTGAATTTAATGAAAACAAACCAATTAGATATATCGTGGTAACCGAAGCTATAAGTATTAATATTTTTTTCATATTAATTAAATAGTCTCTATATTTAATTGTCCTTCTAATCCAGCATCTCGATGAACATGAATCTTTTGATAATCAGGATCCATAGTCATTTCTAACATTGCTTTTCTGTTTGGATATTTTGCAATTGCAACAGCATCCCACAAGTCCTCAACCTCACCTAACATCAATCTGTTGACTTTGCCTGCAAAAATAAACTCACCACCATATTTTTCAACAAAATTTATAACTTCCTTGGCATAAAGACCATATGCTTCCTCTCCAGTCAAATTAGTATCCCGACCATCTTGATATAAAGCCTTATCTTTATATCTAAGCAAATTTACCATTGATATCGGCCCAACTTCTGATTCGTTTATAAAACCATTGATTTGCTCTTCACTTGGTAAAATCTTATTGGTTACTTGCATATATTATTCCCCTAAAAATACTATACTTACAATATAGTAGTTTAATTTTCATATTATATAAAATTTAATCATGAATAGAGTAACAAGAGATACAGGTTCAAAATATCCAATCATTCAAGCGCCAATGGGATGGATAGCAAGATCTCAACTTGCATCAGCAGTTTGCAAGGCAGGCGGTATGGGCATAATAGAAACATCATCTGGTGAAATAGATAATTGTAAGAAAGAAATACAGTTGATGTCGAATCTTACTAATAAACCTTTTGGTGTGAATCTTCCATTATTATTTTTACAAGATGATTCAATGGTTAAATTTTGTGTTCAGTCAGGCGTAAAATTTGTAACAACTTCTGCAGGTGATCCAACTAAGTATATTAAGACCCTTAAAGATGCAGGAATAACTGTATATCATGCTGTACCAAGTCTAGCAGGAGCTTTAAAGGCGTATAAAGCTGGAGTTGATGGTCTTGTTGTTGAAGGAACTGAGGGCGGAGGTTTTAAGAGTCCTGAAGAAGTTGGATTATTAGTATTAATTCAGTCTATAAAGCAACATATAGATATTCCAATAATTGCTGCTGGAGGAATTATTGACGGAGCTGGAATGGCGGCTGTATTTGCTGCTGGTGCAGAAGGTATCCAAATGGGAACAAGATTTGTGTCTAGTAAAGAAAGCCCCGTTCATGATAATTTTAAAAATAAAATATTAAAATCTGGAATAGATGGAACTATTGTATTGAACAAGACTTCAAAACCTGTGATAAGAGCTCTTAAATCAAATTTAACACATGATATTAATCAAAAAGGACATATGGATATGTCATCAATGGTAAAAATACAAGATCTATATTTTAAAGGAGATATGGAGGCAGCTCCTGCATTATCTGGCCAGTCTTCAGGACTCATAAATAAAATAAAGTCAGTTCAACAAATTATTGATGAAACAATAGAAGAATTTAATATAATTTGTAAAAAAATGGGGGACATTAGTTTTTAAAAACTATGCCTGTAAACAACAAAATAGACGAACGAAATAAAGATATAAAAATATATATTAATGGATCATTTTATAATAGAGATGATGCAAAAATTTCAGTTTTTGATAGCGGTTATTTGTTAGGTGATGGCATCTGGGAAGGCATACGATTAGTTAAAAATGAGTGGATGTTTTTAGATGAACACTTAGAAAGATTGTTTGAGGGCTGTAAAGCAATAGACATAGAACTAGATTTGTCATGTGATCAAATAAAAGATGCAATTTTTAAAACACAAAAGATTAATAATATGGAAGACTCAGCTCATGCAAGACTCATGCTTACAAGAGGAAATAAAGTTAAGCCATTTCAACAACCATCTTTATCAGATGGAATTAATTTTGTAATTATCATGGAGCATTCTGATTCTGAAAACATTAAACAAGGCTTAAATCTTGTCACTGTTCCGCAGGTTAGGGGATTGCCAATGTCACAAGATCCAAAACTTAACAGTCATTCAAAACTTAATTGTATCTTAGCTTGCATACAGGCTAATAAAGCAGGGGGAGATGAGGCTCTAATGTTAGATCCATATGGCTTTGTTAATACAACGAATTCTTGCAATTTCTTTATTGTAAAAAATAATGAAGTTTGGACCAGTAGTGGTGACTATTGCATGAATGGAATTACAAGATTAAAGGTTATTGAATTATGTAAAAATAATAATATCTCCGTCTTTCAAAAAAACTTTACTCTAGTTGATGTTTATTCATCTCAAGAAGCTTTTGTTACAGGGACTTTAGGTTCACTTACTCAAGTCATAGAAATTGATGGCCGAACAATTGGAAATATTGATAATGGATGGCCTGTAACTGAAAAATTAAGATCATTATACAAAAACCTTCTCAATGGCTAAGAACATCATTATTGCTATGTGGTCTGGGCCTAGAAATCTTTCTACAGCATTAATGAGGAGTTTTGGAAATAGACAGGATGTATCCAATGTCTTAGACGAACCTTTTTATGGATCATATTTATTATCTACAAATAAAGAACATCCAATGAAAGATGAAGTAATCAATAGCCAACTTACTGACATCAATGATGTTAAAAATTTATGTATAAAAAATAATTCTGGTATCACATATCAAAAACATATGACTCACCATATCCTTGATAAAGATTTTAGTTGGCTAGACACATTAACTAACTGCTTTCTTATAAGAAATCCCGAAATGGTAGTAAAGAGTTTTATGAAATCATGGAAAGATGGAGATTTTGAAGATATTGGATTTAAACAACAACACGATATATTTAACTATGTTAAAAATTATCTTAATGAAAAACCATTAATAATTGATGCATCAAAACTAAGATCTGATCCTGAAAGAGTTCTTACCAAGTTTTGTTTGTTGGCTGATATTGAATGGGACAAGGATATGTTGCAATGGTCGTCCGGTATTAAAGATTATGATGGTATTTGGGCATCACACTGGTATCCATCAGTTGTAAATTCTACTTCATTTAAGCCCGAAGAGCATAGAGAACTCATTCTCTCAGATAATGAAAAAAGAATAGTAGAAAGAGCAATGCCGATCTATGAAGATTTATATAAATATTCTATTTAATATTAAGAATCAGATTCTTCTATTTTTTCTCTAAGAAGAAGTTTTTTAAGACTAATTTTATCTTTTAAGGTCATTATATAAGCTGCAGCAGCTAAAATTAATATGCCAGTTGCCTCGTAAATAATATTGATTGCATTGAGGTCTTTGCTTTGAAGGATAATCATTCTAGTAAGAGCTGTCATTGCAATAATTAAGGGTAAGGTTACAGGAATTCTATTGTTTGCATAAAAAGTTGCTACCATGCCTAGAACCTCAGCATATATAAATAACAAGAAAAGGTCACTGAGGTTAACCATCTCTTCATTTATCATCCTCACAATTTCAATACCAGATGCATAAATTGTTGCAAAAGCAATTATTAACAAGATAACTCTTTCAGATAACCAAATAAACTTTTGTACTATATTCAATTCATTCATGACTTCATTCTACATTTCTTGATTTAATAATACCAATTTATGATTTTGGTGGAAGTAATAAAAGTTGAGATGTCTTATCCATATACTCTTGATAATCAGCTCTATTATTTAAACTTCTTTTATCCATCATAGGACATGATATAAATATAAATAAAGCTAACATCAATGTTGGGCATAATATTGTCCACAGCGGCATTAATCCTGATGAAAGGCCCATAAAATAGATACCATACCAAAATAATACTTCACCAAGATAATTGGGATGACGAGAGTATTTCCATAATTTATATTTCATAGTCTTTCCATGATTATTGATGTCACTTCTAAATTCTCTCATTTGTTCATCTGATATGGTTTCTAGTGCTACAGCTAAAAATGTAAACATTGAAGCAAAATATAAATATGTATTAACTTCAATTTGTTTTGTGGATATATATAAAAGAGGATAAAGACCAAAATTTACAAGTAGAGTTGGAATTAAATGAATCCCAAAAAAATTATTAATTTCTGATTTAATTTTACTTGTATTTTTTAAATCAACATACCTAAAATCTTCATGATCAAATCCTTGCCAACTTATTATCCAATTTCTAGTTAATCGGGTTGCCCAAATAAGAATGGGTGAAAAAACAAGAACTATTAGTTCAATACTATTATCAAATGAAAAAGTCAGATATATAACTATTGGAACAGGGGCGATTGACCAAAATGGGTCATATAAGCTTGAATTATTTAGAAAAAAACTACCAAAATATATAAATACTGTTGCATACAAGTGCCAAACAATAACCTTAAACCATATATTTGAAATTGATTCTGGTAATAATATGTATGACAAATAAAATGAGATAGCATAAATAACCACACATATCATTTGACTTATAAATTTTGATTTAAGCATATTAAAAGGGGTCTTTAAGACCCCATTTTTCGATTATTTCTTTGATTAATTATTTTTTAGACCAAGTAATTGCTAATTGAAATACCAACACAACTACTACAAATAATGTTTGTACAGTTCCGCCAATAGTTAATGGATTATCAACATATTGAACCATTCTTTCAGCAGACGCTGCACCAACATCAGCTAAAGATGTAACTGCTGTATCTAAAATTGCCGCTCCAATTTGTTGTGTATAGAACGTCATCATGGCGACAAGAACACAATACAATGAAGTAAAAATCTTAGATGCCATATTAGCATCAGGTGAGTTATAGATATTATTTGCCATTCTAAAACCAAGCCAAATTAATATAACACAGCCAACAAAATACATAGAATTACTAATAAAACCTACATACATCATATTGAATATTTGATATTCAGTCATAATTTTCTCCCTTATTAATGAAATGAATTTTAATGATATTACATATTAACAATTAGTAAAAAAAAATAAATGTATATTATTCAGACATATCTAAAATTTTTATATAATTCTACTCATCATTTGTATCTATTAATGTATTATTAATATTCATATAGGAGAGAATTATGAAAAAATATTTATATACTGCTTTTGTAGTTTTTTGTTTCAATGTAAACATAACTGCAGAAGAAGTAACAATGGAAAGTGATGGAACTATTATGGAGTTTAATTACTTAACAGTAACTGATCCACAGAGTTTTATGATGGCTTTAGATAAGTTTGATAAATCTAAATGTGCAGAAAAATGGAGAAGTGAATCAGACGTTGGTGTAAGTCTTTGGTCTTTAAGGGGATCTGGAAGCTCACACTTTATTTTGGCTGTATATGAAAATGCAGAAAAAATGGAAAAGGGAAGAGCTATATTTAATTCATGCAGTGAATCAGCATTTATGATCAAGTCTTTTCAAAAAAATACTGATACTGATAGATCATGGAATTGGGTTGCTGAAAATGTTGTAGCTGCAAGTCAATGGACTACAGATACAGTTTTTGCTAAGTATAATTTCAAAGTTGAAGAAGGCCACGAAGGTCACTATTTAAATTCATGGAAAAAAATGATGTCAGCTAACTTAGATAATGTGAATGGTTCATTTGGAATGAATAGAGTCCTTTTTGGAAACAGATATTCATCACATATGGTTTATGTTGGTAACGAATCATTAGATGCATTATTAAGTACTCAAAAGTCAGTTCTTTCATCAGATGCCTACGCAGAATTTTCAAAGGATATAAAAGACTATAGACAAAATTTTAATGTCGAACTTGTATCACTAGTTAAATTTTATACTGGAGAGTGATATGAAAATTTATTTAAGTCTTTTTATTTTACTAGCTACAACATTAAACATACATGCAGATGATGCAGATGAAACGAAATCATTTCCTGGTTTAATTTCATCAGAAATATTTGATATGAAAAATGGAATGGAGATGATTGTTGAAAGAAGAAAAACATGCAATCAGGGTGCTGTTGCAAAACATTTTCATCCTGCAGCAGGAACCTTAGTTTTTGTTCTTGATGGAGAATCCCAATCAAAATCAACAGGTATGTGGAAAACTTACTCAAATGGCGAATATTGGTTTGAAAGAACTGATTGGGTTCATGGTGGTGAAGCTGATGCACCTGATTTAGGCGATGGATGTTCAGATCTATTGGTTATTCGGGTAGCAGAATCTGGCAAAGAGCATACTATCTTTATTGACTAGATAACATTTAAATTAAAAAACCCGTTACCAAGCGGGTTTTTTATATGTAAATAATTTGATTTAAATCTATATATAAATCATCATAATTAACTATTATGCATAAAAATAAACCTCATATAACTGAAGTAGTCCTAAGGGATGGCCAACAATCATTAATAGCAACAAGGATGACTATAGATGATATGAAACCTATTTTAAAACATATGGATAGTGTTGGATTTTCATCTTTAGAAGTTTGGGGTGGTGCCACATATGATTGTTGCTTAAGATTTTTAAATGAAAATCCCTGGGACAGATTAAGTATTTTTAAGAAATTTATAACAAAAACAAAGTTACAAATGTTGGTTCGAGGTAAGAATCTAGTTGGTTATAAACAATTTGATGATTCAATTATTTCATTATTTATATCTAATGCTGCAAAAGCAGGTATTGATATATTTAGAATATTTGATTCATTGAATGATATTAATAATATCCAGTCTTCAATTAAGTATGTAAATAAAGCTAAAAAGAACTCTCAGGGAACAATTTGTTATACAACTAGCCCTATTCATAACGAGGATTATTGGATTAAATTAGCCAAAGATATAGAAGACTGTGGTGCAAAATCTTTAGCAATTAAGGATATGGCTGGTTTGTTAAGACCTGGAGTTTGTTATGACCTAGTA
This sequence comes from uncultured SAR86 cluster bacterium, assembly GCA_902517425.1. Taxonomy (GTDB): domain Bacteria; phylum Pseudomonadota; class Gammaproteobacteria; order Magnimaribacterales; family D2472; genus SAR86A. The sequence continues at coordinate 9,366 of CABYCI010000013.1, read as the reverse complement.
AAAAGATTAAAAAAGAATATCAAAATTCCAATACACCTGCATACACACTCAACAACAGGACTGTCTGACGCAACCAATTATAAAGCGTACGAGGCTGGCGTTGATAATATTGATACGTCCATATCTTCTTTTAGCAATTTATATGCACATACGGCTACAGAGAGCTTCATGTCTATGATTTATGATGATAATTCTAATCCTTACGATATGAATTTGTTGTCAAAAATTTCAGCTTACTTTCAATCAATAAGACCCAAATATACTCAATATGAAGGTTCTATGAGAGGTGTTGATATTGATATGTTAATTAATCAAGTTCCTGGAGGCATGTTAAGCATTCTTGAAAAACAACTTACAGATTTAAAGAAATCTAGTAAGTTAAAAATGCTTATAAATGAAATACCAAAGATCAGAGAAGATATAGGATATGTTCCACTTGTAACACCATCATCTCAAATTGTTGGAGCTCAAGCATTAATGAATGTACTTGATAACAAAAGATATAAAACTTTAAATAAAGAATTCGTAGATCTTGTAAATGGTAAATATGGAAAAATCCCAGGAAAAGTCTGTGCTAAATTACAAAAAAAAGTAGACAAAAGTAATGCTACAAATTCTGTTACTGATAACAAATTAAAAATACAAGATTATAAAGATGAGTTCAGTAGTTTTTGTAAATCTAATGATCTTAAAGACTATTCTAATAATGAAACTGATTTACTAAATTATATTCTCTTTAAAAAAGAATCGATGGATTTTTATGCAGCAAAAGATAGGACAACTACAAACGAAGTAATAGGACTCCAAGAGGGATTTGGTTTATATATTAACGACTAAAATTTAATTTTATAATTATAAATATCATGGATTTAAATATCTGGAATGAAATAAAGGATGAGATTAATTTAAGGATTAATGCTGAGCCGTCTCTAGAACCATATTTATCATCCCTTATAACATCTCAAGATAGTTTTCTGGAATGCATTGCATCTATACTTGCTTCAAAACTTAATAGCAACGCATTGTCTTCTGACGATATAAAAAAATTTATAATAGATGTTTTTATGAACTGTGATGGAATTGAAGATTCATTAATTAAAGATTTAGTTTTTTTTAAAGATCATGATCCTGCTTGTGACTATTATTCAACTCCAATACTTTTTTATAAAGGTTACCAAGGATTAGCAACTTATCGAGCTGCAAATTGTCTATGGAAGAATAAAAGACATACGATGGCACTTTTTTTTCAAAATCGCGCCTCTGAGATATTCGGAGTTGATATTCATCCAGCAGCTGATATTAAAGGGGGAGTAATGATTGACCATGCCACTGGAGTAGTAATTGGAGAAACAACAATTATTGATGAAAATGTATCTATATATCAGGGAGTTACGCTTGGTGGAAAGGGTTTTGATACAGGAGACAGACATCCAAAAATAAAATCTGGTGTATCTATTTACGCCTCAAGTACAATTTTGGGTAATATAACTCTTGGTAAAAATTCTACTGTTGCCGCTGGTAGTCTTGTATTAAAAGATGTAGAGCCAAACACTCGGGTCGCTGGAATACCAGCTAAAGTTATTACTTAGACATTTAAACTGAATCAGATATAGAGCGTTCTTCTTTACTCATATCCTCCTCAATGTGATCAAATAATACACTCGACATATATCTTTCAGCTGTATCTGGAAGCATACATAATATGTTTGAACCTTTTTTTGCTTTTTTTGCTATCTCTGCTGCAATTGCAAAAGTAGAACCACCAGAAACACCTGTAATAATTCCTTCTTTTTTTGCTAATTCATTTGCCCAATATATTCCTTGCTCCCCTGAAACAGGTATTAGCTCATCAAAATATTTGTTATCAATAGATTCTTGCAGGACAAGCGGTATGAAATCAGTTGTCCAACCCTGAATAGGATGAGGATTCCATTCTGGATGAGGATTAGATGCGGAACCATCATCGTTTCGTTCTTGTTTAGTATTGCTACCAATAAGCTGTGCAGCATCTGGCTCAGTAATAACTAGCTTAGTGTTTGGTAACTTTTCTCTTAAAACTCTTGCCACTCCAGTAAATGTTCCCCCAGTTCCGTAACCTGAAACCCAATAATCTAATCCTATATTCTTAAAATCGTTATATATTTCTTGACCCGTTGTTTTTTCATGAATATCAGCATTATCCTTATTTTCAAACTGCCTCGCAAAAAACCAGTCATTTTTATCAACAAGATCTTTTGCTTTCTTATATGCGCCTGTTCCTCCTTCAGATGCAGGAGTAAGTATGACTTTAGCTCCTAGAAACCTCATTAGTTTTCTCCTTTCTATAGAGGCGCTATCTGGCATTGTTACCACTAATGGGTAATTTTTAGCTGCACAGACCATAGCTAATCCTATACCAGTATTTCCACTCGTTACCTCAACAACTGTTTGCCCTTTAGTTAGTACACCATGATTTTCAGCATTTTCAATTATACTTTTAGCAAGTCTATCTTTAACAGAACTGGCAGGATTAAAAAACTCAGCTTTAACATATAAATTAGTATCGTTAATATTTATATTATTTAGTTTAATAGACGGCGTGTTGCCAATTGTATTTAAGATATTATCAAATAACATTTTAATAGAGATTTTGGGCTAGTTTTTCTAAATTAGATTTAACTTCTTTATTATCAAGGTGAAATAGTGATACTTCTTTTTTCCAGTCACGATCTTTAAATTTTTCCATACCAGACTCAAACCAATTTTCTTTTAAGTAATCTATATTCTGTTTAACCTTTATGTCCACATAGACTAACCATTCTCTAAAATCATGTTCCTCAATTTGATTGAAAATTTCATTACACTTATCAAAATTTTTATTTAAATAATAAGCAAAAAATAATTTTTTTAAAGGCCTATCAGAATTACTATCCATTGCTGGTATAGGCTCTTTTTCATACATGGTCTCAAAAATCTTAATTCCGTTATCAATTTCACCATTTCTAATTAAAGAATCACCATAAGCAGATAATACAAAGGTATGATTTGGATTGGCATTGTAAGCTTTATTAGCATAAACCTTAGCTTGTTTAAAATTATGAAGTGTTATGTTAGCTTCAGCTAAAATTCTATTTGTATTCCAATCATTATCATTTAGTTCATTAGCCTTACTTAATGCCCCAAGAAATTCTTCCATATTTTTTGGATCGTCATCTCTAAATCCCAAAGTCATGGCTTGACCAATAGTACATGCTTTCCAAGAATAAGGAAGTGGATTAGTCTCATCAGCCTCTATTGCTGCATCCAACATTTTAATTGCTTCAGCATTTGCATCTTTATCAAACTTCTGATTTAAAGCTCTCCCTTTTAAGGTATATTCATAAGAAGTCATATTATCGGTTGGTTTTCTATGTGCTCTTTTAAGACTAGATATTTCTATCTCGCCGACAATACAATTAATAATTTTGGTAACAATCTCATCTTGAATATCAAAAATATCAGTTTTAGTTTTATCAAATTTGTTGCTCCATATAACTTTATCATCAGTCATATCACTTAACTCTACTGAGATCCTTAGTCTATCATGTGATGTTCTTATACTTCCTGAGACTATAAAATCAAAACCCCACTCATCTTTAAATGATTCAGTTGTATAGTCTTTTCCCTTAAATGCAAAGCAAGTTTTTCTAGTAGCAACTGATATTTCTTTAACCATAGATAACTCAGTAATTAAATCTTCAACAATTCCATCAACTAAAAATTCGCTATCAGTATCATCATTTAAGTTTTCAAATGGTATAAGACCAATTTTTGGTTTGTAGTCTTCATATTTTTCAAAAGTTTTATTAATATTAGCTAGGCCTTTCTCGTCTATAGACTGTCTTTTAATAATATATGTAATTACCATTAATATAGGAAATATTGCAAGTAAGACAATAAACAGATACTGCATAAAAGATTCCTTAGCTAGACCCATTATGTTAACTGTTGATATGTTATCTGTGACAATGCTTGTAACTTGAATTAATGCAAATGAGCCAACCACATATCCAGTAGCAGTTTTAATTAGCAGAGTGCCAATGTTATGCAGTTTTATCTTTATAAAATGTAGAGCAATTTTTAATTTCTTCATATTTAATAAAATAATAAAATAAAAGGTATAAAAAATACATAATTATATATAATCAATGTTATGAAATTTATACATACTTTAATAATATCCACAATTTTAATCACACCAGAACTCTCAAGTAATGATCTAAATAATAATGAAGAATGCAATAGTTCTGATGTAAGTACCGAAGAGAGAGCTTTTACCAATACATTTTCTGGTATTTTTAATGGTAAAAAAATTAACTACGTGGCCAGTCTTAAAGAAAAGATTTTGTATGAGAAAGATAATCCAGATGAGCCAATGGCCTCATTTTTTTATACTGAATATATTGCACAAACAAATGAAAATAGGCCTGTAATATTTAGTTTTAATGGCGGACCTGGTTCAGCTTCATTATGGTTGCATATGGGCGTTCTAGGACCAAAAGTTATAAAAGTTCCTAGTGATGCATCAGACGATGGCGCTCCTCCATATAATATAGTTGATAATAATTTATCTCCTTTAAGTGATGCAGACTTAGTATTTATAGATCCTATTGGTACTGGCTACAGCAGAGCTATTGGTTGTCATGAGGGTGAGGAATTTTGGGGTGTTAATGAAGATCCAAAAATTATTGCTGAATTTATTAGAAGATGGATCTCAGATAATAATAGATGGAATTCACCAAGATATATTCTTGGAGAGAGTTATGGTGGAATAAGAGGTCCACTCTTAGTTTCAGAATTAAGATCAGGAGATTTAACTCCTATAGAGATAAATGGACTGTTATTGGTGGCTCCAGCTTCAGATTATCAATATTTAGTATTTCATCCAGGTAACAATAGCCCTCATTATGGTTTTTTACCTTCATATGCAGCTACTGCTTATTATCATAATAAGGTTGATACTAATAAATCACTTCAAGAATTTTATAATGATTCTAAGGATTTTAGTCTTAATGAATATGGTCCCGCACTATTAAAAGGTTCTAGAATTAAAGACAATGATAAAAAAATATTAATTGATAAATATTCTAAATTTACTGGCTTGAGCAAACGTTTTGTTGAAGATTTTGATATGCGCATTGATCCATCTAGCTTTAGAAAAGAGCTACTTCGTGATGAAGGTTATTCTGTTGGAAGATTAGATTCAAGATATAAGAATAAAGATTATATGAGTGGAGGGCAACATTCAGATACAGATGTATCAAGTGAGGGCTTTATGGCAGCATATGTAACTGCTGTCCATACTTGGTTTTCTGAAATTGGTGTTGAAATGAAAATGTTATACCAAAGTGGAGATAGCGATGTTTATTTCAGTTGGAAACATCCTCAACAATGGAAAGGAAATGATTTTGGATACGTTAATACAGTTCCACATATAGCAAGAGCACAAAGATACAATAAAGATTTTAAAGTTTATGTGTCCTGTGGCCTATATGATCTAGCAACACCTTGTTTTACTGCAGAAAATTTTATGAATGATAATTCTGTAGATATGAGTAGGGTGGTTTTTTCAGAATTCGAAGCTGGACATATGATGTATAACCATCAACCATCTTTTGACAGATTTTTAAAAGAAGTAAGAAATTTTATAATAAATTAATAGGAATAATTATGAAAAATTTAGTTATTGTATCTTTCCCAGCAAAAGCTGAAACTCTTGCCACATTAAAAGATGCATTAAAATCAGCTTTACCTGACACAAGAGCTTTTGATGGATGTCTCTCTGTTGACACATATATCGAACAATCAACTAACACCATTCACTTAATTGAAGATTGGGAGACTTTAGAGCATCAGCAAAAATATTTAGAATGGAGAGTTCAAACAGGACTATTGGATATGCTTGATCCTCTATTGAGTGGAGGTGCTGCAAATTTAAAAGTCACTATATGCGGCCCACAAGACACTGATATTTAGTAATATTTTTTTATTATGGATTTATTTCTGAACTAGTTCCTAATCCTGATCCATAAACTACTGCATTCAACCAAAGTCTATTTGTACCTAAGCTCGATCCTCTAAAATTTGGTTCCCCAGCAAATAATATAATTTGACCCTTGCCATATCTCTCACGTGTAAGATAAGCCGAGTTTGCTATCCTTTGTGAAGCCTCTGGCCAAACTAAACCACTCATCTTTACATTTAAATCTTTATTTGGTGGAATATCAGACCAATTGATAGACCTGTATTCCTCTCGATCACTATTAACAAGTTGTCCAATTCTAACTGCAGCTTCTGAATTTCCACCAGTCATTAATACAGGATAATTTGAATACAGTAATGGTATATTTTTAGGTGTTCCAAATGTTAACCAATGTTCTGAATCTATTCTTCCAGCAACAATAGCCCCAGATGGCATAAATAAAGACTGCCATTTATCTCTTTTTTCAAGCTCATCTTTTGAATATTTTGTTGTACTTGATTCCCATGGATAATTAACTTCAAAAGATAATTTATTATTTACTTCAGGTATATCTATCATTTCATCTAATGATAAAAATTCTCTCTGAAGATCCATGTTGTAATTATCAATTTCATCAAAGGTATTTTGAACAGTTTTAACTGACCCAATGCCATTATTACTAGATATATATCTTGAACTTCCATTGTGAGCTATTAATGTCCCACCTTGTTCTACCCAATCAGATATTATATTTAATTGATTAGAGTCAATATTTGAATATCCGCTGGGAAGAATTATTGTATTGTATCGTCGCAAATCACCATAATTAACCAATGATGCATCAAGTTGACTATGTCGTATACCTAAATGATGATCGAGTGACCACCAACTTACACCAACATCATATGAACTAAAACCACTATGACTTAATAATGCTATCTGTGGTCTGTTTAATAAACGGAAATGTCTTCCTCCCCAATCTGGAAGTTCCTCTGCACCAAAACCACTATCCACTGAATACACTGAAACATTTAAATCCGTGGCAACTGAGTTAACTAAATCATAAAGATTTGTCATATTTGGATTATCCATTGCTAAAACAGCTACAGATCCTCTAGATAAATTATATGACGATAAAACAGCATCTTTATCAATAATCCTTACTTGAACATCTTGCTCCATAAGACGAGCTGCAAAAGTTACAGACCTGTCATCAATCCCATCAACTACCCACATCACAGAACTTTTTTGAGTATTTATTTTAGATGATTTTAGTTCCCAATTAACAAGATCTGTATCTATATTTTCAGGAACAGTTACAGCAGGTAGCCCATACATCATTGTCAAATTAAATGCTGTTGTGTCATACATAATAGATGAACCATTCTTTAAAGTTACTTGTCTCTCTTTTAACAATACTGATTCTTTAATTTCAGCGTCAAATTCTAACATTGCAGCAATTAAGGGTGCTTCTGGTTGAAGATTAGGAATGATCATGCTACCAATAGGAATTATAAAATCCTCTTGAGTCATACCATTTTGTTTCAATATGTTATCAACTTTTATAGGTTTAACATTCTCATAGATATTAATATCTTGTGCTTTAAGTTTCTCCGCAAGTGTATTTAATCTCGTTATATTTTTGTTAGGAAGAACTACAAAAGTTTGATTAGAATATTCACCATTTTTTGAAACATTATATTTTCTTCCGTCCCAATAATCCTTGTACATTGCTTTTGAGTTAACAGAAAGAGTTTTAAGATTACTTAGAGTACTTACATATTGATGATGAACAGACTCTTTATACGATTGTATAGTGCCTTCAGGTCTTCTTACTCCATCTTCAGCCATTCTAGACTGCTCATATAGAATCCCTAAGCTGCCTCGAAATTGAACATAAAATGAATAACCAGGATATAGATCTTCATGCCATTCTCCTGTATAAAAACGCCAGTTTCTATCATCAAAAGCAGAAGCTTGATCTTGAGCAAAGACATTCCCCCATTTAATTAGATCTTTATCAATATTAGTATTTATAGGCTCTCTTGGTGGCCCAGTCATAAAAGTATCTTGTGGTCCCATTTCATGACCATCAACCATAATTTGAGGTCTCCACTTATTGATCAATGGAACTCTACCTTGGGTTTCTGGTTGTGTTAAATAAATCCAATCTCTATTTAAATCAAAAAAATAATGATTTGTTCTACCATAGGGCCAATCACCTGTATGTAATAAGGATTGATCATCATAATTAGGTGCTGTTCCACGATATTGTTCAAGTGATTTAGCAAACCTATCACGACCATCAGGATTCATCATGGGATCTATAATTACTACCATATTAGATAACATATCAAGAACTTCCTCATCCTTGCTTGCAATTAAATGATAAATTATCCCAAGCGCAGCATCAGCACCTGATGTTTCGTTTCCGTGAATTGAATATGCCATCCATGCTATAGCAGGTAAATTATCAATTATTTCCATTGCTTTTCTATCATTTAAATTTCTAGCGTCAGTTAATAAAGAAATATTTGATTGAATTTCAGATAGCCTATTAATATTATCTGCAGAAGATATAAAAACAGCCATAAGAGGGCGCCCCTCATGAGACTTAGCGTACTCTTCAACCTTAATCTTATCTGACTGAAGTGACCATGCTTTTATCGCTTCAGTGATTTGTTTAGGATTTGCAACACGCTCCCCATAGCCAAAATCTAGATAGTTATCAGGCTTATCAATATCATTGGCATAGTTACCAACTAAGATGTCATTTGGATATAAATCTTTAGAAAGTGAAGTTGGTTGCATTAAAGGATCTGTAAGCCCAGTTAATGAAAATACTAAGATTAATGAAAATATTATTTTTTGTCGCATGTTTATACCTAAGATTGTTTTTATATATATTAATTCAATTTTTACTATTTGTGCATCATAAAAACCTAAAGAATATTAATTATAATCAATTGAATTTTGAGATATAACTTTAAAAATTTAGTATATTATTAAACGATATGAATAGTGAAATCGTCATAATTATAGTTCAAATAATTGCAGCCCTGGGTGTTGTTGTATCCGTTGTATATTTAGCAGTACAAATTCATCAACAAAATGAAATAACAAAAGCTCAATTTGGTCATTCGTTAACACAAAGAGTTTATGAACGTTACTTCGCAACAACGAAAGATGCTGAATTCTCAGAATTTTTATCAAAAGATTGGAGTAGGGATGATTTAACAGATACCGAACAGTGGAGAGTAACAATGTTTATAATTACTCTTCTTGTAGATATATTTGATGTATATGAAAAAGTAAAAAAAGGTTTTGTAGATGAAAAACATCTTGTGATGCGTATGAATGCATTAAAGTTTGGAACAATGAAAACT
>CABYCI010000012.1 GCA_902517425.1 uncultured SAR86 cluster bacterium | reverse complement strand
TGCTTCAATACTTTGATCAAGGTCAGATGAGCATGAAAATAAAAAAAGTAGAAAAAAAGAATATTTAAATGGTTTTTTCATAAATTAATTATATGTAATATCACTATTTTTGCATGAATATAAATATTAAACTTATTTAATTAAATTAAATTAATATTCATGAAAGTTTTACGAATAGTCTTTACAGACCAATTATCTAAAAATAATCCAGCATTAGGTGATTTGTCAGCCAAAGACTTTATTCTTTTTTATGAGCCTATGGATACATTTTATGAAATTGATCATCATAAGCAAAAGATTGTTTTCTTAATTAGTTCATTGAGAAATATTATTAAAAATAATAAACACAAGAATATTATTCATAAAAAGATTGCAAAGAAGAACACTTTAAATCTAATTAAATATTTGAAGGAGCTGATCTCAACTGAGGGATTTACAAAAATAATAGTTTCTAAACCGTCAGATTTTCAGACAAAAAAGGATCTTATGTTCTTTGGTCAATCAAATAATATTGAATTAGAAATGCTTGAAGATAAAAAGTTTATTTCAACTGATTCAGATTTTATAGATTGGTCGTCTGATAAAAAAACTAGGATACAAGAATATTACTACAGGTGGCTAAGAAAAAAATATAACATTTTTATGAACGATGATAATACTCCTGTTGGTGATAAGTGGAACTTTGATAAAGATAATAGAAAAGGGATATCTCAGTTAAAAGTTGCTATACCGGATAGAAAAAAATTAAAACCAAACCAAATCACTTTTGATGCGATGGTTGACGTTGAAGAATGCTTTCCTAAGTCACCAGGAAATCTAGAAAATTTTAATTGGGCAACAACTCATATAGAAGCTGAAAAATTATTAGATGATTTTCTTGATAGATATTTTGAAAATTATGGTTCATTTCAAGACGCAATAAATAAAGATAATGTGTTTATGTTTCATTCACTTTTATCTCCATATCTTAATTCAGGACTATTAGATCCAATGTTGTGTATAGATAGAGCACAAAAAAAATATTACGACTCAAACGGAAAAATTCCTGTAAATTCCGTTGAGGGTTTTATAAGACAAATATTAGGATGGAGAGAATTTATTAAAGGCGTTTATTGGGAAAATATGCCTCAGTATAAAAATTTAAATTATTGGTCACATAAGAAAAAACTAAAAAATAGCTGGTATGAAGGAACAACTGGTATCCCCCCTGTTGATAATGCAATTAACGAATCAAGTGAGTTCGCATACACTCATCATATTAATAGATTAATGATAATTGCAAATGTAATGAATTTATCGGGTATCCATCCAAATGAAATGTATAGGTGGTTTATGGAGATGTACGTAGATTCGTACGATTGGGTTATGGTTCCAAATGTTTATGGTATGGGGTCTTATGCTGATGGCGGTATTTTTTCAACTAAGCCATATGTCTGCGGCTCAAGCTATATGTTAAGAATGTCTAACTTTAAAAAAGGCGATTGGTGCGATATTGTAGATGGGCTTTATTGGAGATTTGTTGATAAAAATATTAAATTTTTTGCCTCAAATCCACGACTTGCAATTATGACCAAATCGTTAGAGAAAATGGATAAAAGTAGAAAGAAATTAATATTTAATAAGGCTGAAGAATTTATCAAAAACAATACGGTCTAATCTTAATAATCTAAATCACTTAGTAAAAAAGGTATTGCAGCATCTGTCATTCCTTCAACGTTATGATCTAATCCTTCAACAGACTTATATCGCCATCTAAAAGGGAGCTTTGAATTATCTGAATAATTAATTAGATTATTGAAATAGTTCTGTCCACGTTCATATCTATGCATACCTTGTTTCTTTGCTTCTTTATTAGAATTCAGTGATGAGTGGTTAGGATCATTGTCATTTTTTCCTAAAATAAACAAAACTTCTCTTGATAGAAACCATTTTTTTCGTGAATTATTTAATTCTATATTTTTTGTTCCAAAAGGAAATGGTTCATCATTTAAAAATGTATACCAACCAGCACTTCCAATTGCAGCCTTCTCGATACGCATATCTTCACCAAACATCATATATCTATGAACAAATTGGGAGCCACCTGAAAATCCATATATAAGATAAGTGTCTGAGCTTAGATTATATTTACTCTTAAAAAATGTATAAAAAGATGAAATAGAATTTGTTAGAGTTTTATTTGAATTTTTAAGCATCTTGCCAGATGAGGTAGCTAATTCTAAAGTGCTAAAAAATGGAAAACTTTCTTCTGAGAAAGAAGGTGCAATCAAGATCACATTTTTATTCTTAGCGCTATCAATCCAAGATTCAATATATCTATTAACATCTCGAGATGCTCCATGAATGATAAACAATACTTTAGTATCTTTATTTATTTCTTTTGGTAGCTTATATAGCAATTCAACATCGGGCTTATCCCATGACGCATAAATAGTTTTACTGATTTCACTAGAATTAACACCAAAAGAAAGGAGTATGAAAAAAATAAAAAAAATGTTTCTTCTATTAAACATATATTTATTCTATCAATGAAAAATGAATATTGGGTTAAAATGATTGAATATTAATACTTCATAGATAATTGAAAAAATATCTTAACATTGTTAAAAAAATTCATTCTTCACCGTATAAATTAGTTTTTGTTTCGAGTGGTGGTGGAACTAATGCGATTTCTTCTTTATTAGAAGTCCCAGGTGCTTCTAATACAGTGCTCGAATCCTATATCCCCTATTCTAAAGAGTCTATGAATGAATTTCTTAATAGCAAACCTGATCACTATTGCTCACTAGATACATGTTTGAGTATGGCTGCTAATGCTTTTAAAAAATCTAGATCGATAAGTTCAAAAACTAAGTCAAAATATTTATTAGGTATTGCTATCACTGCTAATTTGGCTACAACCTATGAAAAAAAAGGAGATCATAAATTTTTTATTGTTGTTCAAACTGATAGCTATACAAAATATCTTGAATGCTTCATAGACAAAGGCAAGAGAACAAGAGAAGAAGAAGAAGAGTTAATTACAGGATGTGTGATTAATCTTTTAGCTGAATCCTGTAGTTTAAAATATGATCTTCCTCAAATTCAAGAGGATATAAAAATAAATCAAATTGATGCAGAAAAGCCGTGGAAGAAATTATTTAACAATAAAGTTGGTTTTATTTCGAATAATAAAAATAAGCCTGAGCTCATTTTTCCTGGCTCATTTAATCCACTTCACGAAGGACATCTAAAGATGAAGGAATTAGCAGAGAAAAAAACAGGTATGCATACTACTTTTGAGATATGCGCTAAAAATGCTGATAAACCACCACTAACTTTTTACGAAATTAAAAGAACAATTGATCAATTCCAAAATGATGAAAGCTGGATGCTTACTTCTGCAGGAAGATTTAGTGAGAAAGTAGAAATGTTTCCAAATTCAGTTTTTATAATAGGAGCTGATACTTTACTTAGAGTATTTGATGAAAAATTTTACAAAAGCCATAAAGATATGATGGAGCATATTCAAAGATTTAATGATCACAACATTAACTTCCTAGTTTTTGGTAGAAAGGTTAATAAAAAATTTATTTCATTAGATAAAATTAAAGTGCCTGAAATAATAAAGTCTAGATGTACAGGATTTGAAGAAGCTAGTTTCAGAGATGATATATCTTCTACAGAACTTAGACTAACTAAAGATTAATTATGAGGTGGGAGTTTTGCTTCCACAAACCATTCATGCACTCTTTTTACAGGATTGAATTTTTTCATCCTCATTTTCTTATTTTCAAGAGTGAAAGTTCGAGTTTTTATAGCAGTGTAATGATAGGTATGACTATCTCTAGTCTCGCCTTCAGGAATTAAATATACTTTTGTTTGTTTTTTATCTGCCATTATGGTGATGAATTATACACAAACTATATTAATTTTTATTAATTTTTTAATTTTTTATAAAAACTTAAGTTTCCATATAAGGGAGAGCACTCTTTAGTGATTACCCCAATTGAAATTAAATTTAGCATATCCATATGCGAATCGAACTTGTTAAGCATAAAATTTTTATAGAAGTCATTTTTATCTATCATTGGATATAAACTTCTCATAAGACTTCCCGCTAATAGTATTCCTCCTCCTGAATTAAAGGTTAAAGCTAAATCTGATAAAGATTGGGCCAATGATTTAATAAAACCATCCATAACATCTATAGCTATTGGATCCTTCTGAACGTATTTATCTAAAATCTCTTCTGAAGTAAGCAATGTATTAGCTTTTAATTTATAGATATTTGATATAGCTGAACCTGAGATTATATTTTCAAGGGTTACAATGGTATTACTCTCAATGTTGAAATTATTTAATAAACTTTTTGTTGAATTAGTTGTGTTGCCAACTTCTGTAGCAAGGACAAATTGGTTGTTAATTGCCACAGATGCACCTAATCCTGTTCCAGGGCCTAAATAGAGTACGGTATTGTTATATGATTCTCCCTCTTTGATATTAATAATGCTGTCACACACATAATCAAAACTGTGTGCGATTGCTTCCCAGTCATTGAGAAGATAGCATTTTTTTAAATTAAACTTCTTTGTAATTTCATTGGTATTAAATATATAGTCACGATTGGTCATAGCAATAGATTCATTTATTTTTGGTCCAGCAACAGATGCTATTAATTCATCAATACTATTTTCTTTGATCAAATTCTCAAGCTTATCTTCAAATTCAGTCATATCAGAAAAAACTGTTTTACAGATATCTGTAATTTCATTTGAATCTGATGAAGAGATTGCATGACGCATATTTGTACCACCAATATCAACTAATAATAAATTACTCATAATTTTTGTTTACTTAGTTTTCGTAAGAAAGCCCATAACCATATTTAAATAAAGGATTATATTCTGTATCACTTATATTTAAGGGGTTGGTTGATGTTTTGCTTGGCCACGAGAAAGAAAGTTTACCTTTAAAATTATGGTTGATAGAGTTATCCTTATTTGAAAAAATTACGTCATTAATCCCCTCAACTGCAGTTCCTGGATGCCAAATACTTACAAATGCGCTAGAGAGATTTAATTCTTTATCTACTATTAAAGGTCTCCCGGTGATAAATAAAGAAATAATTGGTATATCTTTTTTTGATAAAGAAGACATTGCCTTAATGATCGAAGAATTTTTAGAACTAAAGTCTAAACTTTTAGTATCTCCCTCTCCTTCGGCATAAGGTGTTTCACCGTAGACCATTATTACAAAATCAGGTTTATTTTTATAAGAGCCATCTGAAGAAAATTCAACTTGGCCTCCTGAATTAATTATATGTTTTGATAAAGACTCATAGATACTTAAAGTATTTGGAAAATCTTTATTTGAGATTTCTGTTCCTTCCCATGTCTTACCTTGCCATGTAATTGTCCAACCACCCATTTGGTTTTCTATGAACTTAGATTGATCGCCAACAATTAGAAATTTATTACCTGGATTAAGGGGTAAGGTAGAACTTTGATTTTTTAACAAAACCAATGACTCTCTTACGGCTTGTCGAGCAATATTTATGTGATCTTTATCTCCAAGATAATTTTTATTAAATTGATGAGGAGCCCTATTATCAAAAAGACCTAAATATTTTTTAACTTTTAGTATTCTTGTTACAGCATCATCTAGTCTCTCTTCAGATATTATTCCAGAATTTACTTGAGCCAAGGTATTCCAATACAACCCCTCCCATTCTTGAGGAACCATGAAAATGTCAACGCCAGAATTAAAAGCTTCAGGACAATTTGCATCTTCACATCCAGGAAGTTGCCCATGCCCATTCCAATCACCAACAATAAATCCATCAAATTCCATTTGAGATTTTAATATATCCACTAACAAATATTTATTACCATGACTTTTTAATCCATTCCAAGAATTAAAACTAGCCATAATAGAAAGTGCGCAAGAGTCAATTGCATCATAATAGGGCATTCCATGAACATTTTTTAATGTCTGCTCATCAATAATAGTATCACCTTGATCTATTCCTTCATCAGTTCCTCCATCACCGAGAAAATGCTTTGCTGTAGCTAAAATATGATGATTAATTAAAAAGTTATTGCCTTCGCCTTGTAAACCAAGAATAAAATTCTTACCCAGTTCTGTAACTAATTTTGGATCCTCAGAATAACCTTCGTATGTTCTTCCCCATAAATCATTCTGTGGTACTGCAATTGTTGGAGCAAAGGTCCATATTATGCCTGTAGAAGAAACTTCTTTAGCAACAGCATCTCCAATTTTTCTAATTAATTCTGGGTTTCTTGTTGCTCCCAAGGCTATGTTATGTGGAAAAATTGTAGCTCCAATTACATTATTGTGACCATGAACTGCATCTGTTCCCCATAAAATAGGTATTTTCATTCCATTCACTTCAGTTGAAGCATCAAAGTAATTCTTGCTTAAAGCTTTCCAATCATCAACCGTGCTGTTTTTATTTTGATTTGGAAATCCACCACCACCATTAAGTATTGTTCCAAAATGATATTTTTTAGCATCTTCTGGAGTAACGCTATTAATTTCAGGCATGATGATTTGCCCAACTTTTTGCTCCAATGTCATACCGCTGACTATTTGAGATATAAATTTTGAATGATCTGGCAAATTACATTTATTGGGATCAGACCAATCTACTGAAGACGAAATGTGGATATTAAATATAATAAATATTATTAGAAACTTTTTCACGAATAATTACCCCAGAGTTACATAGATTATGGTTAATACGGATATGATAATTAAGGTATTTACATTGAAAGCTTTTGAAGTAGAGAAATTGATACCATTTAAATCGATAGCCTTTTCTTGATCTTTATACCCTTGAAGATATGAAGTAAAGAAGCAGCCTAAACCGGACGCAAAGAAAACTGCTCCCATTCTATGAATATATGGAAATTCAGGAAACATCGCTTGAATAAATATCGACATTACAACTGATAGAATTGCAGCAATTAGTACTGAAAGAGTGGTTGCCTTTTTCCAAAATAAAGCAACAAGAAAAATAACCAATATTCCAGGAGTAAATAACCCTGTAAAATTTTGAATATATTGAAAAATTTGATCAGAGTTACCAAGAATTGGCTTAGCCATAATTAGTGCAATTGCCATTGATATAATAACTGCTGATCTTCCTATAAAAATTAGATTTGATTGCGATATTTCATTTTTTGAAAATGATCTACAAACATCCATTGTGAATATCGTGCTTATGCTATTTGTCATTGAAGCTAATGATGAAACAATTGCAGCTATTAAAGCAGCAAAAGTTAAACCAAGTAATCCACTAGGCAATAACTCAATCATCATTGTGGGATATGCTTGATCTGTTTTTTCTAAAATAGGAAAGAGCACTGCGGCACAAATACCGGGAAGAACAATTACTAACGGCATTAGAAGTTTTAAATAAGCAGCGAACATGACTCCCTTTTGTGCCTCTTTTAAAGATTTTGCACCAAGGGCTCGTTGAGTTATGTATTGATTGAACCCCCAATAAGCAAAATGTCCAATCCAGACTCCTGCACCAATTAAAATCCATATTCCAGGAAGATTATTGTATGAAGGGTTATCAGCTGAAAGAATCATATCAAATTTCTCAGGCATCTGATTATATACCTCAACAAGTCCAGTGAAGATAAATCCATCACCTATTTTTGATAATGCAATATATGAAACTGCTAAGCCACCAAATATCAAAAGAACTACTTGAACTATGTCTGTCATAGCAACCGCTTTGAGCCCTCCAGATAATGAATATGCTAGAGATAAAACTGCAAGAAGGATCATTCCATTAGTTAAAGACAATCCAGTCAAAGTATTAATTGCAATTGAGCCAAGCCATAAAACAGCTGTTAAATTAACAAAAATATAAACTGTTAACCAAAAAAAAGATAAAACTAAACTCACTCTCTTATCAAATCTTTGTTCCAGAAATTGAGGCATGGTATATATTTTCTTTTCTAAGAATAAGGGTAAAAAATACTTGGCCATAACTATTAATGCTATAGCAGCGGTTAATTCCCAAACAGCGATAGCCATACCAACAACAAATCCTTGCCCAGACATGCCAATAATCTGTTCTGCAGAAATATTTGCTGCAATTAATGATGCTCCTATTGCCCACCATGGAAGAGACCTCCCTGCTAAAAAGTAGTCTTCAGCACTCCGTTCAGAGCCTGATTTTTTTCTTGAAACATATTTAGCAAGACTGATTATCCCCACACAATAAAGGCCAACAATAACCCAGTCTAATGTATTAAACATATCCCCTACTTCTTATTGATTTGATTTAATATTGTAACAATTATTCAAAAGAGTATTCTAAAAAGTTAATCTTACTAAAAATTAATTATCTGCATAGCCTCAGAATGATCTTCAGAGAAAATACCTGAAACCATTATAAATTTAAGATTCTTTTTATTGTCGTAATATTGTTTAAGAACACTCTCTACTTTTTTTAATGTTTTATCGTGATCATTTAATCTTGGTATATAAAAAGATAATGTTGAGCCAATGAGTGATAATTGTTTTAGAGTAATTTTATTGTTTGTGAAAGAAAAAACTGGAATTCCTTTGGGCTTAGCATTCGAAATATAATAAGCTGTTGACCCTGTTCTAGTAACGGCAATTATTCCATCAGCATCAATTGATTCAGCTAAGTTTTTTGCTGCAACTGCGATATATTCCCAATCAGAATTTGTTGTAAGGTTTTTTTCATATTCAAGTGTTTTAAATTTCTCAGTTCTATAAGAAATAGATTTCAGAAACTCAACACAATCTGTAGGATATTGGCCAATACTTGTTTCTCCAGATAACATTACAGCATCTGCACCCTCATAAATCGCGTTTGCAATATCTGTAACCTCAGCCCTTGTTGGAGTAGGATTATTTATCATTGATTCAAGCAAATGTGTTGCAACTATCGATCGTTTTCCCCATTTAGCACAAGCAAACATAATATTTCTCTGTATATTTGGTAAGTCTGTTAAGCTGGTTTCAATTCCTAAATCTCCTCTAGCTACCATAACTCCCCATGCTGATTGACATATCTCATCAATATTATCTAAACCTTCTTGATTTTCTATTTTTGCTATTATTTTTGCTGAAGATTTTTTTTTCTTAAGAATATCACCAAGGATTTCAAGATCATTGGCATTTCGAACAAATGAAGCTGCTATAAAATCAACATCATGTTTAATTCCAAAATTAATATCCTGTATGTCTTTGTGGGTAATAGATGGTAAATTGATTCGAACACCTGGTAAGTTCACATGTCTTTTTGAGCCTAATTTTCCTCCATGAAGAACCTTGCATAATAGAGTATCTGAATCCTTTGAAAGAACTTTAAAATTAATTAATCCATTATCTACCGATACTCTCGATCCAACGTCAACACTATGCACTAAATCTTTATAATTAACCTTAATAGAAGAAGTCTCTACATCAACTTGATCTCGAACTGTAAGAGTAACTTGATCACCAACCTTAAGCTCTATTGGAAGAGATGTATCACCAGTTCTTATTTCTGGGCCCTGTGTATCAAGTAAAATACCTATTTGTTGCGATAAACCATTCATTTCAGTATTTATTTTATTAATTTTTGAAATTATAGAAGCTGCTGATCTATGAGTTGCATGAGACATATTAATTCGTACTACATTCATACCGGCTTTATGCAATTTACGAAGCATAGCAATTGAACTAGTGGCAGGACCAATCGTGCATATAATTTTCGACCTAGTAAAACTCATAGATTGAGATAATAATGATAAATACGATTTATGCAAGACGAAAAAAAACAGAGACTAGCTCTGTTTCTTTAAGTTCGAGTTCCTCAGGGGTCTAAAGTGAGATTTTCTTCAGCTCCTCGAATTCTTTCTCTTGAATTCTTGGTGGATTTACAAGCTCTTTTTTATCGCGCACTCTTGTAAATGCTTTCTCCCTTCGGTCTCTTCTTCTGGCTTCTCTCTAGGTCTCCCGTCTGCAGTTGGTCACTAGTCGGTTGCCATCAGTAAAGTTAATATTACTCTTCTTTTTTATATTGTCAACACTTTATTGTAAAAAAATTTAATTATTTTTACACATTAAAAATAACTGGTAATTTTCAGTAAATATTTGTTTAATATGTATAAATTATGCATACTTTTTTTTCCAAAAAACCGCCACTTAAATCCTTTAAAACAAAATCTATATCACTAAATAGATTGTCTTCAATAGCCTCGCATCTTCCAAAATTATTGTTAACAAATAAAGTGCAGACAACTATTAATAATTTAAGTGTTAATGCATTTTCAATTAATAAGTTAATTAAGAATAAAAACGTTAAAGAGATTAATCTTGCTATGTCACATCTTAGTTTTATAGCTCATGCTTATATTTGGGGTGGAAATAAACCTCAGCATATTTTACCTGAGGTTATTGCTAAGCCATGGGTAAGGTTATCTCGATATCTTGGAAGGCCTCCGATCCTAAGTTATGCAAGTTACTGTTTAGATAACTGGTATAAAATTGATAACGATAAGCCTATTTCTTTAGATAATGTAGCATTGATAAATAATTTTCTTGGCGGTGTTGATGAAGATTGGTTTGTAACAATTCATGTTTGTATAGAAGACGCAGCAAGTGAAGCAATTAATGCTGCATATAATTTATCAAAATTAAATCAAACAAATAAAGTTAATGATTTTTCTATAGAGTTGAAGGCAATAATAAAATCGCTTAAAAAGGTTAATCATATTTTTTCAAAGATGCCTGATAAATGCGATCCATATATCTACTACCATAGAGTTAGGCCATATATTTTTGGCACTAAAGACAATCCAGATCTAAAAAATGGTTTAATTTATGAGAATCAATTCAATAACCTTCCTCAATTTTATAGAGGAGAAACAGGAGCACAAAGTAGCATAATTCCATTTCTTGATGGTGCACTTGGAATTACTCATACAAATGATAATTTACGACCATACTTAAATGAAATGAGAGATTATATGCCTCCACTTCATAGAAAAATGATTGAAAATGTCGAAAGGGAATCAATAGCAAAAACTTATATTAATAAATCGAAAAAGTTAGAAAAAGAATATAACGCTTGTCTTGAAGAGATAAGAAGATTTAGAGCAAAACATCTGGAATATGCCGCCGAATATATTCACAAACAATCTCAAACCCAAAATGCTTTTGGTACTGGTGGATCAACCATTAGAGGAACTGGAGGTACGCCATTTATGAAGTACTTAAAAAAACATCGAGATGAAACCGGCAAACAAAAAGTTTAAATACCCTTTACTACTGAAACAAGCCTAACAGCAGACTTTTTAACTATCTTTAAAGCTTCTTGATAATCAGAAGAGTTATAGCAACTTATGGCATCTTCATATGAATCGAATTCAACAATAACAGTTCTATCATATCCTTGTTCTTCATATTGAATCTGCTCACCACCCCTGACTAGAAATTTACCATTAAAGTTAGCAATAATTTTTGATGCAGATTCTATATAATTAGAATACATCTCTATGTCGTAAACATCACCTCGAACTACCCAATAACCTTTTGTCATATTATTTTCTTCTAAGTCTCATTTGATGAAGAATAGGTTCTGTATAACCACTTGGCTGATGCTTACCTTTTATAGCAAGATCGCATGCTGCTTTGAAAGCGATTCCATCAAATGCAGGAGCCATTCTTTTATAATCAACTATATTTTTATTTTGGTTATCAACTATTGCTGCCATTTTTTTCATAGTTTCTATAACTTCTGTTTCTGAACACAAATTATGATGAAGCCAGTTTGCAATATGTTGACTTGATATTCTGCATGTTGCTCTATCTTCCATTAAGCCAACATTATTAATATCTGGGACTTTTGAACATCCTATGCCTTGATCTACCCATCGAACAACATAACCAAGAATTCCTTGAGCATTATTTTCAAGCTCTTTCTTTATCTCTTCTTTGCTTGGATATTGATCTTTTTTTATAAGAGGTATTTTTAATAGGTCATCTAAATTAGCTTTATCTCTTTTAAGAATTTTTTCTTGTTCATCTTGCACAAAAATTTGATGATAATGAATCGCATGAAGTGTTGCAGCTGTTGGGGATGGAACCCATGCACAATTTGCTCCAGCTTTTGGATGCATTGTTTTTGTTTCATACATTTCCAACATCTCATCTGGCATTGGCCACATTCCTTTGCCTATTTGTGCATTTTTCATGAAACCGGTCTCTAAACCTATGTCAACATTCCAGTTTTCATATGCACCAATCCACTTTTGGGTTTTCATAGAAGCTTTTGTAACCATTGGTCCAGCTTCCATACTTGTATGAATTTCATCACCAGTTCTGTCAAGGAAACCTGTATTTATAAAGATAACTCTTTCTTTAGCAACTTCAATACATTCTTTTAAGTTTAAAGTTGTTCTTCTTTCTTCATCCATAATTCCAATTTTTATTGTGTTTTTGGATAAATTAAAAACTTTTTCAACTTCTCTAAATAAATCACATGAAAATTGAACTTCTTCAGGGCCATGCATTTTAGGTTTAACTATATAAATGCTTTTAGTTTTTGAATTTTTATACAGACCATTTCCAATAATGTCATGTATTGCAATACATACAGTAAAAAAGGCATCCATAATACCCTCTGGAACCTCATTACCATCTTTGTCTTTGATTGCAGGATTTGTCATCAAATGCCCAACATTCCTGACAAGAAGAAGGCTTCTTCCAGGAAGTAGAATCATTTTTCCATTTTTTAAAAGATACTTTCGGTCAGGATTTAACTCCCTAGTCATAAATTTACCATTTTTATCAAAAGATCTTTTTAAGTTACCTTTCATCAATCCTAGCCAATTTCTATATACAATAATTTTGTCGTCAGCATCTACAGCAGCAACTGAATCTTCACAATCCTGAATTGTTGTAATTGCTGATTCCATTAATATATCTTTTATACCTGCTAAATCATCTTGTCCAATTGGATGAGATTTATCTATTTGAATTTCAAAATGTAAATTATTATTTTTAAATAAAAGGCCAAATTTGCCCTCACCCTTATCCATATATCCAATATATTGGTCATTATTTTGAAGGCTTGTTTGTGATTGATCTTTAAGTATTAATTTAAGCTGGCTATCAACAGTAAATTCAAACTTGATTACATCACTGTAATTTCCTTTTTCTAATGGAATTGAATCATCTAAAAATTTCTTAGCGAAAGAGATGACTTTGTCGCCTCTAATTTGGTTATAGCCACCAATTTTCTCAGCTCCATCAGATTCACTTATTATGTCTGTTCCATAAAGGGCATCATAAAGACTACCCCACCTTGCATTAGTAGCATTTAAAGCAAACCTAGCATTCATAACGGGAACAACAAGCTGAGGACCAGCAATCTTTCTTATTTCTGGGTCAACATTTTTTGTTTCAATAAGAAAATCTTTACTTCTTGGAGCCAGGTAACCAATTTTTATCAAAAAATCTTTATACTCCTTATTGTCAAAACCAGAGTTTTTTCTCTCAATGTGCCAGTTATCAATTAATTTTTGTATTTCAACTCTTTTTGATAATAGGTCTTTATTGCGATTAGAAAATTTCTCTATAATATTTTCTAGTGACACCCAAAAATAACTGGGTGTAAAATTTAAACCAGGTAATAGTTCTTCCTCAACAAAATCTTTAAGGGATTGGGCAATATTTAAAGAGCTTTCTCTCTCATTTAAATCTTTTTGATTAAAGAGGCTAGGTAATTTTGATAAGAAATTTTTCACTATTGAATTATAACAAGAACAAGTGATTAACCAATTATTGATTATTAATGTTGGCTATTTCTTTTTTAGGATCGTAGTCCCATACTTTTTTAGTAAGAATATGAATAATATTGGTATATTTCATCAATAAATTTCTTATATAAATTAATAAAGGATTTTTAAGATGATTGAATGTAGCTTGATTTAATGAGTCATCACGAATTTTTTTAACCCTACTATATCTAATATCGTGATAGATAGATTGTGATTTTTTTATATCATTTCTATATTTAATCAACAATTTTCCAAAAATATAGCTATCTTCAATTGCTAAACACCCTCCTTGACCCATAAATGGAACTATAGGATGAGCTGCATCGCCGAGAAAAGTAATATTATCCATGTACATGTTGCCCATATCTGTTCGCGTATAAACGCCCCATTTAAATATTTCTTTATTATGTTTTATAGATGGGTATTTATCTAAAATATATCCAGGAATATCAGATCTTAGTTCATTGTAATTACCCAACGTTCTCCATGACTCTTCAGTAGATTTCAATCTCTTAAAAGCACCTACAAAGCTAGTTTTATTATCGTCAACAGGATAAGTTACAACATGAAAATTTGGTCCTAAATAAAATCTAACGTCATTCTGTTTTTCATTAATAATAGATCTCCAAACAGAATATCCGCTATATACAGGGTCTAATTTATCTTTTGATAACAAATTTCTACAAATTGATTTAATGCCATCACATGCAGCAATATGATCAACATACAAATTTTTACTATTAGAAAAGGATAGTAGTTTTTTTTGGTTATCAATATTAATTAATTCATGATCGAACTTTATTTCTCCATTTAACGCAAGATATTTTTCTAATAGAATACTATGAAGAACTTTTCGTGAAGTTGTTACATGATCAATTGCAAAAGAAGTTATTTCCTTATTATTAGAAATAAAATATGCATTTTTTGGATTTCCTGAAATCAGCTTAAGCTTATCCAAAATTTCAATCTCTTTTAAAACTTTTTGCCCATTTCTGGATATTGATATTCCTGCTCCATATTCACTAATCGAAGGAAATTTCTCAAAAATAATACATGGAATATTTTGTTTTTTTAAAAAAATTCCAAGAGTGAGTCCAGAAATTCCAGCACCAATTATTGCTATGTAATCTTTGTAAATGTTCACTAAATTATTATGCATTTTTATTAGCAAAAAAAAAGGAGACTAACAGCCTCCTTTTTTAAATTAAATAAATTAATTTCTTACTGGAACAATCCCATAAGTTCTTTCGTTTTCACAGGAACCGCCTAGATCATTTAAGGCTTTAAGCTCAGGCATGCTTTCAGCAGTAGCCTCACTCCAGAAGTTAGTCCAGTTTTTACCATAATCAGCTATGGTATCTGTAGAGACCAACTGAACAAAATCATAATCCCAAGTTGAAGGTACTCCAGATTGAGGGAGGATCATCTTTCTTCCAGCTACATCTCCAAGTTCTTTTGCAGCTTCTGCATATGCTTTATAAGCATTATAAAAATCATCAGCAGATACGCCCTCTCCAAGTTTACAATCAGAATAAACAGCATAAGAAGCTTGACCACTTGGTGTTTGTGAAACTACTCTTTGCCAAGTATAGGTTGTCTGATTACCAGATTCCAAAATTTTATTAAGCTCGGAAAGAAGCTTAGTTCCATTGTTGAACCATTGGTCATTGCCTCTAAAATGTGCTTCTGGATTAGGGCTTAAACCAACCCAAACAAAGTCATGAGGTTGCTCTCCGCTATGATAGTAAGGAACCAGCATAGCTGCTGTATAATCTTTAAAATCATCAGTTTCGTTTGCCCAATCATTCCATTTCGCTGCCCATTTCATCATGTCGTCCATGTCTTTTCCATCTTTAAAAACACTTACATAATATTCAGCGACATTCCATTCTGATTCTGATGAATCATGATCATCAGCAAAAATATTAAAGCTTAGAAGCAAGCTTAAACTTAGTATATATTTCATATATTTCTCCTATTTAAAAATAATTTGATTGATCATTTCAACTCTAACTATCTCACGAATGTCTTCATAAGATTGCGCAGTTGAAGTTTGATCGTCTTGTGAAATAACTTCTCTAAATTTTGCTTGGAATTCATCTGTTTCATCCTCAGACCACCAAGATGGATCCATAGAAGAATAGCTTTCATGCTGAACTGTTAAATAAACATAATTATTGTTTCCAACATAAACCCCGTAGTCAACAATTTTGCCCATATCCTTTGCTATTTGGTTAGATGCAACCCAAGTTTTTTCAATTCCATCCATATAATCGCCAATATAGTTAGCTTTAACTTTTATAACAGTTAATTCTGTTACTCCAGGTGCAGGCTCTCTTGATTGTTCTTCTTGTGTAAATGCTGATACTGAAAACATCAACATAGTAACTAGTAAAAGTCTCATTATTTTTTCTCCTCTATTAAAAAATGAATTATAAATATAACATCTGTTTATAAAAATCGAATCATAAATATGTATTTTTTTTATATCTAATCGATTAATCCATATAGATCATACTTTGAAACAAAATCCCATATCTCTTGACTGGCATCAATGTTATAACTTTCTGTATATGGCCAGGTGTGACCCATTTCTGGATGAAGGATTAATTTAACATTAACATCATTTAAACAACCACTATAAGTATCAATACTTATCAAATCATTGTTGTTTGAGTATTTTATTAATGTTTCAGGGTCATTATTACAAGAGTTATAGTTAACCCAATAACTTATTACATCCTCAATACTCTTCGAACCAGAGCTTCCTATATATGGCACCGTGTAATCTAGCAAGCCATGAATTTGCATAGCTGAAACCGGGTGTGACGGAGAGCAGTTATCATAAGTATCAGGAGTCATTGACCCAGTAACTGAAACTACTGCAGCAAAAGTATTGTCAAGGTTACATGCTAAGTGATAGCTCATATATCCACCATTAGACATTCCAGAGGAATATATTCTTGTTTGATCTAATGAGATTTTAGCTTTAAGAAAATCAATAATAGTATCTATAAATTCAATATCTTTAGATGTGCTCTTAGATGTCCATCCACCATTATTCCAATGAGTATTTAATCCACTATTAGTTGAGCCTTGTGGATATATAACAATTAAATTATTTGCATCAGCAATAGGCTCATAGTTTGTGTAATTAAAATGCCTCATTGCTGTTGAACCATACCCATGAAGTGCAAATAAGACAGGTATGCTTATACTGGCATCGAGATTTTGCGGTTCATAAATATAATAAAGTCTCTCAATACTATCGTGTACTAAATTGCATCTTTTAAAATTTGATATTTGTGTGTTAATGCAAGTTTCATTTGTTGAGTCAGGCGTTTGAGTAATTGGAGTATTTGTATCGTTATTCGAATTTGAAGAACCACCTCCACAAGATGAAATTACAATAGTAACTAATAAAAGTTCACGAATTTTCATTGTGATTATTATAGATTAGCTAATAAAAAAAAGGGGAGCTAATGCTCCCCTCAATAAACAATGTTATTAATTATTCTCCGTTGTAACCAGTTACATTAGATAGTATTGAAACATTCATTAACTTTCTGTTGTCTCCAATTGCTTTAGAAAATTTGGCAAAGGAATCGCTAGAATATAAAGTTTCTCCAGATTCCATGGCTTGAGCAACACTTCCAGCACTTGTATAGGCATAATGAGTATAGAAACTCACACTTCCTCCAACTTGCTGACGAAGACCATAGCTTCCAATGATATTTCCAGCATCCTCTTGAGCTTTAATAAGTTTTGAATACTCTTTTGCATAAGTTGCAGGGTCAGAAACTTGCATTCTATAAATTGTATAAACCTGATTATTTTCAGGATCTTGATTTCCTCCACCCATAAGCTTCATGTTTAAGGATTGTTCAATAGGCTCTGCAATTGAAGATGTTTTAGCTAAAAAGGATTGAAACACAGGATTTGAAAATGATTCAGTGCCTGCTCCAAGACTAGCTGTATCTTCATAATTTAAAACAACAACGTGTGTCGCATCATCGTATCCGTTAAAATCGTATTGATGTATTGAAACCACTGCAGGGAATGACTTACCCCAATCTGTTTCCATAAGCTCATCCATAGCTTCAACATAAGCTGCAGGATTTGAAACTTTTACTGAATAAGTAGCTAAATAACCAGCTGCAATAATTGATTGCGATGATATTAAAACAATAGCAAATAAGCTATATATATATTTTTTCATAATTCTCTCTCCTAATATGAGTTCTAATAATACATTATTAAAAAGGATGAAGAATTAAAAATTATATATATTTAATGGATATTAAATGGTGCGGTACGCCGGTCTCGAACCGGCGGCCTTCTGCTTGGCAAGCAGACGCTCTACCAACTGAGCTAGTACCGCATTGGATGATTAATATACTCTTTTAGTGTAATGCTTTCAAGAAGATTGATTTAACGTTCTAAGGTAGAACTATTTCTTGAAAATCCTTAAATTTTCCTAAATTATCTCTCTTAGAAATTATAAATAATTCAGGTTTAAACTCTAGAGGTATAGCTATTTCGATGTTAGCTGAGCTAACTGGGCCTCCCATAAATTCTCTATCCTCATACCCGATATGTTCATATGTTGCATAAAAAGGATTTCCGATACCAATCGCTATTAACTCTATTCCATTTTTATCAATAACTTTTATAGCATATTCATCGTCATCATTAATAAATCTGAGTTTTTTAAGGAGTCTTCCTTTGGGCTTTTGAATTTTTATATCTTTAAAGGCAAATGATCTTGGAGTACCTTTAAAGCTAACTACATAGGCATCCTCTTCAGCATCCACATGTAACTTTTTGATATCAATATTTTGTGA
This sequence comes from uncultured SAR86 cluster bacterium, assembly GCA_902517425.1. Taxonomy (GTDB): domain Bacteria; phylum Pseudomonadota; class Gammaproteobacteria; order Magnimaribacterales; family D2472; genus SAR86A. The sequence continues at coordinate 11,362 of CABYCI010000012.1, read as the reverse complement.
AATATCTTCAGCAGAGACAGCATGAATGAAAACTAAAAATATAAAGAAACTAATTTTTTTCATTACACTCACCATCTTGCCCAATTAATGCCCCAGGTACCTCCCATAGGACCCTGAATATATCCGTAATGATATTGTGTTCTATCGGTTGGGTTATATCCCCATTCACATGACCCACTACTTCTATCGCACCAATAAAAGTCCGAGTTAAATAAGCCCTCATAGAAATCTTCTGTATCTGTAACGTCATCTGGAGCAATAACAGTTCCAGTTAAATCCTCAACCCTCCAAGTATAAACCTTAACTCCGTTATCGCTTGGCCTATCAAAAACAATTCTAGTTTGATCATCTTTTGATGAATCTAAAACTCCATCCACATACCATTGAAGCTTTAATTTTGTAGTATCGTATGCAACATCTATGTCAATTTCAAAACCAGTATTATCACCAGCTGCATCTTGGATAAAACCAACTTCATCCCCATCTAAGAATCCTTGATTATGAATTGACCCAACTGCAAATCCTTCAGAATTTACTTCTCCATAATTTAATATGCCGCCTTCCATAATGGTCCAATATTTAGGTCTAAAATTATCAAATTCTCCATAATAATTACCTTCGAATAATCCAACGCTATTACATTCTGGATTTCTACCAGTTCTATTACCACTTTCATCATAAAGGTTAAACAAGCAATCACATGTAGTTAAATCTTCGCCTTCATCATAAATTGTTCCATCTGCATAGTTGTAACAAACTTTGAAATCTTTACCAGGTACATTAAGAAGATCTTCAATATGATGCTTCCATTTGAGTAGTGAGGGATCGGATTGTGTCGTAGTATTCACATTTCTATCTGCAAATGCACTAACATCTCTGTCATCACTTGTAATATATTCATCTCCCATTTCTCCATGAGCATGTCCAAGTTCATGCATCAAGGTATATTCTGTTCTTGGTTTTATTTCTTGAATATTAGTATTACCCAAGTTAACTCCTCTTCCATCAATCATAGTTAAGACAGAGACCAGATCATGTTCAGGAAAGAGATCATCAAATACAGAATCGTTTATGTCCCCAGAGCCAATACAGTAAACATCTTCATCCCAGTCGTAGCAACCTGTTTCTATTGATGCAAGTGATGTTCCATCGGGTGTTACTGGTTCAGCTACAACAATATCAAAATATCCTGTAAAAAATTCAGATGCATCAGAATCATTTAAAGCATTTATTGATTTTAATAATGCTTCTCGAAAACTTTCCAGATCAGCTATTGAACCATCGTTTGGATCTGCTTTTATGGAATCAGCAACAAATAGATAATCAGTTCTGCCAAAAGTATTTCCACCTCCAACAAGATAATACACATAGTAATCTTTATTGGTGGTTGTACCAGAATTGAATCCGTCACTTTTATCATCATCTTGAGCAACTGTTACAATTTGTCTGTCTGCAATAAACCATGTGCTAAAAGAGTCTGTATTCGATAAACCTCCATCAGAAACAATAATTTCAGCATCAAAAAATCCGGCATTAGGTATGCTTGCCAAATCAAATATAATTTCACCTGCGCCTTCTCCAGTTAAAGAGAATGTTGATGGAATGTTGCCACCATTTACTTTGGCGCTGAATGTTAACTCCTCATCTGTATGATCTACGTCAGAGAATGTGAAAGAGAATTTTGGATTTAAATCAAAGATCAAATTATTTTTATCTAAGTCTTCTTGTGTATCTAATCTGATTAATGGCTGATCATTTACAGAGTTTATCGTTATAGTAACTGTACTATTTCTTGTGATGCTTTTTTCAACGGCAGTAACAGAAAATGAGAATTGATCTTGGCCATTATAGTTTTCATTTGGTGTATAAGAAATTGTTCCTGATTCTGAAAAAGTTAAAACCCCATTGGTTGTTGTTGTAGTTAATTCATATGTAAGTGTTACAGGCTCGTTAGCAGTTGCGGTTACATTTCCTGTATAGGTTGTATCCTCATCAACGGAAATAGAACTGCTTGATGCTAGAGTTATTGCAAATGGAACTGGAGGTGCGCCACCGCCACCGCCGCCACCGCCACATGAAGCAATAAAGATTAAGATTATCGAATATTTAAATAGGTGCACAAGTTGATTATATATTAACCAAAAAAAAAGAGGGCAAAAGCCCTCTTTTAATATTAACTAATATCCTTAAAACTTAACCCTGAATCCTGCTTTATAAATAGGACCATGATCTTGGTATAAGAAAGTCATCTCTTCATATCTTGAATAAAGCTCTACTTCTGAATCCGTTATATTAATGGCTTCGAAGAAGACTTGAGTGCTTTCATTTATATTATAGTAAGCATTGAAATCAACTTGAGCTCTCTCAACAACATATAGTGGGTTATATTGGTCTTGACCAGCATATGTTTCACCTTTCCAGTTATATGAAAGTCTGGCTGCCATTCTTTCGTTTTCATAAAAAACAGATAAATTAGCAGCATCACCAAATCCAGGCAAAGCGAACTGTTCTCCTAGAACATCTCTATCTGCATCTGTATCACCACCAATAAATGTTGCGTTTGCAAGAACACCAAAGTTATTATCGAATAAATGTTGAACTGCAACTTCAAAACCGTCTAATACACCATCGTATAAGTTAACCGGTTGTGCAAGATTGAAAATATAGAATGGGTCATCTGAGTTTCCAATAAATACAGCATTGCCATTATTAGCATCTGGAATACAATCAGCAGCGCCGTTACAACCAAATGAGAAACCTGTGTTTACTAACCATGCCCAATCGTATGCATTTGACCATCCACATGCCCAATATCCTTGGCTTGCAGTCCACTGACACAATGCATCATCATTTTCAGGAACAATTAACGCCCCTCTTGGGCCTCGTGTTACATCCCTCACTCCATTGAATGGTCCGCTATTTAAACCAGCTCCATGATAGTCAGAAATATCTTTTCTGAAATAGTTAACAGCAAAGTAACTTCCTTCTGCATAATAATATTCATAAGCAAGATCTATATTAACTGACTCATATGGTTGCAAGTCTGGGTTACCAGTTCCAAGAGTTAGTGGATATCTTGAATCAAAAGCTCCGACACTTACTGTTGAGTCAAGCTGTTCTAAACTTGGTCTAGCAATGGTTTTACTAGCAGCAAATTTCACAACTCTTTGATCATCAAGATCAAAAGTCATATTTACATTAGGTAAGAAGTAATCTGAATTACCTGTTCCTGTGTAAGTGGTTGGTGCTGTTATTACTCCAACTTTATCACCGTACATAAATGCACCTAAACTCCAAGCAGTATTTGTAGGTACTGTTGTATCTGCAGTAGAAGATCTTTCTTCTTCTTCATACCTTAATCCAATTTGTGTTCTAACAGGTATGCCATTCATTTCAGATTCAAAGTTCAAGTTTACAAAGAAAGAATTTAATTCTTCAACAATAATTCCATTTGAATCTCTGCTTCCATAACATCCATCAACAACTCCTCTTACTGAAGATCTATTGCCGTCGTAACCAATATTACTTCCAAGTCCATTAGGATTTCCGTCTGCATCAAAAGCATCATTTGCAATACATTCAGCAGGCCATTGATATGGAGTATTATTATTATTCCACCAGCTTCCATCACTAGAAGAGAAATCGCCAACCATACCAGCTGCACCAAACCAATATAAAGCATCAGCTTTTGAAATGTTAAGGTAATAAAAAGGTGTACCAGAACCAAGATAGCCAGGTTGATTTACTTTTGTCCATACACCATCAGGCATAAAGGCATAGGTCATCATTACTGGATCGCCATCAGCAAGTTTTCCATTTACTAGTTGATTAGTCCATTTTTGATTTGTAAAAGTTGTTTCCATTTGGGACATTCCAAATTCTATAGAAGAAAGAGAGTCCATTATAATTCCATCATTATTTTCCCAACTTCCAATAAGCTGTAGTTGGTTAAGTTCGCTTTCACGATCTTGATAATTTAAGAATGCTTGTCTTGGACCCATATCACTGCCATCAAATTCAGTAGCGCCTGTGTCTGCGCCCTGGAAGTTTTTGTCCATATTCCAAGTTAAAGCCCCAACTTTGTTGTTAAAGTCAAAAGATCTAGCTCTTAAGAAACCAGAAGCTTCTTGAACTGGCCACCAGCCCCATCCTGCCCATGCTCCATTAGAAAATTGAAGAACGTTGTTTTGAGTTCCGCCAGGTGTTCCTTTAAAACCTGCAACTGAGTCATGGAAATCTAGTGTTAAATTTAAATTATCATTAACTTCAAAATCAAAGTTAATACCCATTGATTTATTGTTATTTGAAGAATTTCCATACTCAAAATCATTTTGCCAACTATCTCCATTTCCTGGAGCTTCTGAAGTACCTTGAATAACAGCACCTCTTTCATTAATAGTCATTTGAGTTGTATTCCAACCAGCAAAATAAGAACCGGTAGTAATGCCTGTAAAATCAAAACTTGTGCTTGATACTGTGTAGTCTAAAGTTGTAACCATTCTTCCGAATTCATATTGAAGTGTTGTTTGAAGATTATCTCTTTCACTTTCGTTGTCTTTAAATTTATAAGCTAAAGATTCTGGATAAAAATAAACACCGTCAGCTCTTTGATTTGATGAATTTATAACAGCTGTAGCAGGAACAGTCCCACCTCTCACATCACTTGGTAACCAAGTAATTTCGTTAGTTCCTTCTTCTCTGTTATGTCTTTCTTGATGTGAACCAGAAATTGAGAAACCCCATGAACCACCTAGGTAGTCTCCATTTGTTATAAATATAAAATCTAATTCAGGAGTTATATCGTCGCCATTAATATTTTTTGTGTGATGATTACCTCTAACACTAATTGAACCGCCTTTGTTAGCACCAATGGGTTTTGCAGTCACCATATTGATCGTTGAACCCAGTCCACCTGTTGGCAATACCGCATTTGCTGATTTATAAACTTCAACTGCTGCTATACCATGTGATGAAATATCACCAAAATTAAATGATCTTCCGCCGCCATATTGTGGTGGAACAGTTGGCATCGTTCTTCCATTAAGGGTAACTAAGTTAAATTCTGGGCCTAAACCCCTAACAGTAACTTTTGTTCCTTCATCATTACTTCTTTCTGTGGTAACACCAACCAGCCTTGAAAGAGCTTCAGCTAAGTTTCCATCTGGAAATGCACCTAGATCTTGAGCTGTTAAGGCGTCTACAACACCAACATTCTTTCTTTTGATGTCAATTGCGTCTTTTAGACTTGTTTTTATGCCTGTTACAATTACTTCTTCAACATCATTTTCTTCAGAATCTTGAGCCTGAATTCCAGCTGATGTAGATAAAAGTATTGCAAGTGATAATAAATATCTCTTCACGTTAACCCCCTAGGTCGTAATGTTAGTAAATTTGCATAACATTAGACTTTTTTGAGATTTATATGTCAAGTTAATATCCGTTATTTATAAATAAAATACAGGCCTAATCATCAATAAATTTTAGAGTTTCATCTCCAAATCTAGACCACCAATCCATACCCATTAAATGTATTTGTTCAAGATTTTCATCTGAATAATCATCTAAAAATCTATTTATCTTGCCTCGAGGTGAATTTACTCTTAAATAGTTGTCTTTAAAAAGGTCCTTTGATATATCGTTATGAATTTCAGAATCCAAAAGCATTCCCATAATATCGTTTCTTAGCCAACCCATTCCACCCCATTTAGTTGAGCCTGGGCCGCTAATTTTATTTTTATTCTGACCTGATCCAATACTAAAGATTTTTATATTCTCAGATTCAAGTATTTCTTTTGCATAAGCATGACCTATTAAAGTTGGATTATTCGTTACTATACTTCCATCAATCATCCATGAGTTGTCTTTCATTTGATGGGTAGGAAAATACATCGGTGCTGCACTTGAGGAAGCAATAGCATCAACAAATGAAATGTGAGGAGTGTTTATAGTATCAAAAACAGCATGTTTTCTTTTTTCGATATCGTATGCAAAAGATAAAAATGGCTTATTAGATTCTGCTAGGGTATTTTTACCAAAAATTTCTTGAAGAACTCCAATTCTACCTTCACTTTCATAACGAGGTCTTGCTTGAATTAACGATGCTTTATCCCAAAAGAATGAGGTTTTCATTATTCGTTCTAGATATGCTTCTGACCAATATTTTTTTACTTTATCAGCTGTAAAACCTCCAAATGCAAAACATGCTGCATTAAATGCTCCTGCACTTGTTCCAACAAACATGTCAAAAATATCACTTACTTTTTTTCCACTTGCAGCTTCTAGTTTTTTTAAAAATACTAGAGATGCTATGGTGCGAACACCTCCACCATCAAAGGATATAATTTTTTTATTAGTGTAGTTTGAAAAAAAACTAAAGAGATTCTTCATTTGTAACTTAGTTCAATTATTTAATAATTTTCATTTTTAAGAAATTAGCAGCCTCATTTAAACTTCCTAAATTCTCAACATTCTCATAGCCGATTTTAATTAAAATATCTGTTGCTTTTTGTGATCTGTTTCCACTTCTGCAATAAAGATAGATTTTTTGATTCTTATTTATAGATTCTTTAATGATATCTATTTCCTGCCATTCAATATTTTTGGAACTTTCAATATGTCCAGTATTAAACTCGCCTGGAGTTCTTACATCAATAATAATTGCATCGGATGCGAATAATTGAAAACTAAGTAATACAGGTAACAAAAATAATTTGTTCATTTGTTAAGACCAGTCATTGATAATAATATCTGAAGCTTTTTCTCCAATCATAATAGTTGGTGCGTTAGTGTTACCGCCAATTAAAGTCGGCATTATTGAAGCATCTACTACTCTCAGCCCATCTATTCCATGAACTTTTAGTGAACTATCAACAACAGCCATTTCATCATTTCCCATCTTGCATGTGCCAACAGGATGGTAAACAGTATCAGCATCTTCTCTTATTGCTTGTTCAATATCTTTATCGTCATTCAAGTCAATAGGTCTTTGTACATGATTGCTTGTATATTTGCTTACTGGGCTCTTATTCAAGATAGTCATCATTTTTTTATAGCCAGCAACTAAATCTTTAACATCGTCAGGATGAGATAAAAACTTTGGATCTATTGATGGGTCATCTAAAGGATCAGATGAGTTTAAGGTTACCTCACCTCTTGATTTTGGTCTTAATAAGCATACATGACAGCTAAGACCATGACCCCAAACTGATGTTCTACCATGATCAATAACCATAGCAGGAGCAAAATGCAATTGAATATCTGGTATATTTTTATCAGTATTTGATTTTATAAATCCTCCGGCTTCAGCAACTGTTGAAGTAAAAATCCCAACTTTTGCAAAAATATATTTAAGAATTTCTAAAGGGAATTTATAAAAAATAGATTTCAGTGAAAATCCAATTAATTCAATTGAGTTATATTTGTGAACTGACAAATAATCTATATGGTCTTGTAGGTTCTTTCCGACACCAGGAAGCTCATGAATATGTTCGATATCATGTTTCAAAATTTCCTCAGACGGCCCTATGCCAGATCTTAATAAAATCTGAGGTGATCCAAAAGCACCGGAACTTAATAAAACCTCTTTATCTGCATGAATCGTCTTAAGTTCTCCATTTTGATCTAAGCACTCAACACCAACTGCTTTTTTATTTTCAAAAATAATTTTATTAACGTTAGTGTCTGTCATGACAGTTAAATTTTCTCTGTCTAAAGATGGAACTAAATAAGCTTTAGCAGTGCTGCAACGCTTGCCATCTTTTTGAGTTGTTTGGTAATAGCCAACTCCTTCTTGCTCCTCCCCATTAAAGTCTTCATTAAAACCAAACAATTCTGAGCCAGTTCTTACAAAATCGTCGGTTGGAGTGTTTTGATTTCTAATCTTTGCAACATTAAGTGGGCCATTTTGTCCATGGTAGTTATTATTAAATATCTCATTATGTTCTGCCTTTTTGAAGTAAGGAAGAATTTCATCATAAGACCACCCTTCGTTGCCAAGTTCAGACCAATGATCATAATCCCATCGATGACCTCTGACATACAACATTGCATTGATTGAACTTGATCCCCCTAAAGTTTTTCCTCTAGGTTGAAATCCCTTTCTATGTTCAAGTGATTCTGTTTGAACTTTATGAGTTCCACCAGCAGAATCAGCTATTTCTCGAACTGGTTCTGCAACTACTTCTTTCTCAAATTCTTTTTGCGGCACAGTTTCATAATTCCAACTGTATTTACTTCCATCCCCTAAAAAAGCAAATCCAATAGGAATATGAATTCTAGGATCGCTATCTTTAGAACCTGCTTCTATTAAGCAAACTTTATAATCTGGATTTGAGCTTAATCGATTTGCCAGCACACATCCGGCCGAACCTGCACCCAAGATAATAAAATCATATTTTTCCATTTATGTGTCCCCAAAAAGTTTATGTAATTAGTGTAAGATTTAGAATCAAAACTGTAAACTTTGTTTTTAAATAAATTATATGAGTCCTTTTTATATTTTCTTAATAGTTTGGGTGGTTATTGCCATCATTACCTTTATATATTTATTTTTTCAAAGTGCTCCCTATGGAAGGCACGTAAAGGAAGGCTGGGGTTTTAGTATATCTGCTCGACTTGGTTGGATTGTAATGGAATCGCCCTGTGTGTTTCTTATGATCGCCTATGCTCTTATTGTGAAAAATCAACTGGAAGCAATTCATATTATCTTCCTGACACTATGGTTAACTCACTATATGCATAGAACCCTCATTTACCCTTTTGTTGTCAAAATGACAAATCCTCAAATGCCGATCTCTATTGCTGCATCAGCATTTTTTTTTAATATTGTAAATGTAAGTATCCAAGCTTTTGGTATCTTTTATTTTACTCAGTACACAGAGAATTGGTTTTCAAGTAATGTTTTTTTAATTGGTCTGATTCTTTTTATAACTGGAATGTACATTAATATTAAGTCTGATTACATTATGATTAAACTTAAAAAAGAAAAAGGATCTGGATATCATGTTCCAGATTCTTTTTTATATAAATATCTTTCTGCGCCAAATTACTTTGGTGAAATAATTGAATGGTTAGGCTGGGCAATCCTTACTTGGAGCTTATCAGGTATAGTTTTCTTTATTTGGGTTATTGCGAATCTCTTTCCAAGAGCTATTGCTCATCATAAGTGGTATTTAGAGAGGTTTGAAGATTATCCAAAAAACAGGAAAGCAGTAATTCCAGGAATTATTTAATTAGGCCCATTTCTTTAATTTGATCAGCGATATCAATTATTGATTGCTCTGCTGGTCTGGGATTCCATCCAAGAATATCTTTTGCCTTTGAAGTATTTTTAACACTTCTCACCCTTCCAAGATATGGCAGAGTAATTTTTAGCTCTTTGCTAAAATTTGCAAGAATTTTTGCAAGCCATACAGGAACATTAAAAGTCGGAGCTTTATCAAAACCATTGTCTCTTAAAACTTTAGCAACATCCTTGTACCATAAATCTTTTTCAGCTAAAGCAAATCTTTCACCATTACTATTAGAGTTTTGCATTGCAAGAACATGAGCAGTAGCAACATCTCTTACATCAACATAACCAAACTGCAATGGGACTGCTACAGGCATCTTGCCAGTTACTACCATTGCTATAGCTTTGTTAGACTCCCCTAAATCTCCAGAGAGTGATGGTCCTATTACAAGAGCGGGATTAATTACTGCAAGTTCGAATGGATTACCTTCATTCTTAACAAAATCCCAAGCAGCTCTTTCAGCCAAGGTTTTGCTTTTTGAATAATGGCTTATTGAAGGATTTTCTGGATCAGACCAATCGGTTTCATCGTAATAAGTCTTCTCTTCCAAAGTATCAAAAATTGCAGCGACTGAAGATGTTAGTACAACTTTTTTAACATTATGTTTTTTTGCAAACTCAAAAGCTCTCTTAACTCCAGCTACAGCTGGCTTTACAAAAAAATCTTCATTATGATTCTCCAGTGCAATTGGTGAAGCAACATGAAGAAGATAATCACAACCTTCCATTCCTTCATCCCAACCATCATCCTCAGTTAAATTGAAAGTATAAAGATTAAGGTTTTCTGTTGGAGTATTGTGTTTTTGTAATGCTTCAAAAATTTCTTCTTTTCTTTCAGGAGATCTTACAGATCCATTTACAGCATATCCTTGATTTAAAAGTTGATGAATGCAATGTAAACCGATATATCCAGTTGCTCCTGTTACTAATACTTTGTCCATAATTATTTTTTTTCTATCATCCTAGAGCTTCTTTTACTCCAGGGTGAGTGATTAAACCATTCTTAATATTTAAACCGTTCATAAAATGATTATCTTCTTCCAGGGCTGTTGATATACCTTTATTCGCCAATGTTTCAATGTACGGCAGTGTAACTTTATTTAAAGCTTGAGTAGCTGTTAAAGGAACAGCACCAGGCATGTTCGTTACACAATAATGAACAATATCATTCTCTATAAATGTTGGGTTGTCATGCGTGGTAGGTTTACTGGTTTCAAAACATCCACCTTGATCAATTGAGACATCTACCATAACTGTGCCAGGATTCATTGACGCTAACATCTCTTTTGCAATTACTTTGGGTGCCTCTTTACCAACGACATAAACACTACCTATTACCAAATCTGATTCATTGATTGAATCCTGAACTGAATCTTTATCAGATAAAATATATTCTATATTTGCTGAGCCAAATTTTAATTTTAAGTCATCTAATTTTGATTGCGATGTATCAAGGACTTTTACATGTGCATGATTATCAATAGCTTTTGATATAGATTGAGTACCAGCAACTCCAGCTCCAATAACTGAGACAATTCTTGGATCAATGTCATCAAGCTTGCCTATCATTACTCCTTTACCTTTGTTATGTTTTAAGAGGTGATATGAGCCTACAACAACAGCAAGCTGCCCAGCTATAGTGCTCATTGGAGCAAGAAGAGGCATCGATCCATCTTCTGCTGTAACTGTTTCGTATGCTATGCCCGTTACACCTGTATCAATTAATTTTTTTGCGTTCTCAGGATCGCCCGCAAGATGAAGATATGTGAATAAGGTTAGATCCTCTCTTAAGTACTTATATTCATCTGGTATGGGTTCTTTTACTTTGACAACCATCTCCGAAGATTTATAAAGATCTTCAGCCGTATTTATAATCTTTGCACCAGCATTAAGATATTGATCATCAAAATAGCCAATATTCTTGCCAGCATCTTTTTGAACTAATATTTCATGTCCATTTTTAGATAGCTGTTCAACAGACTGAGGTGTTAAACCTATTCTATTTTCATTATTCTTAACTTCTTTAGGAACGCCGATAATCATATTACGTAGAATGTACCATAAAAATGCATA
>CABYCI010000011.1 GCA_902517425.1 uncultured SAR86 cluster bacterium | reverse complement strand
AGCTTGTGATATTAGATTAGCCTCAAGCGATGCATTCTTTTGTATTCAAGAGATTAATATTGGCATGGCTGCTGATGTTGGAACGCTGCAAAGACTGCCTAAATTAATTCCTGATTCTAAAATGAGGGAAATGGCTTATACCGGAAGAAGAATGTATGCGGATGAAGCAAAAGATACAGGATTGGTAAGTGACACTTATGAGTCACAAGCAAAAATGCTTGAGGCTGCAAATACTCTTGCTAAAGAAATTGCTACAAAATCACCTGTTGCAATTTATGGTTTAAAAGCAGTAATGAATTATTCTAGAGACCATTCAGTTAAAGATAGCTTAGAATATAACGCCTTATGGAGTGGAGCTATGTTAAGTCAAAAAGATATGACTGAAGCCATGACAGCAAATATGGAAAAAAGAGAAGCTGAATTCAATAAAATGGTAGACGTAAAGAAATTTAACGAATCAGATTCTTAAGACTGTTTTCTTAAAAAGACAGGTGTTGTAGAAGTGGACTCAGCCTTTGAATACTTGTAACCTTCTACATCAAAGTCTTTTAGATTTTCAAAATCTGTAACTTTATTCTGAATAATCCATCTAGCCATAAGCCCTCTTGCTTTCTTTGCATAAAAACTAATAATTTTATACTTGCCATTTTTATAATCCTTAAAGGCTGGAGAAATAACATTAACGTCCTCAGGCACCTTACCTAAAACAGTAAAATATTCTTTTGAAGCAAGATTAATTAAAAGATCAGATTTTTGATTTTTTAATTCATCCAAAACATTCTTTTGTATTTTGTCACCCCAAAATTCGTAAAGATTTTTGCCTTGTGATGTTTCTAATTTAGTTCCCATTTCTAGTCTGTATGGCTTCATTAAATCTAATGGCCTTAAGATTCCATAAAGACCAGATAAAATTCTCACGTGCTTTTGAGCAAAATTCATTTCTTTTTTGGTTAAATCTTCAGCCTGAAGTCCTTGATAAACATCTCCTTTAAAAACAAGCAAAGAAGGCTTTGAATCATTGGAGGCTTTTTTAGAAGCTGTCCAGGATTGATATCTATCATAATTTAATGTTGCCAGCTTATCGCTGAGTCCCATTAGTGATGCAATATCTTTAGGTTCTTTTTTCTTTAATTGACCTATAAGTTTAGACGACTGACTTAAGAAGGACGGCACCGAATGGTTTCCATCAGTCTCAAATTCGTAATCAAGTGTTTTTGCTGGAGAAAGTACTATAATCATGAGTGTATTCTAACGAATATATAAAGACATATTCAATGATAAACATCGAAAAAATAATAAATTCTTTAGGAAAATTCATATCATTGATGATTCCCACTATGACAATATTGATGATAGTTATAATTGTGGCTAGATATTTCCTAGGAATCGGATTAACAGGCATTCAAGAATTAGTAATGTATATGCATGCATTAGTCTTTTTAGGATGTGCTGGATATGTTCAATATAAAGATGAGCATGTAAGAGTTGATATCTTCTATAGAGAATCATCAAATTTATACAAAACTAAAATAAATTTTTTCTTTAGTCTTCTTTTCTTGTTGCCTTTATGTTTTGTTGTTGGTTATTTCTCAATTGAGTTAATTACTATGGCATGGAAGATTAAAGAGGTATCTACTGAGGCAGGTGGTCTAGGATTTGTGTATATTCAAAAAACTTTGATTACATTATTTCCAATCACGCTATTAATTACTCTTTTTTATCAGTTTATTAAAAACAGATGGAACTAATACCCCTACTTTTATTACTATTAATATGTGGCGCATTATTAATTGGTTATCCTGTTGCATTTACCCTTGCAGGAGTATCAATACTCTTTGCATTGATCTGTATCCCATTTGGAATATTTGATCCAACCATTTTTAAAAGCATACCCATAAGAATTTTTGGCATTATGAATAATGTTACTTTGCTTGCAGTGCCACTATTTATCTTCATGGGAACTATTTTAGAAAAGTCAGGTATTGCAGCAAAAATGTTAGAGAACATGGCAACTGCTTTTAGGAGAACAAAAGGTGGCTTATCAATATCAATAATAATTGTTGGGGCTCTTTTAGCAGCTAGCACAGGTATCGTTGGAGCAACTGTTGTAACTATGGGGCTTATGTCACTACCAATTCTTATCAACCAAGGATACGAAAAAAGTTTTTCAGCAGGTCTTGTTGCCTCAACAGGAACGTTAGGCCAAATCATACCTCCATCCATTGCTTTGGTTCTCTTGGGTGATGTTATGTCAAATGCCTATCAAAGGGCTCAAAACAATATGGGTATCTTTTCTCAACAAACAGTTACAGTGGGTGATCTTTTTATAGGTGCGATTGTTCCAGGAATATTGATCTGTCTTGGTTATCTTTTTTACACAATTTATAAAAATAAAACTAATTTAAATATTAAAAATTACTCAGACGAAAAACGCATTAATAAAATAGATTTATTTAAAACTCTTGCACTTCCTATTACTTTAATTTTTCTTGTTCTAGGATCAATTTTTGCTGGGATTGCTACACCTACAGAGGCGGCAGCCATTGGAGCTTTTGGAGCACTGGTAATAGCATTTATCAATAGAAAAATTAATCTAACTTTTATCAAAGAAACATCTGAAAAGACTGCTGTTGTATCCACCATGATTTTTACTATTCTTATTGGCGCTTCAATATTTTCATTAATTTTTAGGGGTGTTGGCGGAGACGAATTAATAAATCTTATATTTAGTTCTCTACCTGGTGGCTCATACACTGCATTGATTTTTGTATTGCTTGTAATATTTTTGTTAGGTTTTATCTTAGACTTTATAGAAATTTGCTATGTAATAGTGCCTTTAATAGCGCCGCCGCTTCTTATGATGGGCTTTGATCCAGTATGGCTGGCTATATTGTTTGCAATTAACCTTCAAACATCATTTTTAACACCGCCTTTTGGATTCTCGTTATTTTATTTGAGGGGAGTTGCTGATGAAAGCATACAAACATCTGAAATATATAAAGGTGTCATTCCTTTTATATTTATTCAGTTACTTATACTTTTCCTAGTACTTATTTTTCCAAATCTAATTATCTAGATTACAAGTCCAATAAAGGATTTTTTCCCCATTTATTTTCATCTTCTTTTGCAGGAAGCATGCACAAAATAATTATAACTAACAAGCCAATAAGTGTTATGTAGGAAAGCTGCCACCAACCAGAAATACCTCTATCTTGCATTCTTCTTGAAGTAACAGATATTGAAGGAATAATAACTAAGATGTTAAATAAAAAGCTGACAGGTCCGAACATGGTTACAGGATCCATCATGCCAGTCGAGTATTCAACAATTGTGAGTACTATACTTATAAGAGTAATAGCTAAGCAGAAGTACCAAAACTCACTTCTACACGCCCTTCCACTAAAATTATTCCACTTAAGAAAAACCGAAACAAACGCTTCTTTCATATTCATATAAATTTACCTCTCTTAACGAATATATATTCTGCATTATATGTGTGCAAATAATGTACATATATAGTCCTAGATTATATTAAATATATTTACTTTACTGTATGCTTAACTAAATAGGGAGGAAACAATGAAAAATATAATACTATTATTTACATTGATAATTTTTGTTGCGGGATGCGCAAGTACAGGAAATCAGACTCTTAAAGAGGAAACAGAATCTTCTGTTGCTACTAAGATAATAAACAATATTACAACTCAAGCTGAAATTAAAGCTATGTATGGGTCACCATATGAAACAACATTTACCGATGGCGGTATGGAGATATGGAAATATAGATTAGATGATCTAAAGGCTGATGCAATCAATTATGTACCATTAGTTAATTTGTTTGGTTCAAGTTTTTCTGGAACAAGAAAAGAATTGGTCATTTTGTTTAATGATGATGGCACTGTAAAGAGAAATTCTATGTCAGAATCTGATGTTCAAAATAAATCCGGTTTATTTAATTGATAATGAATAAATTTAGAGGGTGGCAAGTCGCCCTCTTTTTTTCTTTTGTTTTATTCTCTTGTGCTGGATCTCCTCCGAGACCAGTTGATGTAGTTCAGTCAGGCGATTATAACTTGACATGTTCAGAGCTAACATCAAAAATTAATTCAGCTGCTCAGTTTGGTAATGAATTGAGATCAGATGAAACAGGAAAATGGAAAAAAAATATTGGTTTAGCAGCAGCAGGTGGTCTTCTTATTTTTCCGTACTTTTTTATGGATCTTACTGAAGGGGATGACGTGGAGATAAATGCAGCTAAAGCAAGATACATTCATCTTCATAGAATAGCTGTTTCAAAAAGCTGTGAGGGTTTCGATAAAAATGAGCCAATTTTAGACCTTCAAACTAATTTAAGAAGATTAAATCTACTTTTTGAGAATGGTACTATTACTAAAGAAGAATATATTAAAAAAAGAGAACAGTTAATAAGAAATTCTAGCCTTTAGTCAATTGGAATTATAAAACTAAAGTATTTTAACCAGCCAAATCATTAAAAAGTGAGCAATTGAGCCATATATTGTTAATGCAATTTGTGCTTTTATTGGCAAAGAGTTTTTAGATGCTAGGGAAAGTGATTTTATGTATAGGGGTATGAAAAGTAATAAGGAAGTTATCATGCCAGGACTATAATCGGTTTGGGCTGTTGCTAGGCCTATATGAAACATTCCATTTGAAAGCATTAAAGAAGAATTAAATAAAAACAAAATGGCAAATATTTTTGTTGATGGTTTTATAAGGAATAATAATGGCAATAAAAGATAGGGAACTGTATTAATTGTAACTACTTCGATGGGAGAAATATAAACTCCAGATCTATAGGCCCATTCTAAAAAATGATATTTATCTTCTAACATCAAGGGGGATAGAACATATTCTTCAAGTTGGTGAGAAGCAAGAACAAATAAAGGAAGGGCAGTTATTAGGTAGTTACTTTTATTTTTATATAAATACCAGGCTAAGGTGAATGAAAAAATAAAAGCTACTATAAAAATAGTTTCCATAAACGATACAAGTGGAGAATTTAAAGCTGAGTTAAAGTCCTGCATTATTTTTTTCAAGGGCTCTTTCTGCTCTATAGCTAGAACGAACCATAGGTCCTGACATTACCTCAAGAAAACCTTTTTTTAATCCTATTTCTCTATATTTTTCAAACTCTTCAGGTGTGACCCATCTTTCAATTGGATGGTGGTTGATAGTCGGTCTTAAGTATTGACCAATGGTTAAAATATCAACTTTATTAGCAATCAGATCATCCATGGTTTCTTCTATTTCCAAATCAGTTTCTCCTAAGCCAAGAATGATACTTGTTTTAGTAAGCACTTTTGGATTAATGTGTTTTGATTCTGCTAGCACATCTAATGTTTGCTTATACCCTGCCCTAATATCTCTAACTTGATGCGTAAGTCTTTCCACCGTTTCGATGTTTTGTGCAAAAACTTCTAATCCACAATTTACTAAAGTATCTATCGAAGATGACAGGCCTTTAAAATCTGGTGTTAATGCTTCAACAGCAGTATTTGGATTTAATTCTTTTATTAGTTTTACTGTATCAGCAAAATGCTGAGCTCCTCCATCAGGAAGGTCATCTCTGTTTACAGATGTTAAGACAACGTATTTGAGTTTCATTATCTCAACAGCCTTAGCAGTATTCATTGGCTCATCCTTATCGAGCCATCCGTTAGGATTTCCAGTATCGACTGAGCAAAACTTGCAAGCTCTTGTGCATACCGATCCCATCAACATAAAAGTTGCTGTTCCTGCAGACCAGCACTCACTTATGTTTGGGCAGTGAGCTTCCTCACAAACTGTATAAAGTTGTTTGCTTTGGACTTGTTCTTTTACTTTGTGAAAATTTGGATTGAATTCTGCTTTTACTTTGAGCCAGCTAGGTTTCTTAGGTGTTGGAATATCAGCATACTTATTAAATTTTTGACCATTTTTAATAGCTTTGATGCCATCTCTATTGGTTATCTTCGTTGTAGTAATTATTTCCATGATTAAAAAATATTTCTTAGTAAATCTATTACTAATTTCTCTAATTGTAATTTAGATATATCTTTATTTAAATCTTTTATCTGTGTAACCTCAAGACCTTCATAGCCACATGGGTTGATTTGTTTGAATGGTGAAAGGTCCATATCAAAATTAAGACTAATGCCATGGTAAGTTTTCCCTTTTGAAATTCTTAACCCGATAGAGGCAATTTTCTTTTTATCTACATATACCCCAGGCGCACCCTCAACAAAATTACAGTCAATTGAAACTTGTTTAAGTAAATCTTTAATAAAATTTTGTATGGTTAAGACTAATTTCTTTGGACTAAAATCTAATTTTTTTATATCGAGTAAGAAATAGATAACTAGTTGGCCAGGCCCATGGTAGGTCACCTCTCCTCCTCTATCTGATTGAACAACTGGAATCTTTTTTGCATTTAAGATGTGGCTTCTATCTGCTGCTGTTCCAAGAGTGAATATTGGTGGATGTTCAAGCAACCAAATCTCATTAGTGAAATTCTCACTTTGTATATGAGATTTCATTAAATCTAATGTTTCATGGTAATTAACAACACCAAGATATTTAAAAGTTAAGTCTTCAAGCACTATTTATTTCTTGATTCTACAAAGGCATCTTCAGAGATTTGATGATAAGCAGATACATTATTCTTAAATTTTAGATATGAATCATATACCTTTGCAATAGACTCATCTTCTTTGGCTAAGTCATCAAGAATCTTATTAGAAATCTTTCTAAATTCTTCTATTACATCATCTGGTAACTTTCTTAGCTCAACGCCATGAACATCAACTAATTCCGTAAGTGCTTGATTATTTTTTGCTAAATATTCATCCAGCATGTCTTGATTCACCGCTTTGGAAGCAGTCTCAATAATAACTTGTAAATGTTTTGGCAAAGAGTTCCAGGCATCCATATTGATTAATAATTCAAGCATTGGGCCAGGTTCATGCCACCCTGGATAATAATAATATTTTGCTGCCTGATGAAAGCCAAAGGTCAGATCATTGTATGGACCAACCCATTCAGTTGCATCTATTACTCCTGTTTGAAGTGCTGTGAAAAGCTCTCCACCTGGAAGTGTAACTGGAATTCCACCTGCTTCTTTTAATACCTCGCCACCAATACCAGGAATACGCATTTTGAGGCCTTTGATATCATCAAGAGAATTAATTTCTTTGTTAAACCAACCAAACATTTGAGTTCCAGTGTTTCCTGCAGGGATTGGATAGATATTAAATGGAGCATAAATTTCTCTCCATAACTCCAAACCGCCGCCCCTGTTGACCCATGCATTTATTTCATCGGCTGTTAATCCAAAAGGAACACTAGTGAAAAATTGTGCAGCAGGCACTTTTCCTTTCCAAAAGTAGCCTCCGCTATGACCCATCTGATGAGAGCCACTAGAAACAGCATCAAATACTCCAAATGCTGGAACCTGTTCTTCAGCCCCGTAAACAGTTATTGTCATTTGACCATCGCTCATTTCTTCAACAAGATCTGCAATACGCTCTGGTGCCATTCCAAGTCCTGGATAATTCTTTGGCCACGAAGTAACTAGTCTCCAATTGTATGTTGTATCTTTATCGATAGATGTTGTCTCAACATTTATAGCTTCACTGGAGCAGCCAGCTATTAGAATTATTAAAGATAAGGAAATAATTTTATTCATTATAATTTTTCAAGATTTGCATATGCCATTACTAACCATTTTGTTCCAGAGTCATCAAAATTTACTTGGACTCTTGCGGTATCTCCAGAGCCCTCATAATTTAAAACAATACCTTCACCAAATTTCTTATGAAGAACTTTCTGGCCTAATGAAATCCCAATTTCCTCCTCAAATTCCATCTTTGTTTCGTTAAAGTCTTTTCTATTATAAGGAATATTGGTTTGTGCTCTAGGCCTTATTTCGTCGATAAGATCTTTTGGTATTTCACGCAAAAATCTTGAAGGAGGATTAAAGGTATCTGTACCATGCAATCTTCTTGATTCAGCATGAGTTATATAAAGTTTTTCCATCGCTCTAGTTATCGCGACATAACATAGCCTTCTCTCTTCCTCTAGTTGAGAGGCGCTTTCCATCGATCTGCCATGAGGAAATAAACTTTCTTCAAGTCCAGTAAGAAGTACTAATTTAAATTCTAAGCCTTTAGCTGAGTGCATTGTCATTAGTTGAGCTGCATCATCATGTTCTGAAGCTTGCCTATCTCCAGAATCTAAAGAAATAATATCTAAATAATTTTCAGCAATCTCTAGATTAGTCTTCTCTTCACTTACGCTTTGTTCAAAGTTCTTGGTGGCAGTAATTAATTCCTCTAAATTTTCTGTTCTAGTTTTACCCTTCTCTCCTGGCTCTTTTGCATGATAGGCGTACAAACCAGTTTCTTTAATAATGAGTTCCATCAGTTCTGATAATAAATTCTCTTCAATAAAAGATTTGCATCCGGCAATAAATTCTAAATAATCTCTTAGTCCTGCACCGCCTCTTCCGCCAATAGTTCCTTCATCAACCAATTTAGCCGATGCTTTTATGTAAGATAAATTAAATTGTTTTGCAGTATTTCGAATCTTTGCGAGGGTCTTCTCTCCTACTCCCCTCGTAGGATTAGAAATGGATCTTTCAAAGGATGGGTTATCGTTGTTATTAAAAACAACTTTTAAGTAGGCTATCGCATTTTTTATTTCTAATCTTTCATAAAACCTAAGTCCTCCATAAATTCTATAAGGAATGCTTAATCTTAATAGGGCTTCTTCTATTGCTCTGGATTGAGCATTTGATCTATATAAAACTGCTGCTTCCTCATATGCCCCACCTTTATGCATCCAGTCTTTTAAAATATCTGCAATAAATCTAGCCTCGTCTTGTTCGTTGTAAGCCTGATAAAGAATTATTTGTTCGCCTTCTACTTTTTCTGTCCAAAGGTTTTTACCAAGTCTATCTTGATTATTGCCAATAAGCGCATTTGCAGCATTGAGAATTATGTTTGTTGACCTATAGTTTTGCTCCAGTCTAACCACTTCGGTATCTTTAAAATCTTCAGTAAAGGCGTTTACATGTTCTACTTTTGCACCCCTCCAGCCATAAATTGATTGGTCGTCATCGCCAACTGCAGTTATATTTGCTTTGTCAGAGGCAATTTCCTGTAGCCACTTATATTGAATCGTATTTGTATCTTGGAACTCATCAATTAAGACAGATTTGAATCTTGTTTGAAAAAAAGTTTTCACAGATTTTGAATTTAACAAACATTCATAAGATTTTAATAAAAGCTCGCCGAAGTCTACTAAATGGTCTCTTTGACAAATCTCCTCATACTCTTTGTATACCTTTTTAACTGTTTCTGTATAAAAGTCTCCTTTATCGTCTACACCATTACTTCGAAGTCCATCATCTTTCCAAGAATTTATTTGCCACTGACTTTGTCGTGCTGGCCAAGTAGCTTCATCTAAACTAAATTCTTTAGAGATTCTTTTTACAATTCGAAGCTGATCATCTGAATCTATAATAGTAAATCCACTGGATAAGCCTGCTTCTTTATGGAATCTTTTTAAGAGTTTATGAGATAAGCCGTGGAAAGTTCCAACCCAAGAATCTATCATTGGAGCCTGCAATAGAGACTCTATTCTTGATCGCATTTCATTAGCAGCCTTGTTGGTAAAAGTAACTGCCATAATTGAAGAAGGATTAACACCTAAAGCCTCAACTTCCCATGCAATTTTATGGACCAATACCCTAGTTTTTCCAGAGCCAGCGCCTGCTAAAACAAGTAAATGCTGCTTTTCGGATGTAACAGCATTCCTTTGGTCGTCATTCAAATTGTCTAAAATATGAGATACATCCATTTAGGGATTCATTTTTTTGGTTAAGTTAGATATTCTAACCTTATGTCGACAAAATTATTGAGACAAATTAAAAATTCACTTCCTGATTTAAGAAAATCTGAAAAGGTCGTTGGTGAATTTGTCCTTAAGGATCCTAAATCTATTATTACTATGAAAACAGCGGAGGCTTCTGAAGCTATGGGAATCAGCGAGCCAACGCTCATAAGGTTTTGTAAAGCTATAGGTTTTACTGGATTTCAGGATCTAAAAATTAATTTATCTCAGCAACTAGCGGCTGACGATTACTTTGTTATGTACGAAATAAAAGAAGATGACTCTATTCATGAGTTATGTGAAAAAGTCTTTGATACCACCATTAGTGAGATTCTTAATGTTAGATCTCAAATTGATCAAGATATATTAGAGAGTGCTATAGAAACTTTGGTAAATGCAGAAAGAGTTGAATTTTATGCTTTTGGAGGTTCAGCCCCTGTTGCTATGGATGGACAGCATAAATTTTTTAGATTAAAAATTCCTTCATCGTATATTTCAGACCCTCATCTTCAATTCATGTCAGCAAATTCTTTAGAAAAAAATGATGTTGTAGTTGCAATTTCTCAATCAGGAACAACTGCTGCTTTAATAGATAGTGTAAAAATTGTTAGAAAAAATGGAGTCAAAGTTATTGGAATAATGCCTGGTAATACTCCACTAGCAAATGTTTGTGATTTTCCATTGACTATTGATGTAGGTATAAATAATCGAATATCAAAACCAGTAACATCTAGAATTGCTTATACAGCTATTATTGATGTTTTGACAATGGGGGTAGCTCAGCTAAAACCAGAAGCACAAGAACATTTATACAATATTGCTGACAGTCAAAGGTCACTTAAAGTAGATAATTAATAGATTGCTGATTCTCTAAACCAGAGATTGACCGCCCATTTCTCTCCAGCAACAACTGGAGAACCAGCATGCAGTGCATCTGGATTAATTTCTGTAGTGCCTTCTATACAGTTATGAAACACAACAACATCTCCTTTGTTTGGTTTGACTGAAACGTTCACTTCTGGAAAATCAGTTGCTCCTCCATCTTCAACATCATTTAAATATGCCAAGGCTGTAACCATTCGCTGACCGCCAGGAAACCAATTATTTTGGCCTTCTTCAGTTGTTTTATCAAAAGCATCAAAATGAGGCTTATATTCATTGCCTGGCCCATAATAAACAAGCTGAAATTGCTCAGCATTATTTATAGGCATCTGAACTAATACTGAAAATCTTTTACTAACCTCATGAACAACATCATTTGCACTATGCTCTAACCAACAATAGTCATTAGTTCTACTGGCATGAACCTCGTGTTCTGAATCTGTGATGACAGTTGCCCTTTCCATTTTTCCTTTGCCAAGTTCTACAAATGAGTCGCATTCTAAATCAGAAAGAAAATTAGACACTACATAAACCATAGGATTAGTAGAATATAGGGTTACGTTTTCAGATATTTTTTTTGGTTTCATTTTCGATTCAAATTATACTATTTTTGTAAATTAAATTTAAATAGTAATGAAAATCTTTATTTCGATAGCTTCATATCAAGATGCACTTCTAGAGACGACAATCAAAAGTGCATATGAGAAATCTGATATGCCAGAAAACCTCATTTTTGGTATTTGTGATCAATCATCTATTCCTCTAGATATAGAATCTATTAAATTTAATAATCAAATAAAGTACGAGCATATTGATCCTTTGGATTCTGAGGGCCCATGTTGGGCTAGATCAAGGATACAAGAAAAATTTGAAGATGAAGAATATTACCTTCAGATAGATTCCCATATGCAATTTGATCAAAGTTGGGATTCATATTTAATAAAATATATCGAAGAAATACGATCTGTTGATTCTGAAATGCATCAACTTCCAATTATTACTTGTTACCCTCGCTCTTTTGATGTTGTTAGTATTGAAACTAAAAAATTTGAGCTTAATAAAAGTGATTGCAATACCCACACCATTGCTTACAGAGAAGATGCCATGTTTATAAAAGAAAATTTTTGTAGGCAAATTGGATCGATTGCAACAAAAGAAATATCTCATGGATATTTAATAGCTGCAGGATTTTTATTTTCAACAAAAGAATTTGTAAAACAAATCCCGTATGACTCTGATTTTTATTTTTATGGAGAAGAAATATCCATAATGCTCAGGGCTTTTACAAGAGGTTTTGGAATATTTCATTTACCAGCAATTCCAATTTTTCATTTGTATACTGAAACTACAGATATCAAAAGGAAGTTGCATTGGGATGAAGATGAAGATAGCAATAGAGAGACAAAGTGGCATCAAAGGGAAGAAATTAGCATTAAAAAGTTAAATAATATTATTAATAACAAAATAGAAGGAATATTTGGATTAGGAAACAAAAGAACTATGAAAGATTATGAATATTTATCTGGTGTTGATCTGATAAATAAAAAAGTTATTGAAAAGGATAAAGCTTTTACTGGAAATTTTGTTTCATCATTACCATGGGATAAGGAGCTTTTTTAAAATAATCTTGGCTTAAATGATAAAATTATTAAATAACATTTGGGAGAAAATATGAGCGAAGAAATAAAAAAATTCTTCAGTACCTATACTGATTTTGTAACAAAAGTAACAAGTGAGCCAAGTATTGATTTAGATGCTCTAAAGAAAAGTTTTGATGAAATTGAGCAAAACTCAGGCATTAAAACACCTCGATTACTTACTGCAGCTCTCGGCCTGGGTAGCGAAACAGGTGAGTTTGTTGAGATTGTCAAAAAGATGTACCTTCAAGGCAAGCCTCCTTCTGAAGATAATATATTTCATATGAAAAGAGAGCTTGGAGATATTATGTGGTACTGGGTAACTGCATGCGCTTCTCTTAATTTAGATCCTTATGAGGTTATTAGTGAAAACCAAGAAAAACTTGCTGCGAGATATGGTGAAAAATTTGAAGTTCAAAGAAGTGAAATTCGCAAAAAAGGCGATCTATAGGCAGTTATACAGAATTTATGGATCACATTAAGGATTTAAAGATTGTTATCACAGCTGGAGCATCTGGAATAGGTTCAGAAGTAGCGATTGCTTTATCAAAAGCTGGAGCTAAGGTAATGGTATGTGACGTAAACAAAAAAATTCTAAAGTCTTTTTCAAATAATAATCCTGAAATTTATGCTTACCATGCTGATGTGTCTAATGAATCTGATGTTCATTCTTTCTTTAAGGACATAAAAAGTAAATTTAATAGCATCGACGTCTTGATTAACAATGCTGGTATCTCAGGGCCATCGGGAAAGCTTGAAGATATAGATTTTGATAAATGGGAAGAGACCTTAAATGTTAATTTGAATGGTTTGTTTCTAGTAACAAAGTCTGCTATTCCACTTCTAAAAAACAATGGAGGATCAATTATTAATATTGGTTCCACATCATCTTTTTTAGGTAATCCTTTAAGATCTGCATACTCTGCTACAAAATGGGGTTTAATTGGATTAACAAAAACATGGGCTATGGAGTACGGTGAAAATAATATAAGAGTTAATGCTGTCTGTCCTTGTTCGGTCAATGGAGAGCGAATTGAGAATGTTATCGAAAAAGAAGCAGAATATAGAAGTACAACTTCAGAAAAAATCAAATCTGCTTATTTAGAACAAACCTCTTTAAAAACATTTATCGATGTTGAAGAGATTATTGGAATGTTAGTATATTTAATATCACCTTTAGCAAAAAAGATTACAGGTCAAATGCTGGTTATAGATGGCAATACTGAAAGCCTGTCGATGAAATATATGGATTAAAAATGAAAGCTGTATGGTACACAAAAACTGGTAAGGCAGAAGACGTTCTTCAAATTGGGGAACAACATAATCCTGTGCCAATTGCAGGAGAAGTATTGGTTAGGGTTAGAGCATCTGGCATAAACCCATCAGATGTAAAAACCAGGGCGGGTGCAAGAGGCCCACTTCAATTTCCAGCTGTAATACCACATTCTGATGGTAGTGGAGAAATTATAGATGTTGGTGAGGGTGTTGATAAAAGTAGAATTGGTGAAAAAGTCTGGATATGGAATGCAGCATTTGGAAGATCTCATGGTACATGCGCAGAATTTATTACCTTGCCTAATCTACAGGCGGTTAAGATAAACGATAATGTTTCATATGAATCAGCAGCATGTATGGGCATTCCAGCATCGACTGCTTATTATGGAATACATTCAAATGGTTCTGTTAAAAATAAAACGGTTTTGGTTTCTGGTGGAGCGGGTGCCGTGGGTTTTTATGGAATTCAGTTAGCCAAGTTAGCTGGCGCTAATGTAATCACAACAATAAGTAATGATGAAAAAGCTAATATTGCCAGTTCTGCTGGAGCAGATAAAATAATTAACTATAACACTGAAGATGTCGTTGAAGTGGTCATGGAATATACCAATAACAATGGTGTAGACAGAATCTTTGAAGTTGAGTTTGGAGGCAATCTTCCAATTAACGAAAAGATTATAAATTCTAATGGTGTGATTGTAACGTATGGCTCAATGGCAGAAATGGAGCCAAAGCTTCCTTTCTATAATCTAATGTTCAAAGGCGTTAAAATTGATACTTTTCTTATATATTCAATTGAAGGGACATTTAGAAAAGAAATATTGAGCGGGCTTTCAGAATTATTAAATCAAGAATCTCTAAAACATATGATTTCAAAAACCTATTCGATTAATAACGTTGTTGATGCTCATAATGCAATGGAGAGTGGCTCCATTATTGGAAATATTGTTATAGAAATTTAGAGGAGAAAGTAATTCTGCTGTTGCTAAATTGATAAATGAAAGATAAAAAATCTATACATGAGAATGCCAAAAAAAAATACTTCATCAAAACTCAATAAGTTTAAATATAAGAAATATGATGAAAGTAAAAAACCCCAATTTTCCCCAATAAAATATGAAAAGCCACCTCACCACTAGCCTGTACTTAGTAAATGATTCTCAGATTACTAAACGTGCTATAAAATATTTTTTATGATTTACTTGCTCTCTTCTTTATATTTTTTATATGGTTTTGTGCTTTTTTATTCATATATAAAAGGTTATAGCCTTTTAAGATATTTATTAAAAAGAAAAAATATAAATGCTGTTTTAACAATAGAGTTAATCTTTATTATTTTAGCTTCCTTCATTGTATTTACATCACAACCATTGAATTGGATTGTTGCTTTGATAATGTTTACTCATCTGATTGGCGTTGGCTGGTTAATTTCTAATCCTGATAGTTATTACACTATGGTTGATACAAATTCTACAGATATGGATTCACTTGAAACTGCTTCGGCTATGATTGTATTTGGGTATGGGGTTTTTATTTATTCGTCTAGATTCTTTTTAGGTTAATTCTTCTAACCTTTTTAGCAAACTGGAAGTATCCCATCTACCTCCTTCAGCATCTTGAATGTCTTTATAAAATTCATTAATAATTTTGGTGACATCGAGACTGATATTAGATTTGTCTGCTTCTTTTAATACTATGTCTAAATCCTTTCTCATTAAATCAACAGCAAATCCATAGTCATATTTGTTTTGAGTCATTGTTTCCCATCGGTTTTCCATCTGCCATGATTGTGCTGCGCCCTTTGAGACAACTTCAAGAACATCTTGAGTGTTTAGGCCAACTTTTTTTGAGAAATTAACACCTTCAGCCAATGCCTGAATAAGTCCAGCAATACATATCTGATTGACCATCTTTGTAAGCTGACCTGATCCAGATGGCCCCATATATTTAATAAACTTAGTATATGGTTCTAAAATTTTTTCAATCGAATTAAATGCTTCTTTGTCTCCACCAGCCATGATCGATAATTGGCCAGATTGAGCGCCTGCCTCACCTCCAGATACAGGAGCATCAATATAAAAGATGTCTTTAGAGTTAAGCAATTCATTCATTTCCATAGACAGTTCTGATGAGGTTGTTGTGTGATCAACTATTATTGATCCTTTCTTAAGATAATTAATCACTCCGTCTCTTCCTGAAATTACATCTCTAACATCGTTATCATTTCCAATGCAGATCATTATTACATCTGATAATTTGGCAAGTTCTGCTGGGGAGTTGCAAATAACACCTTGATATTTGGTATTCCAAGTTTTAGATTTTTCTAGTGTTCTATTGAAAACAGAAATATTATTATTTTGGTTTGCAAGATGTCCTGCCATGGGGAACCCCATCACACCCAAGCCAATAAAGCCCAAGGCTTTACTCATACTATGAAGTCTTCTCTGTCTTTTTTGGCAGTTCTTTTTATGCCATCTTTGGTCTGATACTCAGATGTAATACCTTTAGTTCCTTCAATATTCTTTAATAAAAGTGTATAGATGACGACCATAACGATCCACAAAATCGGAATTATAATTACTGTTTCTATCATCAGATTTATTTAACCACTAATTTTTGTTTTGAATGTATTAAAGGCCGATTCATATTCTGATTTGATTCTACCGACAAGCTCTGCAACAGATGGAGAATCCTTTATAGCGCCAATTCCCTGCCCTGACCCCCATATATCTTTCCATGCTTTTGAATCAGTATTGCCACCTGATCCAAAATTCATAGATGATTTATCTGCATCTGGTAGGTTATCAGGATCTAGTCCAGCATTCTTGATAGATGGCTTTAGGTAATTGCCATGCACTCCTGTAAATAGTGAAGAGTAAACGATGTCTTCAGCAGCACTTGCTTCTAACATTCTTTTATATTCCTGATCTGCATTAGCTTCTTCCGTAGCAATAAATCTAGTGCCTAAATATGCAAAATCTGCACCTAGTGCAATTGCGGAAGCAACTGCATGTCCATCACCAATTGAGCCTGATAAAATTACTGTTCCATCAAACCATTTCTTGACCTCTCTTAACAGAGCAAATGGTGACAATGCTCCAGCATGTCCTCCAGCTCCTGCACAAACTAAAATTAAACCATCCACACCTTGTTCAGCCGCTTTCTTTGCATGTCTGACACTAATAACATCATGATAAACAAGACCGCCATAACTATGTGCAGCTTCAACAACTTCTGCTGGTGGTCTTAATGAGGTGATAATTATTGGCACTTCATGTTTTACACATGTCTCCATATCTTGCATTAATCTATCATTTGATCCATGACAAATCTGATTTACGGCAAACGGGGCAACTTTTGCATCAGGATTTTGTTCTTGGTATTCAGCAAGTTCAGTCTTAATTCTAACAATCCATTCATCAAGAACATGTTGAGGTCTCGCATTTAAAGCCGGGAAAGAGCCTATGACTCCAGCTTTACATTGAGCAATAACTAAGTCTGGTCCTGAAACCAGGAAAAGTGGTGCTCCAATAACTGGTATAGAAATGTTTTCTTCGATATGTTTATGAATAGGCACTTAAGAACTCCTTATTAAAAATATTTTTAAAATTTTACTGGATAATCGTCAATCAGATAAACGAAGGCTCTAACTCCTTCATCTAAAGCAGAATCATCAACATAAAAATATGGTGAATGATTTCCTGCAACATCTGTTCTTTCTCCAAAGTTAGCTGATTCTAAACCAACTCCAGGCTTATTAATACCCAGCCAAAAATACATCCCAGGAACTTCTTGAGAAAAATATGAAAAATCTTCAGCACCAGTAACAGGGATATTTGATTCGTAAAATCTTCCAGGTGAGGCTTCCATTAGAGAGCCTTTCATTGCATTGACTAATTTTGGTTCATTGAAAGTCACTGGGTAAAAGCCACCAACATCAAATTCAACAGATATTTCTGTTCCTGTTCCAAGTGCCACGCCTTTGGCTATTTGCTCAATTTCCTCGTATATTTGCTTTCTTAGTAAAGGATCGAAAGTCCTTATAGTTCCCATAATCTGTGCATCTTCAGGAATTATATTATTTCTTGTACCCGCCTTTACAAGGCCAACAGAAACAACAGCAGGATTATTAATAATATTAATTCTTCTGCTAACAATAGTGTTTAGAGATTCTATTAGTTCTGCTGTAGCCATTATTGGATCAATTCCAGACCAAGGTGTTGATCCGTGCGTTTGAACACCTTTTATGTTTATTCTGTATGCTGATGCTGCAGCCATAGCTGGGCCCGATTTAACTGATAGAACACCATTTGGAATATTAGTAACATGCAATCCAAAAATAACTTCTGGGTTATATCTTTCAAAGATGCCTTCAGCTAACATCATTTCAGCTCCCCCTCCTTCTCCTTCTGGTGGACCTTCTTCAGCAGGTTGAAAAATAAACATAACTTTACCTTTTAAACTGGATTTATTTTTTGCTAGGAATTCAGCAACACCCATTAATATAGCAACATGAGCATCATGGCCGCATGCATGCATTACCCCAACATCATTGCCTAAATAAGTTGTTCTTACTTTTGAGGCAAAAGGTAAACCTGTTTTTTCTTCAACCGGAAGAGCATCCATATCTGCCCTTAAGGCCATTGTTGGACCAGGCAAATCACCTTCTAACATTCCAACCACACCTGTATAAGCAATATTAGTTTCAACTTTAATACCAAGAGATCTTAGGTGATTTTCTATCTTTTTTGATGTTTTGAACTCCCTGTTGCCAAGCTCTGGATGTTCATGAATGTCGTGTCTCCACTCAATTACTTTTTCCATAAGGCTGTCTAAATCTTTATCTAAATTCTGTTTTAGATCAGCCAAGATATTAAAAGAGGTAACTAATAGAGAAAATATAATAAATTTGTTCATAATCTAAGTAATTATAGATAAATAAAAAGCCAAATAATATAAATATAGTAGTAATTAATTGATATAGAGGCTAATAAATTAGGAATTACTCATTGCATCTAATATTTCAAGTAGCAAGTTGATGATGTCCAAATAAAGTATAAAAGCCATATCTAACGCAGTTTCCCAATCATTAGATGAAGATAGACCTGATTTTTTTTTAATATAATTAAAATCATAGAGTAAATACAATGAAAAAAGGAAAGAGCCAAAAATTGCTGCAGCCCTTGTTGTTGCTCTACTAATTTCCATAAAAAAACGAGCAAAATTAAATAATAAAAGAGCGATCAAAGAAATAAAGAGTATGGTTGCAAAAAGGGTGCTGTCTGCAAAAGAAATAAAATCTCCATAACCGATAAAGCCAGTTAAAATAGTAACTACAAGAACTATTTTCATTGCTGTAAATCCATCATTTTCATCCATCTCCAACATTATCAATGCCAGAAGAGGTCCAAAACTTAAACTGCATAAAGTAAAAAGTGTCATTCCTATCCAAATATTGATATCGAGAAAGGATGTAAGTATTGCTGTACCGAATAGAGTCACGAACCAAAAAATCATTAAGCCTAAAATGAAGTTGTTAGCCGAAGCTTGATGTTCATAGCCATCTTTAAGAAGACTAATTACTTCATCTTGATTATTTGCTTGTTTGTGAAGTGTTGTATTTTTATCAACAAATTTGACCATAGGCTTGGGAAAGGTTTTTTTTATCTCAGTATATGGAATTAGATTAAGCTTGTTCTTCATATTTACAGCCCCTCTAAAAGACATGCCAAATAATGTTGAGTTATTTTCATATGCCAGCCTTGCTTGTTTTAAAGTATAAAAACACATAACCAAAACTAGGGCTAGTTGAGCTGAAAGAATTATTAATGTTTTAAAAAGTAACGAGGTTTCCATTAGATTAATGATACTAAAGATTTATATTTTATAAAAATACAATTTACTTTTGAAAATATGCCACTGAATGATCTATAAAATCATTTTCGCCCACTCGATAGAAGCCAAAATCTTGATGAAATTTTATAGAGATCTCATTTAAAGGAATTGTATTAACTTCGCAACATAAAGGTATTGATTCAGCATTAGCTTGCATTTCAATAATTGAATAAAGATTTTTTGCTATGCCCTTTCTTCTATAAGTATCTTTAATTGCAATTCTGTCTACATATAAAAATTTGTTTTCTTTTTTGCTAAAGAATTTGTAATTAACAGAATGATAGCTAGACCTCTCCCTAAAACAGATCATAAATGCTATAACTGTATCATTAAGAGAGATATAGTAATTGTTTGAGCTTTGTGTAACTAAATTTTGTAGCTCTTTAATTGAAGCTAAGCTCCCAACTTCTGGAGTATTATCTTGATTAAGAGCAAGAATTTCCAATAACAAAGACTGGCTAACAGAGCTAGAAAACTCTTTAACCTTATATTGAAATTCGTTCCTCACAAATAGATATTTATTTGCCGCTACTAGTCAATTCCTTCATAGCATCATTGATTTTGGACATTGGTTCTGCAATAAAAAGTTCTTTTGTAATGCTATAGCTGGGATGTCCCATGGTTTGAAGATCTTTTGCCTTTTCTTTTGCAGCTTTCATTAAATCTTCTGGCTTTACAACCTCATCAATTAGTCCAGGTTCTATGGCCTGCTCTAAGGTATACATCTCTGCACCAAGAACAGCCCTATATTTATGAGAATCATTAACTCTAAATTTAATTAGCTCAAGAATTGGTGTTGGGATGACCATATTGGTTCTCATTTCATTTGCTCCAAGCATAAATTCACCCTTTACCCCTATCCTATAATCACAGCAACAAAGTAAAAAAGTGCCTAAAGCTATTCCGTGTCCTGAGCAGGCTGCAATAACTGGTCTTGGAAAGGAAAATATTCTTGCCAACAATTTGAAAGCATTTGTGGACATCTTCATAATCTTATCTACATCTCCACTTTGGATAGTTTTTAAATCCAAGCCTGCAGAAAACATGCCTTCTTTTCCAGTTATTATTAGGCATCCTTTTTCTGTTTCAACTTGGTCTAAACAGTCGTTTACTTGTTTGGACATTTCTGCTGAAAAAACATTAGCTTTTCCATCATCTAATGTAAGTATCGATATATCTTCTTCCTTCTTAAGAGTGGCTATATTTTCTGACATAATAGTGAGTAATAATTTAAAAATAAATTCTATCATGATTAAAAAAATACTTAAGTCTGTTTCAAAATTTTTATATGTAACTTCAAGGCTGTTACTCATAATTCTTGGGGTTGCATCTTTGTACCTTGCAAACTTATTTCTTATGAAGCCTGTTTCAATTGATCACTTTTTAGGGAAAGAGCTTGCCCTTGGGCTTATTGATTCACCTGAAGCATTAACATATATAGGTTTATTTGATAGCTTTGATTGGATCACTGGGCATAATTCGAGACTATCAATACCAGAAGAAGGCGATAACGAGAAAGGCATTAAAGAACTAGAAAAATCAATAAAGACTTTACATAAATATAAAGATTCTAGACTGACTGATATTCAAAGAAGTACAAAAAAAATTGCCATATTTGATTATGAAAATAACTTGAAGCAGTTAAAAGAATTTCCACACCATGATTATCCATTGAATCAAATTGGCGGAATCCATTTGAACACCATTGAATTTATGAGTGATATGCATCCTGTAAGAAATGTAGCTGAAGCTCAAGGTTTCGTTGATAGAGTGAATTTAATCAAAGAAGTTTATTTAGGTACTCTTTATGAACTGGAAGAACAAGCTAAAGCAGGCATCTTTCCTCCTGAGTTTGTTTATGGGCATGTGATTGAGCAACTTGATAAATTTATAAACTATAGCTATGAAGAGCACCCTCTATTCACTCAATTTATGAAGAAAGTTCAAGGCTTAAATCTTGACAATGAGAAACAGGATTATTTTGAAGATGCTATAAAGAAAGGAATAAATGAAAGTGTTACGCCTGGTTTTATTCTGCTTAAAGACTTTATGGTTAAAACACAAAATAATGCTAATAAGAATCATGGTATATGGTCCCAACCTAATGGGGATGAGTATTACAAACTTAGAATAAGGTCTTATACAACTACTAATTATTCTCCTCAGGAGATTCATCAAATGGGGCTTGATGAAGTAGAAAGAATTTCAAGCAGAATGAAAGAAATCCTTACTATGCTTGGATACGATAAAGATAAGAGTGTTGGCGAATTAATGAATCAACTAAATGAAAGTTCTGAATTCTTATATGCAGATACTCCAGATAGAAAGGATATTGTCGTTAATGACTATGCGGAAATGGTTGATGAAGCCATTAATGTTATGACAGATTATTTTCATACAATGCCGAAGGCGGAAGTAATTGTGAAAGCTGTACCAGAATATTCAGAACAAACTGCAGCAGGTGGTTACTATCAAGCACCAGCATTAGATGGAAGTAGGCCTGGAGTATTTTATGCAAATCTATATGACATAAAACAGACCCCTACTTACAGCATGAGAACTCTTGCTTATCACGAGGCAACACCTGGTCATCACCATCAAATTGCACATTCTTTAGAAAATGATGATCTCACTATGTATAGAAGATTTGGTTATAGAACATCAGCTTTCTCTGAGGGCTGGGCTTTGTATGCTGAAAGGTTTGCTCTTGAAGTTGGTCTTGCTGAAAATCCATATGATGAACTTGGCATTTTACAGAGTGAAATATTTAGAGCTGTAAGATTGGTTGTCGATACTGGCATGCATTACAAGAGATGGACTAGGGAAGAGGCGATGGAGTATATGAAATCAAAGACGGGTATGTCAGATACTGAAGTGAGGGTCGAGATAGAAAGATATATTGTTTGGCCAGGCCAAGCTCTTAGCTATAAGGTGGGAATGATAAAAATTTTAGAATTAAGGGAGAAAGCTATGACAGAATTAGGAGATAAGTTTAGCATTAAAGATTTTCATTCTGCTGTTTTGGATCATGGAAATCCTCCATTATTTATAGTTGAAGAGATGGTAGAAAATATGATTAAAGAGGCTAAGAGTTAATATTTTTCAGGATGTTTTGGAGTAAAAACACTGTAATATTTTTTTAGATCTGAGATATCTTTTAGATTATCACCAGAAGGCGTAAATATTTTACCTAATAAAATTTCTTTTTTTGCAAAATCAATAGATGCGGGTACTATTTTTGTATTCAATTCATCTGCAATTCTTAAAAATCCGGTTTTCCACTCTTTTACCTTTGATCGAGTTCCCTCAGGAGCCATACCAATTAATGTCCCATTCATTTCTCTAATCTGATCAATTGCATCTTGAATGATCCCGCCTGGCTTAGTTCGGTCAACTGGAATACCGCCCATGTATCTCATAAAAGCACCTAATGCAAAATATTTAAATACAGTATGTTTACCAATAAATGTGATCTTTGCATCAAGACCTGCGATTGCAGCGACACCTAAAATTCCATCCCAGTTAGAAGTATGAGGAGCTAGAACCACAACTAGTTTTTTACCTTCATGCTCATCTGATATACCTCCATTTACTTTCCATCCAAGAAAAGACAACACAGTTCTTCCTAGCCATTGCAAAGCCCTAGGCCTATAGGCCCTAAAACTCTTGGGAATTTGATTAGTAGATACGCTTGGCATTATGAGTTTTTGTTTACCCTGTCTTTTATCAAATATGGAACATACAATAAATAGCACACAATAACTGCTAGCATGTAAACATCGATCATATGATAAGGTGCATCACGCATAAGGTCTGTGACATTAAAACCTGGAGGTTTTTCAACTACAAACCAGTAATTAGCCGGTGGTCCTAGTAAAAAATTAATAGGATACATAAGGAGCAATAATACTGTTAAAACTCCTAAAACTCTGTGTACATCTCTGAATTGAGGTCTTTGGTGATCAATAATAATTGCATAGGTTACTCCAAGAAGAATCATTGAGTGTCCAATCATATGTCTTATGTAATCGATATGTGGGAATGAATACAAAACGTCAGGAGTAAGAATTGCCATACCAGCTCCAGAAATACCTGCAAAGAAAGCAAATAAGAAAAACTCCTTTCTTTTTGTGAAAAAATATAAAATTATAGAAGCTGATGAAAAGTCACATAGATGAAGAGGAAGACCAAGCTTCCAGTTATCGATCTCATAGCCCTCTCTAACGAAATCCATGCCTTGATTTGTAAGAATTAAGGAAATAATTACTGTAATCAATATATTCTTACTCAAGTCATTTCTTCCAATAAATAATCTTGGTAAGAATAAAATCATGGTGATACAAAGCATCGTAAAGATAATATGAGATGTACTCGAAAGATTGAAATCGATCATTTAATTTTAATAGGGTATGAATTGTTAAGCATATACTTGACCAAATTTATTTTCAATAAAATCATCCCAAGATAAAGACTCTTGTTTAACGAAACCTTTATTAGAGATTTTTCCATCTAAGTACATCTTTAATACACTACATACCCCTGATGCAGTCGTTAATTGGATTGCGCTATAATGCTCATCACCATAGATTTTACGAAGATATGTTTTTTCCTGAAGAACTCCATCAATTAGACCAATGACCTTTACAAAAAATATAATTACATCATTTTTAGTT
This sequence comes from uncultured SAR86 cluster bacterium, assembly GCA_902517425.1. Lineage (GTDB taxonomy): Bacteria > Pseudomonadota > Gammaproteobacteria > Magnimaribacterales > D2472 > SAR86A. Next base: position 9,808 of record CABYCI010000011.1, on the reverse strand, counting down.
CTAGGGACTTCTTTATCAAATAATTTTTCTAGGACTTCTTTATTCTTTTTAAGATGAAGATCATTAAATAAAAATTTCATATGATTAAGATGCCCTGGATACCTGATTGTTTTATAAGAAAGTGTTTCTACTTTATTTTCATAGGTCTCGCACATAGTTGCACATCCCCCACTTGTATTAAATGCTTCAAAGCTCTCTCCATCGATTACAATTTTTTCAGCGCCCTCAAGTGGCATTACTTTAATAGCTTTACTTTCGTATATAGCATCTGCTTCATTGCAATATTCATTTATTAATCCATTGGTGGACCAACTGAGGTAATAGCTCATTTCATTTGTTGTAAACCTTGGCAAAGCACCAACTCTCATCATTACTTCATTAACACTATCAAAATGCTCCATCATTCCAGCAGCGCATATGTTGATAGCTCCTGGAGCTAGTCCACATTGAGGCATAAGGATATTTGATGAATCGAGAGACTGAATAAATTCAGTCGTTTCAACGTCTTCGGTTAAATCAAAATACCCTATGCTGTTTTCTGATGCAACTTGAGCAATATTTTTATTAACGGCGAATGGTCCTGCTGATATTACGGCATCAATATCTTTAAGAAATTCTTTTACTTGTGTGATATCTGATGCATCGAACCCATCAGTTATATCACCTTGTCTGATTTCATAATCATCTTTCAATAATTTTTTTAAAGCCCATCCAATATTTCCACTTCCAACAATTGCTATTTTAGCTTTCATCAAATTCAACTCCTTGAGCTAAGGGTAACTCTTCACCATAATTGACAGTTGCAGTTACTCTTCTCATATAATTTTTCCATGCATCAGAACCAGACTCCCTTCCTCCACCTGTGTCCTTCTCGCCACCAAATGCTCCTCCAATCTCAGCACCACTTGTACCAATATTTACATTAGCAATTCCACAATCACTTCCATCTTCACTTAGAAATAATTCAGATTCTCTTATGTCATTTGTAAAAATCGAACTGCTTAAGCCCTGTGCTACATCATTCTGCATGTGAATTGCATCCTTAATATCTTCATATTCTTTTACATATAAAATTGGAGCAAAGGTCTCTGTCAGCATTTCATCTTCAATATTTTTAACAAGAACCAAAGCAGGTTTTACATAGAATTCCTTTGGGTCTTCTATTTCCAGTCTATCACCCCCAATAACTTCAACCTCCTTAGCCTTAAGAGAGTCTAAAATTTTCTGCATTGAGTTATAGCTGTTTTCAGAAATTAAAGGTCCTATTTGTGAGTTTTCTTTTGAAGGACAGCCTATAACTAAATCATCAAAACAATTTTTAAGTCTCTCTACACAATCCGTATAAATATCTTTATGAACAAATAGCCTTCTAAGAGAAGTGCATCTTTGACCAGCTGTACCACAAGCAGAAAAAGCTATACCTTTAATAGTTAAATCTAAATTTGCTGAAGGAGATACAATGGCTGCATTGTTGCCTCCTAGCTCTAGTAAAAGTTTTCCCAGCCTGGCTGAAACTATTGGTGCTAACTCCTTGCCCATTTCGGTGCTTCCTGTGGCAGAAACAAGTGCTATTCTTTTGTCTTTGCATATGGAAACAGCTTCTTCATTCCCACCCTCTAAAATTAAAACTAAATCTGAGAAGTCGCCACTTACTTTATCCCAAGCTTCTTTAATGCCTTTAGCGCATTCATTTGCATGTGGGCTTGGTTTCCAAATAATGCTATTTCCACATACAGCTGCTAAGCAAAAATTCCAAGCAAAAACCGCCATAGGAAAGTTAAATGCTGTTATACATCCAACAACTCCAAGAGGATGCCATAATTCTTGAAGTCTATGATTTGGTCTTTCACTTGGCATGGTTAAACCATATAACTGCCTACTCAAGCCAACTGCAAAGTCACACATATCTATAGCTTCTTGCACTTCGCCCAAAGACTCCGTTTTTATTTTTCTAGCTTCCTTGGTAATGGTTAGAGCAAGGGATTCTTTTTGTGATCTTAGCTCCTCTCCAAACTGTCTAATCATTTCTCCCCTTTGAGGAGCTGGGATATTCCTCCACCTCATAGAGATATCTTTAGATTTGGTTACAGTTGTTTCAAAATTATTTGTCATTATATGACCCTCCTTTAATTAAAAAGATTTGATATATAGCAAAGACTACATAAATTACAAGGTAAGACATATAAAATTTCATAATGAGAGGATCGTAAATTGAATCTACAAATGGATTTTTAGGTGGCAGTCTTTTTAAAACTTCGGCTGTTGTAGGAAGCATACTAAATAAGATTGTAACTGATAGAGCTAGCTCCTTTAGGTATTTTGTTAAAAATCCGAATAGGGAAAATCTATCTAAAATAAATGCTCCAATAATTGCAAGTATTGTCAAAATTGAAAGGATATGAGCATCATTAAATTCTCCAGTTGCACTAAAAATAAATAATGATGATCCTGATGCCAATAGGGTACAAATAATATAAAACATGCCTAGACTAGACCATATATTAATAAACTCATACCTAATTAATAGATAAATGCCTGTTATGATTCCAGCAGTCCCAATAATAGTGTGGAACCAGCCAATTAATGAAATTCCTCCATACATCTATAGCCCCCTATATATGTAATAGCTATTTTACTACACTTAATCTAAAAGATATTCTAATAAAATATTAATCTTAGTATTGCCACCAAAATAATCTGACTCATCCGCATCCAATTGCTCAAGACTATTGATAAGGCTGTGTTGTTGCCTTGGATGATTGAAAATCTCTTTTAAAGGTTGAAATAAAACATTAATAGTAAAAAGAGAGAAATCTTCATGATATCTACAGATGGTTTCTTTTTCAGACCTTATGAACCACTCTGATGGATTTGTTTTAAGTGATTCTTCTTCCTTTAAATGGAATCTTTTTGTATCGCCATGTATTAACCAATTTTGTCTAGCAAAAGGTTTCATTATTGGTGCTTGTCGTATGAATGTTGAGATTTTATCTCCTATTTTCTTATCCAATGAAACCACTGGATCATGAATTTCTTTTAGAGGCCTGCCAATCTTTGTTCTCACATCCCAATAACTTGGAGAACATATGCTTGCAGCAATAAGCCTCTGCTCATCACTGGACTCCATTACACATAAATCATCTTGAATGTTTAAGCATAGTTCTGCTATTAAATCAGGATACTTCGTATCTTTAATTTCAAAGATATCTGCTAAATGTTTTTGTGCATTTAAAGAGTATTTTGTGGTTGCAATAACTTTGTTGTAACTGGTGTCTAGTAGATTTTTTTTATGATTATATAAAGTCTCATTTGGTTTTCTATTTAGCCATTTATCTCGTTCAATTGGCTTTAAACCAAGACGATACTTATGCTTACCATCTCCCCATGGAGGGTCTTCCCAAAAATCAATATCAATCAAGGACATCTAAGAATTTACTAAAACTTATGTTCTAAAAAATTTTATGTTTGCCCTGCAAGATTTCAAAATACATTTTATGGTCTCCAATGAAACTATAGAATGGATATTTGAATGTGGCTGGTTTATTTTTTTCAACAAAAAAGTGTCCTACCCATGCAAAGGCATAGCCGGACAGTAAGGCAAATAATAAATTTATAAAATTAAAAGTTAAAAAGAATTGAATCAAAAAGACGATTCCAATACTTGTGCCTATAAAATGCATAAGCTTGGTATATTTATTATCGTGTTCAGATAAATAGTAAGGGTAAAATTCTTTAAAAGTTTTATATCTTTCCATGTTTCTATTTCCTCGGCGGTAATCCGCTAACTCTGGTCAAAGTTGTAGTAACGCTTGCTCTTCTATGTTCTGATAGCTCTTGATACTCTGGATCTGCATACCACTCATCAGCATGCTTTGCAGATGGAAAGCTAAATAAAATTACTCTGCCTTCCATTGGCTTATCCCCTTCGACGTTTATGATGTTGTCATCAAAAGTAATGAACTCACCACCATGTTTTTTTAATATTGGGAAGAAGCCTTTTTCGTATTCTCTATACTTATCAGCATCATGTATCTGCAAATTTGCTATTAAATAGACTTTGACTTCTTCCATTATTATTTAATTATTTAGGTGCTGCCTCAGGCTGAAAATCATAATATCCTGATACAGGAATCATAAGATGAACATATGGTGTTCCTTTAAACATCACATAAGGTGATCCTGTATTGAAATCAGTCGTCGTATTTTCTAAAGATTTTGGATCTTTTGGCATCAACATTAAATGTGCGCCAGATTCAATCCAATCTTCTGGATCAGTACCGGCTTTATCTCCTTCAGAGTATGCTCTAAAGTTATCAGCGCCAGTATCACCATGAATCATCCAGGCCCATCCATCATTTGTAAGTTCTGGCACTTCCTCATTCATATATGCGTTTGCCCAAGCCATAGCATTAGAATCCATGCATGCTGGTGTAGCCATTCTTGGATCCATTGAATCTCCCATCATATTTGCTGTAAATGCTAAACAGGTCCAACCATTTGTTCCTTCTCTTAAAACTGTCCCGTCAGCACCAACTACTGAAGCGAAATCTCCTATAAAACTTGGAGCAGCGCCTGTATATGCTTTGATCTGCCATTTTGGTGAATCACTATGCATATGACCGCCTTCATGATGGCCAGCTAAAGAACTTACTGAAAATACTATTGCGATAAAACTAATAAACTTTGTATTCATTTCTTCTCCTTTGATTTTGAATATCAGTACTAATTCTATGAAAGAATTAAATCTAATACAAATCAATCACTTATTCTTTGCTTAATGTGATTGGTGATTGATCTAAACATGGCTATATGAGCTGCTTTTGAGTATTCTTTTTCAGCTCTAAATCTGTGGTTTGAAGAGGTTTTTGCAATTACAATACCTGACTCTGGATCAACATATATAAATTGGTTATAAACTCCATGAGCCGTGAAGTCAGTGATTGGGTCCCCAGGGACCCACCACTGATATCCATACCCCCATTCGCTTGAAGATAATTCTCCAGCATTTGGCATTAAGTGATCGGCATCGGGAGTATAGGAAGCTTTTACCCATTCCTTTGGAACAATCTGTTCACCAAACCAACTGCCATTATTTAAATATAAATATCCAAACTTGGAATAGTCCCTTAGAGTTGCATTTAATCCTCCAAGAGCCATATCAACACCAGTCTTATCTGTTATGTAATAAGCGTCGCTCTCCATGCCTATTTTGCTCCAAATTTTTTTAGAGAGATATTCTCGAAGTGGCATATCAGATACTGACTCTAAAATCATTCCAAGGACTTGAGTATCTATGCTGACATAATGATTATAAGTCCCCTGTTCTTTTCCATTTGTTAAAGTTTTTGCGAACTCTCTAAATGGTGTTCCTCTTGCTGCAGCCCTGCCAAACTTATTTATATCTGAATTTGGGTCTGCGTAATCTTCATTGAAACTAACTCCAGAAGACATCTGAAGAATATTTTTGATTTTAACTCCATCATATCCAGTGCCCTTAAAATCAGGTAAATATTTTGTCGCTGGATCCTCAATGCTATCAATTAGACCTTCATCTATGGCTATACCAATTAACGCAGATAAAAATGACTTAGCTACTGACCATGAAATGTGCTTGCTATAACGATCATTGCCGTTCCAATAATTTTCATAAAGGATTTTATCTTTATGAAGAATGATTAATCCGTCTGTAGAAAAATATTCTAATCCTTCAATAAGATTGTGTTCCTCTCCATCAAGGCTATATGTTGTTGGCAAATTGATATAGCTTTCTTCAAAAAAGTATGGATTATCGGACGCAGAAATTGGCTCAGATATGAAAAAAAACTTATCCATGTTTATAAAGTTATAGGCTATCGTCTTTTCGTTATACAGGTTAGAAAGCTTATAAAGGCGAATTAGGTTTGGGCTATAGATTACAAATACAGTAACTAAGATAAATATAACAAGAAGTAAAAATTTACTCATAAGCACAAGTTAACATAACTTCATGATCTACTAATAATATTTGATCAGAATTTGAAGCAGAGAAAAGATTAATCTGTGATGTTTTTATTTGTGGTATATATTTCAATGCTGCCTGAAGTATTAATTTTTAAAGGGAAAACAATTAAATCAGGAGTTGCGTTGTCATCAATATCATACAAATAACCTTGAGAATCATCTGTATAAGAGTAAACAGGCCAGTTAGATGTATCTAAATTGAAATAACTTCCATTATCATTAATATATACTTCCGGCACTCCCCTGTTATTATCTTGATCATTCCACTGTTCACTGAAAACTTGGGCAATAATGTCTTTCCGTTGATCGTTATTTACATCAATACAGTCAAAAAAATTAAAATTATGATTGATCTCCTCGTTAATAATATTAATATCAAGTTCCCTAAGGGATTCATTGTAAATTTCATAAAAAGAAAATATTACAACAGGCGTTGTTTCAGATTCTGAATAATAGCCTCCTTCTTCTATCTCACCTGAAATAAGCTTGCTTGCATTTATAGTCGCAACAATAATGTCATCTTTTTTACACATCTTAGATATCATTCCATGAAAATAATTTTCACCTTGAATGTTGTAAACGCCTAATTCACTGAAATTATTTGAGCCAGCATTATTCCAGCTTTCAAAATTAACCTTAAATGACTCTTCAATCATAATAGATGAAATAATTTTATTTTCTTTGATAAGTTCAAGTCCTTGAGAAAATTCTTTTCTTACACTGTTAATAATAAAGTCATCGAAGATTAAGAAACTTGCGAAACTCAGATTGTCATAAGAATCAGAAATATTAATCCAGTTTGATTCAATAAGTTCAAAAACTTGTGATGAGTGCCCAGCAAAAAATACTTTGTTATCTTTGATTTGAACTGAATGACCCCAATCTTCAGTGCCTAATCTTATTACCTGATAACCTGAATCATTGCTTAAAAGGATTGCTGGTTTGGCATAATTTGAGATCATAGATTGATAATTAAATGAAGCTCTGCCATCTTCCCAGTTTATTGCGAAAGCAAAGTCGTCTTTTCCATCTTCGTTTATATCTCCGCGAGCATACTTTCTACTTGCGCCTCCAAGCTTTGGATTTATTTCACCAAAAACATTAACATTATCGATCTTATATTCTCCAAAATTATTACTAACGTAGGCAACTAAAGCATCTGCAGTTGGTGCAATATCGTATTCTGCAGGAGTAAGGCTGTCACACCAATAATGTGCAATAAAGTCTGTATAAGCATCTTCATTTATCTTAGTTGGAATTAAGAATTGAAATGATGGGTTGTTACATGCATTGGAGTAATAACTTGCAGCATCAAGAAGTGTAATTGGATCAGAATTGAATAAAGCAATTGGTTCAGGTATTTGATTTGAATTATCAATTGGCAAAGGCGATGAGGTACCTCCTCCGCAACCTGATAATATTAATAAATAAAATATAAGGTTATTTTTTAAGATATTTTTCATTTAGATAAATATCTAAATCCACTGATCATTAGGTGCAGTTAGTTCTCCTTCATTGTCTCCAGTATTAACAACTCCTGATGGCTCAACTAACATTATTTTTGCCTCTCTTTCAGCAAAAGGCTTATGCTTTATACCTGCTGGTACAACTAACATTTCACCTTCATTGATTTCAATTGTTTCGTCCTCAAATTCAATAAATATTTGCCCCTCTAGCACTATAAATACCTCATCTGTATCGTCATGCTTGTGCCAAGTAAAGTCATTCTCAATTTTGACAAGTTTAAATTGATAGTCGTTCATTTGCGCAATAACTTTAGGAGACCACTGGTCAGTGAACTTGCTAAATTTTGATGTGAAGTTTATCTTTTTCATAATTAATTAATATTAGTATATTTGTATAAATGCTTAACTATAAATTAGTTTTTTAGTTCTGCTGATCTTGTTCCATCCTCATTGATCATAATTTTCAATGGTTGCCATTCTTCATGACCGCAGACTCTCATAAAGCATCCTTCAACTTTTAGATTACCACTTTTAAGTAATTTGAGATTTGATTTAAAGACTCTTCCTCGACCTGGATCATAAATCTTGCCTTCTTTGTAATGCGTTTCACTCGCTTGCAAGTATTCAAAACCTTCAAGTAGATTAATGCCAATCAAAGGTCTGTTTCTTAAAGATTTTTTCTTGTTATTGTCATCAAGTATAGACTTAGGATCTGTGCCCTCATCAACGAAAATATGTTCGATGGTTGCACAAAGCTCATTGTTGCATTTTTTTACTTCTACAATTGATGCTGATGTTAGCCAATAACCCTCAATTAAACTTGTTTCTTCCGCAATACTATTAAATGAATTCAAAACTAAAAAAGTAATGAAAAAAAATTTAAAGGCTGAAGTATTTGATAATCTCATTTTCTAATGTATTTTTGGATAAACATTTTCTGTAGGGGTTTTCATCGTATACCGGATTCCCAACAAGCAAATCTTTTGGTTTGTTGGTCGCAAATCTCCATCTGGTTCCTGTTTCTTTTGATGTAAAAGTATACTTTATGTTGAATTTCTCAAACAGAATGCCATCGTTAATCATTTTTACATTAATACCAATATCTGCTTGAAGTTGAGTGCCAAATATTCTTTCTATGTAGTTAACGTAAATCTCTTCATTCATATATCCACAATCAATATAGTCGGGTATATCTTCAATATCAAAATTAATAGAAATAGGCTCTTTTAGATCGATAACGTCTGTTTGTAGAAGCTTCTTTAGCTTTATTTTAATCTGGTTGATTTGATCATTTGTATAAATGTTTAATTCAAATACATTTTTGAAGCTTTCAAGTTCTTGAGGAGGCTTATAGATATTTTTTGATTCTTGAACTTCACACCCAATTAAAAAAAATAATAAAAAAATAAGAAAATATTTCTTACTCATTTTTAATTAGTCCTTAAGTAACAAAATCCAGTCTTTGACCATTTCAACCGCTTCTTCATGAGTAAGAGCTCTTCCAGATTCTGGCATCATTACTCCTGGGTCCATCGATATCATCCTATGTAATAATATTGATTCTTCTGGCTTTCCAGGAACTATTGAGTATTTCATTCCTCCACTCCCGCGACCAGTTGCAACCGGTTTCTTGTATATTCCTAAATGAGTTTCCCTAGTTTCATTCAAATGAAGATATAAACCTGTTGAGTTTGCATTACCTGTTGGTGAATGACAATGACCACAATTGATATCTAAATAGGATCTAACTCTATCATTGATGTCTTGGCTGGTATCGGTCCAATCAACAGGTGAAGTAAGCTTAAGAGGATATTCATCAATTATTTGTCTATTCATCCAATAAGCAAGCTGATTAAATTCTCCATCTTTGAACTCATAGTCTTTATTAATATTTCTTGCTTTAGGTCCTATAGGGGTTATTTTATCATCAGCCGCGTGACACTCTTTGCATTGATTAACATTTGGAACTCTATATCTGACATTTTTTTCAACTCCCATAAAGTCTGTCCAAGCTACATTTATAGTCTTACCAGCAACTTTTTTGAAAGCCTCATTTTGTTCATCATTCCAAGCGTAAGATACAGCTTCCCACCCGTCTTCTTTTCTTAAAAGAAGCCTGGTTTCTAAAAGATTTTTGCCCTTTTCAGGATCTCTTTCGTCTACAGGGTAGTAAAACGTTTTAATTAATGCAGATCCCTCAGGAAAATCAAACACCCAGTCCTCTTTATATTGAGCTTTTGTATTTTTTGGAACGTAAACCCATCTTTGCTTATATGAGTAATCTGAAAATAAAGTAGAGATCAATTCATACGGCAGAACCTCATCATTGGGAATTTGAGCTG
>CABYCI010000010.1 GCA_902517425.1 uncultured SAR86 cluster bacterium | reverse complement strand
CAGCAGGGGTAAGTATTAACGTTATAAATGTACTAAAACCAAGACCAAATACAATAGAAACTGCAAGATTTGACCACCAATCAACTATCCTACTTCCTACTAATACTTCTCGAGAAATAATATCTAAGCTTATACCCATAGCAAGTGGCATTAAACCAAATATGGTCGTCAATGAAGTTAATAGAATTGGTCTTAATCTTTGTTTGCATGCATTTATAATATGTATAGATTTCTCAAGGTGGGGAGCCTCTTCCTTTAATTTATTAAAAGTATCAATTAATACAATATTATTATTTACAACAATACCCGCTAGAGTGACTATTGATAAGCCAGTCATCGTGGTACTAAAAGATTTACCTGTGATTAATAATCCTAAAAGAACTCCAACGAATGAAATAGTAACTGAAGATAGAATAATAAATGATTGATAAAAACTATTAAATTGAGTGATCAACATCAACAGCATCATAAATACCGCAGTTATTCCAGCAGTAATCATGAAATTATTAACTTCCTCAGTTTCTTCAGCCATACCTCCAAAACCATAGGAAATTCCGGGCCCTAAATCTGTAGAATTTAACCAATTATTTAATTCACTTACTTTTAGCGAAACTTCTGATTCATCTAGTGTACCAGCTCCTACCTCCTGAAAATATTTACCATTTTTTCTATTAACAGTTTGACGATTCTCTTTAGGTATAACCTTAACAAATGAACTTACTGGAACAGTTCCCTTTTTCGTAACAACATTAAGATCTCTTATTCCTGTTATGGTTCTATCTGAATCTGGAAATCTAGCCCTAATTTCTACTTCATCCTTTGCATCGTCAGGACGATATTCACCAACTTTAAAACCATTAGTTAGCATTTGAACTAAAGCTCCAACATCCCCAACACTTACACCCAATTGAGCTGCCTTTTGTTTGTCAACTTCAACGCTCCACTCCACAGATGGATATGCTTTTGAAGAAAAAATATTATTGAGACCTATCATGTCATTTCTCATGAAGTTCTCTATAAGACTAACAGCATTATTTACTGTTTCTTCTGTATCCCCATATACATCCAGTTCAATTGGAGAATCAAATGATGGGCCACCTATATCAGCTTCAACTTCCACTGTTATTCCAGGAAGATCAATTGTTGAATCTTTCAATCGATCCATAATTTCGAAACCAGAGATTTTTGTCTGCGAAGGTTCCAAGGTTTCTACAAAACCACCACCAATTCTGTCAGCACCTGATTGCCACCAATTTGTTCCTGATCTTAAGTACACATTTTTTATTCCTTCTACTTTTAAGAATCGTTCTTCAACCTGTTCAATAATTTTTTTAGTTTCTAGAGCAGAAAAATTACCTCTTGCTTTTACAGTTATGTTTGCCTGAACTGGATCAACAATTGCAAAATAGACCGTTCCCTTTCCAGAGTATCCATAACTCATTATTATTATTAGCAAAACCGCTACCACGGCAATTACTGTTTCAACAGGGTTTTGAACAAAACGTTTTATGTATTTTCCATACCAATCGGTGAGCTTTGTAAATATTGAAATATTACCATCATCAGAATTAAGAGCTGATTTTTTTTGTCCAAAATAAGATCCCAAAACAGGAATAACTATTAATGAATAGAATAGTGAAGCTAATAGTACAAAGAAAATTGTTATCGGAAGGTACCTCATAAATTGACCAGTAAACCCCGGCCAAAACATTACAGGTATAAATGCTGCCATTGTTGTTCCAGTAGAAGCAATTATCGGGTAGAACATTCTCTTTGAGGCTAAAGTATAACCTTCGGCCCTTGATAAGCCTTCAGCAATTTTTTTGTCTGCAAATTCTGTAATTACAATTGAACCATCTATCAACATTCCCATACCAAGAAGGAGCCCCATCATAACTAAAAAATTAACTTCCATATCTAAGGTATACAATATCAAGTACGTCATTAAAAAACAGAAGGGTATTGATAGACCAACTAACATCGAAACCCTTGCACCCATGCTGGCAATGACTAAAACCATAATTAAAATTACTGCAGCAATAATATTTCCGTTTAACTCTTTAACCATGAGACTGGCATAGATAGTATCGTCATTGGAAATTACAATCTTCAGATTTTTTGGAAGTTCTGAATCAAAATTATCTAAAACCTCTCTAATAGCATTTGAAGCATCAATAGCATTAGCACTTTCTCTTAAAGAAATTTCTAAAGTAACAGCATCTTGCCCATTAACTCTTGCATAAGAAGTAAAATCTTTAAAAGTTCTTTTGACAGAAGCAATTTCACCCAACGTAACAATCGCATCTTTAGTAACTTTAACAGGAATAGCATATATATCTTTAGCTGATTCAATAATGCTAGGAACTTCTATATTAAAACTTCCTCTACCAGTATCTTGCTTCCCACCTGGAATAATTAAGTTGTTATTTGCAACAGAATTATATATATCAGATAAGGTGACTCCATACGACTCCATTTTAGATTTATCTATGACGCCCTCTAAAACCTCCTCAGGCGCACCAGTCATATTGACTTCAAGAATTTGCTCAATAGGCTCAATCCTATCTTTGAGTTCTCGTGCATAAAAAACTTTTTGCCTTACTGATTTACCACCTACAATACTAATATTCATTACAGGAAAGCTTGCTTCACTGTATTCTTCTATTTGAGGATCTTCTGCTCCAAGTGGAAGTTGATATTTAATTTCTTCAACACCTTGTTTAACATCTACAAGAGCCTTATCAATATCAAAGCCAACTTCAAATTCCAAGAAAATTCTTGCGTAGCTTAAATAACTTGTCGATCTTATATTTTTAACTCCAGTTACTGTTTTTAATCTGTTCTCTAGAGGCCTAGCAATTAGTCTTGAAGTGTCTCCAGGGGAAGCCCCATCTAGAAATACCGACACAGTTATAAATGGTAATTGAACGTTTGGCGATGCAGCAATTGGAATTTCTTGACGGGCATAAGAGCCGGCAACAATAATCATGAAAGCAATTAATAAAGTTGTTTTTGCTTTTTTTAATGCAAAATCAATTATCTTTGTCATTGAGGATTAGTTATTACTTTTTGACCATCCTCAACAAAGCCCTGACCCTGGATAATAATCTCGACAGAATCTGGTATATCTGTGACCCATAAACCTTCTTCAGAATCTTCTAAAATGGATATTTCAGTAAATTTAGCTATTTTATTTTGATCCACTATTCTAATTCCTAATTTTCCATCATCATTTAGTAGTAATATGGATGGTGAGATTTTATGGGCCTTAACCTTATCTATTCTTATCGTCATACTTGCAGTTAGGCCATCTTTTATTTCACCACCGGAATTAGCAACTTGAGATTCAACACTAAACGTTCTCGTGTCCGAAGATGCACTTTTAGAAACAAAGGTTAAATATCCTTTTATTACTTTACCTGTTACTAATTCAAGAATGACTTCTTGTCCTTCTTCGACTTTGTTGATCTCATACTCAGGCACTCCAGCTATAAAAATGATAGGACTAAGTTGAATAAGAGTTGCACAAATTTGACCTCTTTCAAGAAAATTGCCAGGTTTTACAATATTTTCAACATATCCTGCAAAAGGAGCTTTAACTTCTGTTCTATTCAGTTCAACTATTCCTAGACTACATAAAACTAAATCCTTGTTTACATATTCACCTTGAACCGCTCCAATGTTTACAACTTCTCCAGAGGTTTTTGCTTTAACCCCAATTCGAGCTTCCGACATTGAAGTTGCCTTTAATTTAATCAAGGGCTGGTATTCAACTGAATTACTTACAACTGTTTGCACGGTAAATAAATCATTTGTTAGCTCGGGCTCATCTAATTTTTCAGTCTTAAAAATACCTGAGAGCATCCAAATTAAAATTGGAACTAAAATGTATAAAGATATCCTAATATTTTTTGTTATTTTCATATATTTAACGATTTTTTAGACTTTGAATTTATTTCTAAGTTTTTTAAATAAATCTCTATTGAATGGCTCTAACTTCTCATTGTTATCCGAATCACTTTTTATTTTAAATTCCGTTCCATTTTGTGCTTGCATTTTTAAGTACATATAATTTTTTCTAAAAACTTGAAGGCTTAGATTAGAATCTTTTTCATCAAGTATATTCCAACCAGTTTTTTTTCCAGCAAAATAAACAATTGGATGCGTCCAGTTAAAATCTTTTCTAGGTTGATAAGACCTTCTTGCTTCAAAATATGCTTCTTCTAAAGAGGGAAATCCATCTTTTCTATTTATATCATTGCAAGCTTTCAGCAAATCAGTCAGCGTTGGAAGGTATGATTGAGAGCTTATAACATTTTCAATTGCCTCAAGAATTATTTCTGAGGAAATATGTTTTAAACTAACCGCCCAAAGTTTTTTACCTTCTTTTAATTTATCATCAGTACCAAAAACTTTATAAAATTGATAATGATACGCAAGCTCAAGTTTTAAGAACAAGGAATCAATTGATTTAATTAAATCTTCTTTAGTCGAGGCTAATTTCGTTTGCCCAAGTTGTGTCATTTTTTCTTGTTTTGAAATCTTTTGTATATTTTCCTGGCTCAATATATTCCTTATTTTTTTCATTATTACTCATATTAGCATTAATCATGTGTCGTCTTTTGACGTGATCAATAAATTTAGAATTCCACGTTGTAAAAGCAGCTCCTTTGTCTTTCCAATATAGAATAAATTCTCTTAAATATTTTAACGCAGAATCTCTTGATATATCGGATAAGTTCAAAATATCAAAGACATCTTCATCAGGGAACCATTTTTCATTAATGGTATATGGCAGGCCTTTATTTGAGTTATTTTCTTTCGCCCATTCTCTTCTAATGAAATCTAAGAAAGTTATGTTCCAATTATTTTTTTTCTGTCCTCTTTCTGTCCAATAGATTCTAAATTCTTTTAATTTAAGGTTCATGAAATCATTAGAAATCGAAGTCATTTTTACTATTTCAAGAGTATCCTCTGACGGTTGCCAGTCTGGGTCTATCTGTCGAGATTCTAAATTCTTAGTCGGCTTTTTGATTACATAGTCTTTTTTTGATGATTCTTTATCAAAATCAATTAGATTAAATTGATTTAGCTTATCAATTGATTTTTTGATTTTTAGAGGGTCAATGAAAGGAAGGGCATTGACTGCATAAGCCAACAATCTGTCTTGTGATGAAATATCACTTGACTCAATTTCTTTAAATAAATTAAGAATAATCGCACATTCTAATCCTAACGTTTCAGCAACCTCTTTTGAGAATGATAAATTTTCTCCCTTTTCCAATTAAACTAAGTACCTCTTTTTATATTAATAGCTGCATTAAGTTTTTCTAAACATATTAATGTATCGTCCCAGCCCATACATGCGTCTGTTATGCTCTGACCATAGTTCAAACTATCAGAAATCTTTTGATTACCTTCTTGTAAATGACTTTCAATCATAACTCCTTTTATATTTTTACTACCTTCTGCAATCTGACTGCAAATTGACTCCACTACTGGTATTTGTTGTTTAAATTTTTTCTGACTATTGCCATGACTGGCATCTATCATAATAGACTCATTTACCTCTGCCTCTTTTAAGGCTGTAAGAGTATTATTAACTGATTCAAAATCATAGTTAGGTGTCTTTCCTCCCCTTAGAATTATATGTGCATCGTTGTTACCTGCAGTTTTTAACATTGCAATATCTGCTTCTTTTGTCGCACCAAGAAAAACATGAGAATGATTAGCAGCTTGAATACCATCTATGGCAGCTTTAAGGCTTCCGTCAGTGCCATTTTTAATACCTATTGGACATGATAAACCAGATGCAAGCTCTCTATGAATTTGACTCTCTGCGGTCCTAGCTCCAATTGCACCCCATGAAATTACATCTGTTACATATTGTGGTGATATCGGGTCAAGAAATTCAGTTCCAGCTGGCAAACCTAAATCAGCAATATCTATTAATACCTTTCTAGCTAATTCTAGACCTTTGGCAATATCATATGTTTCATTAATGTCAGGATCATTAATCAATCCTTTCCAACCAACTGTTGTTCTTGGCTTTTCAAAATAAACTCTCATTATTATTAAAAGATTCTCACTAAATTTCTTATACTCGCCGGAAAGTTTTTTTGCATAATCTAAAGCACTTATCGGATCGTGAATAGAACAGGGACCCACAACTACAAATATTCGGTCATCTTTATCATGCAATATTTGGCTAATTTGATTTCTGGTGCCATATACAAGTTTTGCAATACTTTCATTGATTGGATATTTATTAACAAGCTCATATGGCGCAGGCACTTTTCTCCTATCTATAATTCTTGTATTGTCAGTCGAATAGTTCATGTATCTCTATGTTATATACCTATTTCTATAATGGGTGAATATTATTAAATGAAAGTAAGACAATGGAAACAGCTTAATTAAAATAATTAACTAAAAATTTTATTATTTAAATTAGTTATTTTAAGGAAATGCACAAGATATTGTATTAAAATAACCAAAACTTACACTATATAGTGTTTATTTATGCAAAATAATAATCTTGCTCAACTTGAACTTCCTACTGTCATGGGTCGTCAGTTCGAGGATATACCAGATGATTTATTCATACCACCTAATGCTCTTGAGATATGCCTAGAGGCATTTTCTGGCCCGCTAGACCTACTTTTATATTTAATTAGAAAAGAAAATATAAATATTCTTGATTTAGATGTTTCAAAGATAACAGATCAATATATCGAATATATAGAACTTATGGACTCTTTAAAATTTGATTTAGCAGCAGACTATCTTGTAATGGCAGCAACACTTGCAGAAATAAAATCTAGATTAATGCTTCCAAGAGAATCATTTGATGAAGAAGAAGATGATCCAAGAGCCTCCTTAATTAAAAGATTGCAAGAATATCAAAGGTTTAAGAATGTTTCTGAGAAAATTGCTTTAATACCTAGGATTGATAGAGATTTTTACGTTGCGTCAGCAAAACTACCAAAGTTTGAAGACCAAAAAAACAATGAAGTCTTAATTACAAAAAATGAAATATTTGATTCAATTCTTGAAGTTTTGAATAGACCTAATTACAAAGATAATCATCAAATAGACTTTGAAGAACTTTCAACAAAAGAGCGTATTCAAATAATATTAGATCTATTATCTAAGACTAATATAATTAGTTTTTCAAAAACTTTAAAAAAGCCCGAGGGTAAAAAAGGCATTGTAGTCACATTATTGGCATCGTTGGAACTGGCCAAAGATGGATATGTTGAACTCATACAAAACAAAAGCGAAGAATTATTTATTAAATCATCTAGGAGAATATAAATTGAGCAAAAGTCTTACAAATTCTATTGAAGCTTTACTTTTTGGAGCAGGAAGACCTATTACACTCTCCGAAATAAGAAATATTCTAAGCAATAACGGAAATATTGTTGAATTATCCGATATAAAAAAATCATTAAATATGCTTGAAGGAAGATACACTGATACCTCAATTGAGGTTCAAGAGGTCGCTTCTGGTTATAGGCTGAATATAAAACAAGAGCACAGTTCTTCTTTAGGGAATATTTGGAATGACAAGTCGCCAAGAATTTCTAAGGCGTTAATGGAAACTATTTCAATCATTGCATACAAGCAACCAGTTACAAGAGGCGACATAGAAGACATAAGAGGAGTTAGTGTAAGCACAAGAAGTATAAGATCATTATTAGAAAGAAACTGGATTAAGGTATCTGGAGCTAGAGATGTCCCGGGCAGGCCAGCACTTTACTCAACAACAAAAGATTTTTTAGATGACTTGAATTTAAAAAGTGTTTCAGATCTGCCTGAATTACCAGATATCATAAATAATTCAGAAGATGACTTTCTTTCTAAAGTTGTCTAATTCATGTCAGAAAGACTGCAAAAATTTCTTGCTAGATCAGGAATAGGATCAAGAAGAGGTTGCGAAGAACTCATAAGATTAAATAAAGTTTTTGTAAATGGACAGGTTGCAAAGCTTGGCAGCTCAGTAAATAAAGATGATATAGTTGAATATGAAGGAAAAATCTTATCCTTCGTTAAATCTGAAATAAAACTTTTGATACTTAATAAACCAGAAGGAGTGCTTTCATCATCAAAGAGAGAGAAAGACTTGCCAATTGTTTTTGACTTTTTGCCAAAGTCAAAGCCAAAGATCAGATGGATATCAGTAGGAAGACTTGATATCAATTCATCAGGATTAATGCTATTTACTAATGATGGAAATTTTGCCAATTATTGCATGCATCCTTCTTCAATGATCGATCGAGAATATTTAGTAAGAGCAAGAGGTGATTTTACTGAAGAAAAAAGACAACGCATGTTAAGTGGAATAACAATTGATAGAGAAACGTATAAACTTTCTGATATCGTCGAAGGTGAAAAAAATGCTTCTAATCAATGGTTTTCAGCCTGCCTTATGTCTGGAAAAAATAAAGAGGTGAGGAGGATATTTAATGCAGTTGATATGGAAATAAGTAGGCTCAAGAGGACAAGATTTGGACCTATTTTCTTACCATCAAGTCTAAAGAAGGGTAAAAGTATGGAATTATCCAATAAGGAAATAGATGCTTTAAAAAATTATGGAACATAAGAAAGCCTTTGAATTTTTATATAAAAAGGCTGCCCAAAAAAAATATAAGAATTTAGCTAATCATATTAAAAAAGTTGGACCCCTAAAAATAAAGCTATCTGACATGAACTTTGTGGACCATCTTTCAAAGATAATAGTTGGTCAACAACTTTCAGTTGCCTCGGCAGCTGCAATATGGGCAAGAACAGAAATACTCCTAAAAAAAAATAAGTACAAAAAAATTAATAATAAACTAAATTTTAATTTTAAAAATGCGGGCCTGTCTAGACAAAAAATTGAATATTTAAATGGAATTATTTTTGATGAGAAAATTAAAAACCTCACTAAAAAAGATTTACGAAAAATGTCTGATTCTGATTTTTATGAATTCTTAATAAAAATTAAAGGTATTGGCCCTTGGTCGATCGAGATGTCAAGAATCTTTTATATAGGCGATGCTGATGTATTCTCAATTCTTGATCTTGGGCTCAAAAATGCACACATCCGAATGTTTGATAAAGAGAGTTATAATGAGGATTTTTACAAGGAATTCAGCCCATTTAGAAGTTATATGTGTTTGTATATGTGGAGAGTTCTTGAAGATGAAAATGTAACTATATAATCCTATATTTCATCACCAAAGTTTATATGTGTTTTCGATGATGATGTGCTCCTTTCAGAAAGCATCCATAAATAGTAATTTATTAATTCATCTGGGGCTTTAACTGAAGAGGGGTTTTCCGCTGGATATGCCAAAGCTCGCATCTCTGTTCTGGTTTCTTTTGGGTTAAAATTAAAAACTTTAAACTTTGTTAATGAGTTAAGTTCATCATTCAAGATTTCTGATAAATTTTTTATGCCTGCTTTGGTTACTGAGTATGCGCCCCAATATGCCTTACCCTTATTTGCTACGCCTGATGAAGTAAAAATTATTCTTGGCAGTTTAGAGTCCATCATTAACGGCATCAAGTATTTTGATAAAAGAAATGCGCTAGTTAAATTAACATTTAAAACTTTTTTCCAGCTCATCAAATCGTATTCATTTATAGAAGACATTTTTTTTAAAATACTTGCATTATTTATTAAAGCATCAAGACATTTATAATTTTTAGAAACTACATTTGCAATTTCTTGAGCCTTATCTTCTTCAAATTGACTTAGATCACATCCAATAATCATTGGGTTTGTGTTATATTTTTCTTTAATTTCATCATATAAACTATCCAGCAAATCTTCATTTCTTGCTAAAAGAATAACGTTAGCTTTATGCTTGCTTAAATTAATAGCCAAAGATCTTCCAATACCCTTTGAGGCACCAGTAATCAATATATTTTTATCTTTTAGATAGTCTAATTTTTTGCTCATCATTTAATGTGAGAGATAATTTCATTGGCACTATTTACGAAGTCACAATCATATTTATCTACAGAGTCTATTGAAAGAGAATATCCATATAAGCAACCAATAACTTTTACACCTGCAGAGATTCCTGCTCTTAAATCATTTTCATGATCGCCTAGATAGATTGTTTCATTAATTTCAACATTAAGCTTATTACATGCAAGCAATATACCTTCAGGATCTGGTTTTGAGATAGTTACATGATCAGGGCAAATTAATATTTTTAAATCTTTGAGTTGAGGAAATGACTTTACTATTGGATCAGCGTATTCAAGAAATTTGTTTGTAACAATCCCATACATAATTTTATTTTGATTAAGATAACTTAATAATTTTTCAATACCGTCAAAGAGATTAGATTTTGCTGCAAGATTGGATTTATATTCTAATAAGAACTCATTTTTGTACTTTTTAAAATCCTTATCCCTCTCATCAATATCAAAAGCATATTTAATTAATTTTGACGAACCTTCTGAAATATATGTCCTAATTCCTGAGGCTGATACATTTCTTTTGTTGTACCTGCTAAGCACATTATTAAGTGAGCTAAGAAAGTCTGGTGCAGTATCAATAAGAGTTCCATCTAAATCAAATAACACAAGTTTAGTATTAAGATTTTCTAGCATACATCAAATAATTAACACCTAAATCATTATTGAGATTCGCTTTGTGTGTAATTGGGTTATAAAACATGCCTTTAGTTTCAATCAATTCAGCACCGCCTTTTCTAACATAAGAAGCTAAATCAGATGGCTTGATAAATTTATCAAATTCATGAGTCCCTTTAGGTAAAAGATTGAATACATACTCTGCTCCTACTATTGCAGTTATCCAAGACCTTGGATTTTTATTAATTGTAGATAAAAAAAGTAACCCGCCCGGTTTTAGAAGATTTATACATGTCTTAACAAGGCTTTCTGGATCTGGAACGTGCTCCAAAACTTCCAAACAGGTAACAATATCAAATAACTCTGAGCATTCTTGATTTAAGATCTCAGCTGTTTTCTCATGGTATTCAATATTTTTACTATTTTTTTTAGCATGTATTTTCGCAACCTCTATTCCTGGTCCAGCAGCGTCAATTCCAGTTACTACCGCCCCATGATCAAAAAGCGCTTCTGTTAAAAGCCCACCACCACAGCCAACATCTAAAATATTTTTATTAGTTAGTTCAGCCTTGCTTTTTATGTAATTGGCTCTTAGAGGATTAATAATATGAAGTGGTTTAAAATCACCATCTTTATTCCACCAGTCCTCAGCGAGTTCAGAAAATTTCTTTACTTCTTGCTTATCAATATTATCCATATAATTATTTTAACCTTTATAAATTTAATAAAAAATAAATAAAATATATATTCTGTAGCAAAGCTTCAGATCGAAATCTCTAATTTCATTCATTTAAGTGATATTTTAATTTAATTGACTTGAAGTAACTGTTAATATTAAATTAAATACATAATTTTTTAAATCCACACTGTGATAATCTCAGCATTAAAATCAAATAATTCTACTGACAAAAGATCTCCTATTCATAGAGAAACTTCAAAAACATTAATCGATCTCGGTATCGAAATATGGTTTGAAGATAATATTGGAGAGGGTGTCAACACTTCTAATGAGATTTTTGAAGAGCTGGGTTTAAAAAAGCACTCAAGAAACGAATGTTTAATAAATTCAGATTTAGTGATTACAAATCAACCTCTTACTATAGAGGAAGTTGGATTGATGAAAAAAAATTCAACAATCCTAGGAATGATGAATCCGTTTAGCAACCAAGAATTAATTGATGCATGTTGTAAATCAAACGTCAATTTGGTTAGCATGGAATTCATACCTAGAATTACTAGAGCGCAAAAAATGGATGTGCTTAGCTCCCAAGCAAACCTAGCAGGATATGTTGCTGTTATTGAGGCTGCTAAACATCTTTCAACCGCATTACCAATGATGATGACTGCTGCAGGAACTTTAAAACCTGCAAAAGTTTTCGTTATAGGTGTTGGTGTTGCTGGTCTTCAAGCGATTGCGACTGCTAAAAGATTGGGCGCTAGAGTTGAAGCCTTTGATACAAGAGATGTAGTAGAAGAACAGGTAAATTCATTAGGTGCAAAGTTTGTAAAAATTGATTTAGGTGAAACTGGAGAAACAGATCAAGGATATGCCAAAGAACTCACTGAAGAGCAAATAAAAATGCAAAAAGAACTCCAAGCAAAAGTATGCGAAAAATCAGATATTGTAATCACCACAGCTCAACTTTTTGGAAGACCAGCACCACAATTAATTGATAATAAAACAATAGATAAGATGAATCCAGGAAGTGTTATTTTTGATATGGCAGTTGAATCTGGTGGCAATGTTGAAGGATCTCAAGTTGATGAAATAATTGAAAGAAATGGCATAAAGATAATTGGAATATCTAATTTGGCATCTAAGGTGTCTTCCCATGCATCACTCGCATTATCAAATAATTACAACAACTGGATTGTTGACTTTTTTGATAAGGACTCACTTTCAATAAATTTTGATTTTGAGGACGAAATTATACAAAGTAGCGTTCTAGTTTATGATGGAAAAATAATGAATGAGAGGTTTAAATAATGGAAATTTATGCTCTTCTTGGTTTTGTTCTAATTCTTTCAGTATACCTAGGACTCGAACTTATCTCTAAGGTGCCAAGTACACTTCATACGCCATTGATGTCAGGAGCAAATGCCATTTCAGGGGTTGCTCTTGTGGGAGCTTTAATTTTAGGCGGAGATGGTGAATTACAAAATATTTTAGCTTTCTTAGCAGTTACATTTGCATCAATAAATGTTTTTGGTGGCTACTTAGTAACAAATAGAATGTTAAAAATGTTTAAGAAAAAATGATTATGAATATATTGGAAAACATATCAGCATTTCAGAATTTAATATATATAGCTGCATCAATTTTATTTATAACTGGAATAAAGATGCTTGGCAAAGAAGATACAGCTGTAAAAGGAAACTTGCTATCAGCATTGGCTATGTTCATTGCTGTATTAATTACTTTTTTAGATCCAGATGTTCAAGTAAATCCATTCTTAATCTTGGCAGGCATTGGAGTGGGGGCAATAGTTGGATCACTGATAGCATTAAAAGTAAAAATGACTTCAATACCAGAAATGGTTGCTCTTTTTAATGGATTCGGTGGGCTTGCTACCTTCTTTATTGCGTGGTCAGAATTTAACTCTGTCCCAGACAACACCTTTCAATATGTATTAATAATGTTGACCACCTATATAGGGGGAGTTACATTCTCGGGTAGTATTGTTGCATACGGAAAATTATCTGAAAAACTAAAGATACAAAAAACTTCGGTAATAACTAAATTATTTACAACAGTTTTTTATGTTTCATTAGCATTTCTACTTTACACAATCCTAATAACACCTTTCATAACACCTAACTTTGAATTTTTTACTGTCTTACTTATATTAACTCTTTTAGGTGGCATTGGTTTTGTTATTCCTATTGGTGGGGGTGACATGCCGGTTGTTATTTCATTATTAAATTCTTTTTCTGGCATTGCAGCTGCCTTTGCTGGACTATTGTTATTAAATAATGTGTTGATTGTTGCTGGATCTTTGGTTGGTGCAAGTGGATTAATACTAACAGTGATTATGGCTAAGGCTATGAACAGATCAATCGGAAATATTCTTTTTGTTGGATATGCTTCGTCACCTTCTGGATCAAAATCTGAAGAAACAGGTGAAGTAAAGCCTATAAATGTTTCTGATGCTTATCTTATTCTAGAAAATGCTAGTTCTGTGTTGGTAATACCTGGCTATGGAATGGCTGTTGCTCAAGCACAACACGTAGTACGAGAATTAGGTGAGCTACTTGTATCAAATGGAACAGAAGTAAAATACGGAATTCATCCAGTGGCTGGAAGGATGCCTGGTCATATGAATGTTTTATTAGCAGAAGCTAATGTTCCATATGACGTTTTGGTGGAGCCTGATGATGTAAATCCTATGATGGATACTGTTGATGTTGCAGTTGTAATTGGTGCAAATGATGTTGTGAATCCATCGGCAACTGAAGAACCTGGGAGTCCTATATATGGAATGCCAATTATTGAAGCTCACAATGCAAAAACTGTTTTTGTTCTAAAAAGGTCAATGTCTTCAGGTTTTGCAGGCGTACAAAATCCACTCTTTTTTAAGGAAAATACTAGAATGCTTTTTGGAGATGCAAAAGACTCTATTGGTGGCTTAGTATCAGAATTTAAAGAATAAATTACCCCATAAATATGTTAAAATATTTGCTTATATAAGTAGGAATATTCGTACGTAAATCAAGGATCAAGTAAGCAAAAAAATGAGTGATTTTGCCAAAGAAATTATATCTGTAAATATAGAAGATGAGTTAAAACAATCATACTTAAGCTATGCTTTAAGCGTTATTCATGGAAGAGCGCTTCCAGACATCAGAGATGGTTTAAAGCCTGTTCATAGAAGAATACTTTATGCCATGTATGATTTAAAAAATTACTACAATAAGCCTTATAAAAAATCTGCAAGAGTAGTTGGTGATGTCATTGGTAAATATCATCCCCATGGCGACTCTGCCGTTTATGATGCAATGGTTCGAATGGCTCAAGATTTCTCGATGCGCTATCCAATTGTAGAAGGTCAAGGTAATTTTGGTTCAATCGATGGCGACCCACCAGCTGCCATGAGATATACAGAAGTGCGTATGGCTAAAATTACAGATCAAATGCTGGGCGATATTGAGAAAGATACTGTAAGTTATTCTCCAAACTATGATGGTAGTGAGCATATTCCAGATGTCTTACCAACGAAGATCCCAAATTTATTAGTAAATGGATCATCAGGTATCGCAGTAGGTATGGCAACTAACATCCCACCTCATAATCTTAACGAAGTTTTAAATGGATGTATTAATATAATCAATAATCCAAAAATCACTATAGATGAATTAATTAAAGATATTTCTGGTCCCGACTTTCCTACAGGAGGAACAATTGATGGAAAGGCCGGTATATATGAGGCTTATAAAACTGGGAGAGGCATAATTCATATAAGATCAAATACATCTATCGAAGAGGACAAATCAGGCAAGCAATCATTAATAATCAATGAAATACCTTTTATGGTAAATAAAGCAAGGATGCTTGAAAAGATAGCAGAGCTGGTTAAAGAGAAAAAAATTGAAGGAATTACTGAAATTCGTGATGAGTCTGATAAAGATGGTTTGAGGGTTGTTATTGAGGTTAGAAAAGGAGATTCTGTAGATGTTCTTGAGAATAATCTTTTTGCTCAAACTCAGTTAGAACAATCTTTTGGAATAAACTTTACAGTTTTATCTGAGGGTCAACCAAAAGAAGTTAATCTTAAAGAAATGCTTCAAGCATTTGTAAAACATAGAAAAGACATCATCACCAAAAGAACCAAATTTGATTTAAATAAGGCAAAAGAAAGAGGCCATGTTGTAGAAGGCCTAATGGTCGCAATTGCTAATATTGATGAAATTATTTCTATTATTAAAAAATCAAAAGATCCAAAAATAGCTGCTTCCGCATTATGTAAGAAGGTATGGAAGTCTGGACCGGTAGAGGCAATTTTGAAAAAAGTTGGCAATGATGCATGTAAACCAAAAGGCCTTAGCAAAGATCTTGGCTTAACAGGAAAAAAATATAAGCTATCCCCAGATCAAGCAAAAGCTATTCTAGAATTAAGACTTGGCAGATTAACAGGACTTGAACAAGATAATTTAAGCAAAGAATTTTCAGAGTTGGTTGAAAAAATTCTAGGCCTTCAAAAAATCCTTGATGACAAAGAGACACTTACAACATTGATGATCGATGAGCTTGAGGAAATTAAAAATAATTTTGGTGATGAAAGAAGAACTCTAATAAATGATACCAGAAGAGGAATTACTAACGAGGACTTAATTCCCGAAGAAACAAGAGTTTTAACTGTATCAAGAAGTGGTTATGCAAAAACTCAACCTCTTGATGAATATCGTGAACAAAGGAGAGGAGGTCAAGGCAAGGCAGCTGCGGCCGTGAAAGAGGAGGACTTAATTCAGAATTTATACGTACTCAGCAGTCACGTTCAGATACTTTGCTTTACAACGAAGGGTAAAGTTTTCTGGTTAAAGGTTTATGAAATACCTGTTGCTTCAAGAATATCAAAAGGAAGACCGTTAGTTAATATGCTTAATCTTGATGATGATGAAAGAGTTAGTGAAATACTTCCAGTTGAAGAATTTTCTGATAAACATTTTATTTTTATGGCTACTAGAAAAGGTATCACCAAAAAAACTAATCTGAGCCTTTTTGCAAGAAAATGGAAATCTGGTATTAAAGCAATAAATCTTGATGATGACGATAGACTTATTGGAACAGCTATTACAGATGGCTCAAAAGAAATCTTACTTGCTTCATCAGCTGGAAAGCTAATCAGATTTAAAGAATCTAAAGTAAGAGCAATGGGAAGAACTGCAAGAGGTGTAAAGGGAATTAAGTTAAAGAAAGGTCAAAAATTAATTTCGTTAAATGTTGCTGATCCATCAAAAACTATTCTTTGTGTATCTGAGAATGGATATGGAAAGAAAACTCAATTAGATGATTTTCCAACTCATAACAGAGGTGGACAGGGCGTAATCTCAATTAAAACAAGTGAAAGAAATGGCTTAATGGTTGCAGCAACTTTGGTTGAAGAAAACGACGGAATAATGCTAATAAGTGACAAAGGTACAATGATACGCACCAATGTTTCTCAGGTACCTACTTTAAGCAGAAACACTCAAGGTGTAAAAATTATTACCCCAAAAGAGGGTGAAAAACTTATGGAGTGCGTAACAATACCTCAGGAAGAAGACGAAGAGGAATAGTTATGAGGAAATGGAATTTCTGTGCTGGACCTGCAGTAATTTCAGAAGAAGTTCTTTCTGAAGTTCAATCTGAATTACTTGAATATCCTGACTCAGGCTCTTCCATTATGGAAATGAGTCATCGTTCAAGCACTTATATGAAAGTAGCACTCGATGCCAAACAAGATTTAAAAGATATTCTTAAAATACCTGAAAATTATGAAATCTTATTTCTGCAAGGAGGAGCAACGCATCAGTTTTCAATGATCCCAATGAATTTCAAAAACTTAACAGGTTCAGCAGACTACATCACCACAGGATCATGGACGAAAAAAGCACTTATTGAAGGCTCAAAAATAATGAATATCAAAGAAATTTATTCATCAGAAAAGGATAGTTTTACTTGTGCACCAGATTTAGAAAATTTGGAACTTTCAGAAAATGCGGCATATGTTCATTATTGCCCAAATGAAACAATTGAAGGAAATGCAATCCATGAAGTTCCAAAAATAAACAAACCTTTAGTTGCTGATATGTCATCTGTTATATTAAGTGAGCCCATAGAGATTGGTAATTTTTCATTGATTTATGCTGGAGCCCAAAAAAATATAGGACCAGCTGGACTAACGATAGTAATTATAAAAAAAGAATTTATGGAACAATGTAATTCTAACCTACCAAATCTTTTCAGATACTCTGAGCATGCTAAATCAGACTCAATGCTTAATACTCCTCCAACATTCTCGTGGTATGTTGCTGGCAAAGTTTTTAAATGGATTAAAAAATCTGGAGGATTAGATTTTTTTAAAGAACAAAATAAAATGAAAGCTTCCAAGCTATATGATTTTATTGATAAGTCTAATTTTTATTCGAATCCTGTAAAGCCTGCAAATAGGTCTATTATGAATGTGCCTTTTATACTTAAAGATAGTGCTTTAGATGCTCCATTTCTCAATGAATCTGAAGAAAATGGACTTTTAAATCTAAAAGGACATCGCTCAGTTGGAGGAATGAGAGCTAGCATATATAATGCTATGCCCTTAGAGGGAGTGAATGAATTAATAAAATTTATGGATTATTTTGAATCAAAGCAAGGCTAAAGAAAATGTCTGATAAGAATCTTAAAGGCTTAAGAAGTAAAATTGATAAAATTGATCAAGAACTTTATGCACTTATACAAAAAAGAGCATCCCACGCAGTTGCTATTGGTAAAATAAAATCCAAGGTAAGTCCTAAATCTTCATTTTATAAGCCTGATAGAGAAGCAAAAATACTTCGAAACATATTAAAAGCAAATAATAAAGGCCTATTACCGGATTCTAAAATTAGAACCATATATAAGGAGCTTATTTCAGGATGTTTATCCTTAGAAGAAGTTCTTAAGGTTGCCTATCTTGGTCCTGAGGGAACTCATTCAGAAGCTGCAGTTTATAATCAATTTGGTTCACAAGTATCAAGAAAACCTGCAGTCACAATTGATGATGTATTTTTTCAGGTAACACATGATGAAGTTAATGTTGGAGTTGTTCCAGTCGAAAATTCATCAGAAGGAGTCATAAATACAACTCTTAACTGTTTAGCAGATAGTGAGAATATAAACATAATTGGCGAAATAAATTTAGATATTGATCATCAGCTAGCTTCAGGCAATAAATTTAAAATTGACGAAGCTTTTGCAATAGCCTCTCACCCTCAGGCACTTGGACAGTGTTCAAAATGGATTGAAAAGAATTTAGGTAATATCAAAAGATTAGAAATGCCTAGTTCTGCAGTTGCTGCTAAATACGCAAAGGATAATAAGAACATTTTATGTATTGTTAACTCTATGGCTGTAGCAAAATATAAACTTAAGTTGCTTAAGACTAACATTCAAGATTTTTCAGAAAACAAAACAAGGTTTCTTATAATTGGCAAACATCAAATTAATAAAACTGGTAAAGATAAAACTTCATTTCTAATTCAAACACCAAATAAACCGGGATCACTTTTATCAGTGCTAAAGCCTTTTGATAAAAGAAAGATTAATCTAAGTAAAATCGAAACAAGACCTTCAAGAGGCAATATAAATTCACATGATTTTTTTGTTGATTGCGAAGGACATATAAAAGATCAGAAACTTCGATTAGCCATTAAAGATGTGATCGATACAGGAGCAATAGTTAGAAATTTTGGCTCCTATCCTGAATATACATGAACATAAATGCTAGTAATATATTAATTGTCGGATTGGGAATGATTGGCTCTTCTATAGCATTAGCATGTAAATCTAAAGGTATTCATGTTAAAGCCTTTGATATAGATAAGTCAGTTTACGAAGATGCGTTAAAAAATAATGTTATTGATGAAAGTATTGAATTCTTTGAGAATATCAATTCTTTAGAATTTGTAAGTGACATAGACCTAATAGTAATTGCCGTTCCACCCAAACAAACTTTGGAAGTTATAAATAAACTTGATCTAATATGGAATACTGGAACTTCTATAACTGATACTTCTAGCGTCAAGAATCATATCAAATTAGAAAATGTTAATAATATTGTTCTCTCTCATCCTATTGCTGGCTCGGATAAATCAGGATTAAGTGCAGCTGATCCGAATCTTTTCAATAATAAAAAAAATGTAATATGTAATCCTTTTAATACTGATCAAATACACTTAGATAGGGTAGAAAATTTTTGGAAAGGGGCTCTTAATATGAAGATATCATATATGTCAGTTTCTGAGCATGATTTGATATTTGCAATGACAAGTCACTTACCGCATTTAGTTTCTTATGCACTTATCGATTCTATAAGGCTATCCACTTTAGATGTTGCTGATAATGCTGGAGGTGGATTAAAAGAATTTCTTAGACTAAGTGGTTCTAATCCTGAAATGTGGAGAGATATTTTTACTTTGAACAGAGTGGATTTAATTAAAGCTTTAGCCGGCATGCAAGTATCTTTAAATAATCTACTGGAACTTATAACAGAAGCAAAAGAAATACCGGATGTTTTATCTCATCTTGAAATATTAAAAGATGAGCTTAATGAGATTAAGTCTTTCAAAGAAGATAAGTTTTGAATTTAACATCGCATAAAACAAAGTTCATAAGTGGAGAGGTAATATGTCCTGGAGACAAATCAATATCTCAAAGGATAGTTATCTTAGGATCTCTATTAAATTGCGACATGAAAGTTAAGGGTTTCTTAAATGCTCATGATCCAAATTCAACATTAAATGCACTCAATAAAATAGGTGCTGCAATTGAGAAACAGGAAGATAAAGTATTTCTTCAGAAAAGAAAAAATTCTTTTAAAAGCTCATTAGAGGATTTAGACCTTGGAAATTCTGGAACAGGAATGAGATTAATGATGGGCTTAATATCAGGATTGCAAATTAAAGCAAAGCTCATAGGAGACTCATCTTTATCAAATAGACCAATGCTAAGAGTCATAAAGCCATTGGAAGAGATGGGAGCATTAATAAAGAGCAATAAAGGAAAAGCTCCCATCGAAATATTAGAATCATCTATAAGTAATGACTTTGTCTATAAAATGCCAATTGCAAGCGCGCAAGTTAAATCTTCACTAATGCTAGCGTCTCTTGCATCACATAATTCAATCACAATTTATGAACCTAAGATTACAAGAAACCATACTGAAAGAATGATTGAGTATTTTGGAGGAAAGCTTGAGTATTCCAATAATAAAAATGGATACATAAAACTTAACAAATCTAATTTAAAACCAAAAAAAAACTATAATGTTGTTGGAGATTTTTCATCAGCATCTTTTATTATTGTTGCAACCCTTATAGCTAAGCAATCAGAAGTCCTGATAAAAAACGTTGGACTAAACCCTACTAGAAATGGATTAATTAAAGTTCTTTCTATGATGGATGCAAATATTGAAATTAAAAATCAAAAGTTAATCTGTAATGAAGAATCTGGAGATATATTAGTAAAGTCCTCAAACTTAAAAGGTATCGAGGTTCCTGAAGAAATAATTCCTAATATAATTGATGAAATACCAATTTTAAGCATTGCTGCTGCCTTTGCTGAAGGTCTCACCTCTATCAAAAATGCATCTGAATTAAGAGTGAAAGAATCTGATAGATTGAATGCAATTTCAGATGGCTTAGATAAATTAAAAATAAAACATGATATGTTTAATGATGGAATATTGATTGAAGGAAATGACAATTTAGTAGATTTTGATGGTTATATTAATTCATTTGATGATCATAGAATAGCAATGAGTTTTTTAATTGCTGGTATTAGATCAAAAAAAGGAATAAGCGTAAAAAATTGCCAAAACATAGAAACATCTTTTCCTGGATTTAAGGCTACAATGACCAAATTAGGTATGAAAATTAATGAAAAAAATTAATGTCATAACAATAGATGGTCCTTCTGCATCTGGCAAAGGAGCTTTGGCTAGACAAATAGCAAGTAAATTTTCCATAAATATTCTCGATAGCGGTGTTCTATATAGACTTTTTGCATATTTTGATAATCTAGCAATAGCTCATTCTGAGATAGCCAAAAAGATTCAACAAGAAATAAACTTCAATCTAAAAATAGATAGATTACAAATCTTAAATAATGAAAAAGATATAACCTCTCAGCTTAGGTCTGAAGATATTGCCAAAACAGCATCTAAACTTAGCTCTAAAAAAGAAGTAAGAAGCTTATTATTTAATATACAAAGAAGCTTTTATACCTCAAAAGGACTGGTCGCAGATGGTAGGGATATGGGTACGGTGGTATTCAAGGATGCAAAACTAAAAATATTCTTAACTGCATCTCCAGAAATAAGAGCAAAAAGACGTTATATAGAGTTGCAGAATCTTGGACAAGAAGTTAATATGCCCGCTCTGATAGCTGATATTGAATCAAGAGATTTAAAGGACAGTTCAAGAGAATTGTCACCACTCTTACCAGCTGATGATGCAACTATAATTGATTCATCGGACATGTCACTAGAAGAAGTATTCAGTTTTGCTGAAAATTTAATAAAAAAGGAATTTATATAAATGTCAGAATCTTTTGCAACCTTACTTGATGAAAGTTTAGAAACACTTGATATGAAACAAGGCTCTATTGTTTCAGGAGTAGTGCTAGATGTTGATAAGGATTGGGTAACAGTTCACGTTGGACTCAAATCAGAAGGCATCATCTCACTTGATGAATTCAGAGATAATGATGGTAATACCGATATTAATGTTGGTGATGATGTAGAAGTTGCACTTGAAGCAGTTGAAGATGGATATGGAGAAACAAGAATCTCCAGAGAAAAAGCAAGAAAAATATCGACATGGAAAATGCTCGAAGATGCACTCGAAAGTGGAGAATTTGTTACAGGAAAAATTCATAATAGAGTTAAAGGTGGATTTTCTGTTGAGGTAGAAGTTGTTAAAGCTTTTCTCCCAGGCTCACTTGTGGATGTTAGACCAGTAAAAGAAGCTCCAGATATTGAAAATACCGTCCAAGAATTTAAGGTTATTAAATTAGACTACAAAAGAAACAATGTCGTCTTGTCTAGGAAAGCAGTATTAGAAAAAAATAATTCAGCAGTTAAGATCGAACTACTTAAAAATCTTGATGAAGGTCAAATAATCAAAGGAGTCGTAAAAAATATTACAGATTACGGTGCATTTGTTGACCTTGGTGGTATTGATGGGCTACTTCACATAACTGACATATCCTGGTCAAGAGTAACAAACCCATCTGAGCATTTAACAATTGGGGAAGAAATAGATGTTAAGGTTTTAAGTTTTGATAAAGAAAAACTCAGAGTTTCACTAGGCCTAAAACAAATTCAAAATGATCCATGGGAAAATGTTGAATCTAATTATTCTGTCGGAGGTATCTACGAGGCACAAGTTTCAAATATTACAGATTATGGATGTTTTGCTCAGCTAGAAGAGGGTATTGAAGGATTAATACATTTATCTGAATTAGATTGGACTAGTAAAAATATTCATCCATCGAAGGTTGTTGAAATGGATCAGAAGATTAAAGTCATGATACTTGAAATAGATAATGATAAAAGAAGAATATCTTTAGGCTTAAAACAAACAAAATCTAATCCTTGGACAGAATTTGCTAATAAATACGGAATAGGCGATAAAGTTGAAGGTAATGTTAAATCAATAACTGATTTTGGGATATTCGTTGGATTAGAGGGCGATATTGATGGATTAATTCATTTATCTGATATATCAGAAGATGATGATCCCAAAGAAGCGCTTGATGAATATAAGAAAGATCAAAAATTAGAGTGTATAGTTTTTGCCATTGATGCAGAAAGAGAAAGAATTTCATTAAAATTGAGTGAATAATAAGAATAAAGAAACTTTTACACGTTCGGATATAGAATCATCTTTAAAGAAAGAATTTCCTAATTTAACAAAACAAGAAATATCACAAGCAATTGACATTATATTAGATTCAATTATTGAATCGGTTGCTTTGGACGATAAAGTTGAAATAAGAGGTTTTGGTACCTTTTCAAAAAAACTTATAAGACCTAGAAAATTCATTAATCCTAAAACAAAAAAAGTATCCTATTTAGGTGAAACTGCTACCATGCACTTTAAACCCTCTAAAGCATTGATAAAAAAATGATTATAGTAGCGATTGACGAAAATAATTTTAAAAAAGCATCAAGTATTATTGATAATCTTGATTCAGATAAATGCATGGTCAAGATAGGTAGCGTTGCTTTCAATTCTATTGGCCCTGACATTATTTTTTATACTGCAGAAAAAGGATTTGATATATTTCTTGATCTTAAACTTCATGACATTCCTAATACTGTAAAAAAAACTATTGAAGGACTTATTTCTTATCCAATTAAGATGCTTACAATACATGCTTCCGGTGGAATAGAAATGATGACTGCAGCCATGAAAGCAGTTTCGGGAACAGACATAAAAATCTTTGGTGTAACTGCTTTAACTAGTCTTAGTGATAATGATACAAGTGAAATATTTCAAAGAACTACTGCAGAACAAGTGAGCAAAATGTTAGATTTAGCTGAGTTATCAGGTTTAGATGGAGTTGTAAGCTCACCTCATGAACTAGGACTTGTTAAAAAAAGAAAATCATTATTGTCGATAACTCCTGGTATTAGATTGCATCATTCAAATGATGATCAAAAAAGAGTTATGACTCCAAAAGAAGCAATTGATCTAGGGGCAGACTATATTGTAATTGGAAGACCGATAACAGCATCAAATGATATTAACAAGACTCTCAATAATATGTATTTGAGTATTCAATGAACGAGATTGATTCTGCAAATTATGTTTTTGAGAATGAAGTATTAAGTTATGAATCTTATATAAAAGATTTCACACATGAAATTTATCAAGAGTTTAACGCTAAATCAGAAGAGCTTGGCCTACTATCAAAAATAGATGATTTATTTAGTGGTAAAAAAGTAAATAATACAGAAGGCTTAGCTGCATGGCATACAAAGCTAAGAGATGAATATCCTGTTACTGTTGGTGATCATAAGCACATCGAACTATTCTACTCTGCAAGCAATATTGTTACTATTGGTATTGGAGGGTCCTTTGAAGGGCCAAAATTGCTAATTGAAGCTGAGGGCAATACTGAAAAAAATCATGTATTCATTACTGGCTCAGATTTAGAGGAATTTACTGAGAAAACTGAAAAACTGAATCCAAATGAAACTATCTTTATAGTTTCTTCAAAATCATTTACAACTGAAGAAACAATTGCCGTTTTAAAAAACGCTATAAATTGGTCTGGCGATATAAATAAGTTTTTGGCAATAACAGCAAATAAATCAGAGGCGCAGAAATATAATATTAATAATATAATTGAGTTTGATAAAGAAATTGGTGGAAGATATTCTATATGGTCTGATATTTCTATTGCGGCTAATTGGGAAAATAATCCTGAGTGGGAAAACAACTTTATTATGGGCGGCAAACATGCTGACATAAATCTGAAAGAAGATGATAGTTATTTAAAGTTTGTAAAAACCTTGGCCTTTAGTGATATTTGGCTTAATAATTATAAAAAGAAAAGTAGTAGAGTTATTCTTTCTTATATATGGAAATTTAGATCTTTCCCAGACTATGTTCAACAGCTTGAAATGGAATCACTCGGTAAAAAACCATCAAAGCATTCTGTATTTAATAAAACAGGTCAAATAATATTTGGTGGTTATGGACCTACAGCTCAACATTCTTATTTTCAATTACTACATCAAGGTACTCAAAATTTATGTGCTGACATAATTGCATGTAAAGAAAATTTAAAAAGCTTGGCATATATACAAGCTTTAACTCAAGCAAAACTCTTATCAAACGGCGCAGATGATTTATTAAAAGAAGAAGAGAAAATTAATGGTAATGTACCAGTAAATCTTTTTATCCTTAATAAAATTGATGCTTACACTCTTGGCTATTTAATAGCTTCATGGGAGCATAGAACATATATTACAGCTGTAATGTTAGGAATCAATCCATTTGATCAGTTTGGTGTTAGTGCTGGTAAAATCTTCACTAAGAAATATCTTGAAGAAAATGGCGGTTAATCTCAAAAAAGTACCTAGTACACCAGGGGTATATAAGTTTTTTAATAACAAAGAAATCATTTATATTGGCAAAGCAAAAGATTTAAAAAAAAGGGTATCATCTTATTTTGGCAATGCGTTTAAAGATAGGAAAACCTCACAAATAAAATTCCTTACTGACCAAATTGAAACTTTCACAACAAAAAATGAAGTAGAAGCTCTTTTGCTCGAGCAAATGCTCATCAAAGAAAATAAACCAAAGTTTAATATTTTGCTAAGAGATGACAAAACTTACCCTTATATTTATTTCTCGTTAGATCATGAATTTCCAGGCGTATATTCGAAAAGAACAAAACGAGCTGTTGATAAGAAGTACTTTGGACCATTCGTAAGCTCTGAAGCTGTAAAAAAATCAATTAAAGAAATACAAAAAATTTTTAAAGTAAGGAACTGTAGCGATAACACCTTTGCTAATAGAACTAGACCATGTATTGAGTTTCAAATGAAAAGATGCTCAGCGCCATGCGTTCAAAAAATTAATAAAGTAGATTATTTCGAAGATATTACAAGCGCTAAATCTTTTCTTTCTTCATCAGATAATAAAACTGTCCAAAAACTGACAAACGATATAGAAAAAGCAGTTTCAAAACTCGATTTTGAAAAAGCAGCAGAAATTAGAGATCGACTCAATAGATTAAATCTTCTTAAAGAGGAGCAGTCAGTAGTTACCTTGGCAAATGATATTGATATATTTTCTGTGAGCTCTGAAATGAGCTATCTTGGAATTTCAATAATTGTTGTCAGAAATGGAAAAATCAGGGGAACCAAAACACATCTTATTAAGCAAGCTCATTTCAACTCTCTTGATGATGTTTATCAAAGTGCAATATATAATTTTTATGAAAATCAAATTGATATCCCTAAAAAAATTCTTTGCGCTTATGTATTGGAAGATAAGAAAATTATAGAGGATATGTTTCTAACTAAATATAAGAAGCTAGTAAAAATTATTCATTCACCCAGTAAATCTATAAGACCAATATTTAATCTATGTAAATTGAATGCAGCTCAGGTTATAAAAAATCATATAAGCAAAGAGGACAAATATACATTTGCATTGAATGAGTTGAGCAATTACTTAGGAATAAAAGATATTAAGAAAATAGAAGGTTACGATGTTAGTCATATCTCTGGAGATAACGCAGTAGCTTCATGTGTAGTTTTCACAGACACAGGACCTATAAAAAGTGAATATAGATTATTTAATATACCAAAAGATTTTTCAGGAAATGACATTGGTTCACTGGAGCATGTTTTAAGTCGAAGATTAAAGTACTACGATAATCGAAGTACAAAGCCTGGTCTTATTTTAATAGATGGTGGAAAGACTCAATTAAAATTTGTAAGCAATATAATCAGTAAATCTAAACATAAACATTTAGAAGTAATATCAATTGTTAAAGGCTCAAATAGAATTAGGGCTACTGAAACCATAATTAACAAAAGTGGAGTGGTTCAATTAGATAAACACTCAAAAGCATTTTTACTTCTTCAGGAGATTCGTGATGAATCTCATAGGTTTGCGATACGAGCTCAAAGAAATAAAAAAAGGAAAACAATTACAAAATCAGAATTAGATGATGTTAAAGGAATAGGAAATGTACTTAAGATGAGATTAATGAAGGAATTTAAAAATATAAAAAATATCAAATCAGCGAACTTATCAGATTTAATGACTGTTGATGGTATTAATGAGAAAATAGCCCTAGAAATAAAAAAACTTTGAATGATAGCTAATATTGTAAATCTAATAACACTTCTAAGAATTTTTCTTGCGATGATTATATCTTTGTTAATTATACTAGGAGAGAGTTATATCATAGCATTGATGCTTTTCTTTATTGCAGGAGTAAGTGACTATTTAGATGGATTTCTAGCCAGAAAATATAATGCCACATCTGAAATAGGAGAAATACTAGATCCTATTGCAGACAAGATATTAATAATTTTTTTACTAGTAACTTTAAGTGTAAATTTATCAAGTTTCTTATTAGCTTTTTGTTCTTCTTTAATAATCTCAAGAGAAATATGGGTAAGTGCACTAAGAGATTACTGCTCAAGAAAAAATATACCAAATGCCACCAAGGTTACATATATTGCAAAGATCAAAACCTCTGTGCAATTATTTACAATATCTCTTTATCTGCTTGGACTTGCAATTAATAATATGATTCTGATTCTTCTTGGTGATGCCTTATTAGTATTATCTGTTTTAGTAACAATATATACAGGATACATTTATACGTTAAATGTAATGAATAGCAAATAAAATGAAAGCGGTAATTATTGGCCATGGTTTTGTTGGCAAAGCTCTAGAAAACGGACTCAATGATGACGTTGAGATACTTATAGTTGACCCTATTTACAAAACTGAAATATCAGATATTAATGCATTTGATCCAAATGTGGTGTTTGTTTGTGTTCCCACACCAATGAAAGATGATGGAAATCAAGATTTAGAGATATTAAATAAAATAATTAATGATATTGATACGCTTCAGACAGATGCTGTAATTGTTATAAAGAGTACTGTGCTTCCAAACAATATATCAAATGTTGAGTCATTGATTCCTGGCGTCGTCTACAATCCAGAATTTTTAACTGAAAGCAGTGCCAATGAAGATTTTATAAACGCAGAATTAATTGTACTCGGCGGCGATAAAAAGAATATAAAAACAATATCATCTTTCTATAAAGATTATACAAAATGTATATCAAGTAATATTATTCTAACGGATTTAATTTCGGCTTCCATGATCAAATATACAATAAATTCATTTCTTGCATCTAAGGTCGTTTTTTTTAATGAATTAAATAGCTTATTTAAAAAATTAGAAACAAATGAGAGTTGGGAAAATTTTACTACAGCAGTATCATCAGATTCGCGAATTGGAAATTCACATATGCAAGTGCCAGGACCCGATGGAAGATATGGGTTTGGGGGCGCATGCTTTCCAAAAGATTCTAAAGCTTTGTATGAATATTCATTATATTTAGGGAGCCCACTGAAAGTTTTAAAGAAAGTAATAGATTTAAACAACGAAATCAGAGGCTCTTATGAATCAACTACTAAAAGAGAAAATGAACAAAATATTAATTTTTTAGCAAAAAAATAGTTTTTTTTCACATTCACACATAAGACATATACAATACGTCAATTATGGCTGGATGGCAGAGTGGTTATGCAGCGGCCTGCAAAGCCGTTTACGCCGGTTCGATTCCGGCTTCAGCCTCCATAATTATAAATTTTGAGATTTATTTTAAATTTGCTTGTAAAATATTGCATTAGTAATGCCCGGGTGGTGGAATTGGTAGACACAAGGGACTTAAAATCCCTCGCTAGCAATAGCGTGCCGGTTCAAGTCCGGCTCCGGGTACCATATATATTAAAAAAATTAATATATTAAAAGAGAGGAATTAGTATTTTGAATAACACTTTTGAAAAACCTTTGATTAGTGATGATGAGATAGATTTATTTTTGCTGATAAAAGAATTATGGGGAAAGAAAGTATTTATAATTTCGCTCACTACTATTGCTGCAATCTTGTCTGTTTTATATTCTTTATCTATTCCAAATGTTTATAGATCCCAAGCTCTTTTAGCACCTGCTGATGCTCAATCTCAAGGAATTTCTTCTAGTTTAGGTGGATTATCAAGCATTGCAGGATTAGCTGGTATATCTCTTCCTGGAACCACTGATGCTAAAAAACAGGAAGCTTTGGCAATTCTTAATTCTTATCAATTCATTGAGGAATTTATTAATAAACACGATTTAGTCGTTCCGATAATGGCATCTGTAGGTTGGGACAAAGAATCTAACAAGTTAATTTTTAATGAAAAACTATATGATGTTGAAAGAAAGATATGGCTTAAAAAAAATGATAAATATTTAAAGCCCTCTATGCAAGAAACAGTTAGAAACTATAGACAAATGGTTTCTAGCTCAACTGACAAAAGAACTGGCTATACTCAAATTTCTGCAGACACTTTCTCGCCAAGCGTATCAAAAGATTGGGTTGAATGGCTTATTGCAGACTTAAACAAATATATAATGGACGCCGATGTTCAAAGAGCTAAAAACTCTCTTGTGTATCTCAACTCTCAAATTAATTTAACTGCAATACCAGAATTAAAATTGGTTATGGCACAGCTTATTAAAACAGAACAACAAACAATTATGCTATCTCAATCTTCTCCTGAGTACGTCTTTAAAATTCTTGATAAACCAATTATCCCAGAATTAAAATTAAAGCCTAAAAGAGCAATAATTTGTATTGTTGGCACAATAACAGGCTTCATAATTACCCTGCTTTTAGCAATAGCGTTAATATTTAGAAAAAAAGCAAACAATTCGTAATGAAAGTTCTTGTTACAGGGTCAGCTGGATTTATTGGTTCATTTCTTACGCAGCGGCTATTAGAACGTGGTGATGAAGTTATAGGTATAGATAATCATAACGACTATTATGAACCTAGATTAAAAGAGGATCGATTAAATCAGTTTCTTGATAATGATCAATATGTTCACTTTCGTTGTGACATTTCTGATAAAAATAAAATATATGATATTTTTAAAAAAAATAACCCAGAAACAGTAGTCAATCTTGCTGCTCAAGCTGGAGTAAGATACTCCATGGAGAATCCACATTCTTATATTGATAGCAATATTGTAGGATTTACAAATATACTTGAAGCTTGTCGTCATAATAAAGTTAAACATCTTGTTTATGCCAGCAGCTCAAGTGTATATGGAGCAAACACCAAAATGCCTTTCTCAATTCATCATAATATTGATCATCCTCTAAGCCTTTATGCCGCAAGTAAAAAAGCGAACGAATTATTTGCACATACTTATAGCAATTTATATAACTTACCAACCACAGGGCTTAGATTTTTTACTGTATATGGGCCATGGGGTAGGCCAGATATGGCCCTTTTTAAGTTCACAAAAGCAATTTTAAACGGTGAGACTATTCAAGTTTTTAACTATGGAAATCACAAAAGAGATTTTACATATGTTGATGATATTGTTGAGGGAGTCATCAGGGTTTTGGACAATAGAGCAGAACGAAATAAAAAATGGTCAAGCGATGATCCTGATCCAGGCTCAAGTTTTGCACCGTGGAGAGTTTACAATATTGGAAACTCTAATCCTGTTGATCTAAATGATTATATAAATGCAATTGAAAAAGCCACTGGCATTAAAGCAAAAAAAGAGCAGCTTCCATTACAACCAGGTGATGTGCCAGACACTTATGCAGATGTTTCAGATTTAGAAAATATTTTTAAATATAAGCCATCTACAGCAATTGAAGATGGAATTATAAATTTCGTTGAGTGGTACAAAGATTATTATAAATAACTATTATGAGTATCAAACTTCAAGAACTTAGACTGGCAATAATTGGGCTTGGATACGTTGGATTACCTTTAGCTGTTGAATTTGGAAAGAAAAGAGATGTCATTGGTTTTGATTTAAATATTGAAAGAATTAATCAACTCAAAAATTTCCATGATTCTACCCTTGAGGTATCTGAGAAAGATTTACAAAATGCAAAAAAGTTAAAATTTGCTTATGAAACTGAAAAAATTTCAGACAGTAATTGCTTTATAGTGACAGTTCCTACTCCAATAGATGATAGGAAGAAGCCTGATTTAAACCCTATCAAAAAAGCATCTGAGATGATATCTAAGATTCTAAAAAAGAATGATTTGGTAATATATGAATCGACTGTTTTTCCTGGAGCAACCGAAGAGTTTTGTGTACCTATACTTGAAGCAAACTCTGGTTTAACTTTTAACAAAGATTTCTTTTGTGGCTATAGTCCTGAAAGGATAAATCCTGGAGATAAAGAGCATAGACTTTCCAGTATCACGAAAGTTACATCCGGATCAACTGAGGAAATAGCTAATTTAGTTGATAAATTGTATCAAGAGATTGTTACTGCAGGTACTTATAAAGCAGAAAGTATCAAAGTTGCAGAGGCTGCTAAGGTTATTGAAAACACTCAAAGAGACTTAAATATAGCTTTAATAAATGAGTTAGCTGTAATTTTTAATAAAATGGACATAGACACTGAGGCAGTTTTAGATGCCGCTGGCAGTAAGTGGAACTTTTTACCTTTTAAACCAGGTCTAGTTGGTGGTCACTGTATCGGTGTAGATCCTTATTATTTAACACACAAAGCTCAATCAATAGGCTACGATCCAAAAGTAATATTAGCTGGCCGAAGGCTCAACGATAGCATGGGAGCATATGTAGCTGATAGACTTGTAAACTTAATGATTCAAAGAAAAATAAATGTCAATGATTCTAAGATACTAATTATGGGAATAACATTTAAAGAAAACTGTCCTGATTTAAGAAATTCCAAAGTTATAGATGTCATTAATGAACTACAGTCTAAAAATATAGTGGTCGATATTCATGATCCTTGGGTAGATATTGAGCAAGCAAAAGAATCTTGTGGTTTAAAGCCAATAAATGATTTAAATGTTAATAGCTATGATGCTGTTCTTTTGACAGTAGCTCATGAACAGTATAAAAATATGAAACCAGAGGAAATTAAAGCTCTTATAAAAGGCAACGGTATTCTCTATGACCTAAAATCTATATTGCCAAAGAAATTTGCAGACTTAAGATTGTAATTTATGCCATCATCAATTTTTGACATTATTAAATATACAAAGATGTTCCAAGATTATCTTGGGCTAAAAATTTATTTAATTTTTTTCTTAGGTTTGTTTGCAGCTCTTTCAGAGGGCTTTGGAATTTTATTACTTTTACCTTTGTTAGAAAGCTTAGACGGCACTATGACCTATGAAGACCTCTCAGGTATTAATAAATTTGCAATTGATTTCATGAATTTAATTGGAATAAGAGATTCAACATCTGGGATTATTTTGTTAATAACAATCGCATTCATACTAAAAGGATTAATTACTTTTTCTGCCCTAGGATTTAGCGCATACTTGATTGGAAAATTATTAAGGGAATTGAAATTCCGTTTATTTGACAACTATAGTCTTATGACCTTTGGTTACTATTCCAGTAAAGATACAGGACATTTTACTAATTTAATTAATGAGCAACCAACAAAAGCCTTAGAGGCATTTAGTCAACTTACCATCTTTGGAGGCCAGCTAGTTACAACAATTGTATTGATGAGTATAGCTTTCATTATGACTTGGAAATTTGGTTTAATGGCTTTTGGGGTAGGATTGCTTTTATTGTTAATCTTTATGAGCCTTAATAATTATGTTCGCAATTTATCAAGAATAACAGCATCTGAAAACGGAATTCTAACAAAATGGTTAATTCAAACCCTTCAAGCTTTTAAATACCTGACTGCCACTGGACAAACACCATTACTCAGAAAGAATATAATTAAATCTATAGATACATTGACCCAAAATCAGGTTAAATCTGGCATCGCTGCAGCTTTTACACAATCTATTAGAGAGCCAATCGCAGTAGTGTTTATTATGATGGTAGTTTTTATTCAAATTTATATTTTTGAGGCTGAAGTTACCCCAATTTTAGTTTCTATAGTTTTATTTTATAGAGCTTTAAATGCTACTTTAGCGGTTCAAAGTGGTTTTCAAGGCACATTTCAACATATTGGAAGTATGGAGTTAGTTCATCAAGAATTTATAAGACAAAAGAGGAACCAAGTTAAAGATGGCTCAAAACTAATTAAGACATTAGAAAAAGACATTATTTTAGAAAATATTAGTTTTAATTATGGAGATAAAGAAAAAAATGTTTTAGAAGATATTTCTTTGAAGATAAATTCAAAACAGTCTGTTGCGATTGTTGGTGAATCTGGTTCTGGTAAATCAACTTTGGTTGATTTAATTTCATTGTTGCATACACCTACAAATGGAAAAATGTTCATCGATGGCATAAATGGAGAAGATATATCAAAGCTTTCTTGGAGATCGCAACTTGG
Organism: uncultured SAR86 cluster bacterium; assembly: GCA_902517425.1. GTDB lineage: Bacteria > Pseudomonadota > Gammaproteobacteria > Magnimaribacterales > D2472 > SAR86A. Next base: position 789 of record CABYCI010000010.1, on the reverse strand, counting down.
ATATGTTTCACAGGAAACAATTATATTCGATGACAGTATTGCAAATAATATTTGTATGTGGAGCGGGGACCATAATAATGACAAGAACTTATTTGCAAAGATAAGAGAAGCGGCAAAGCAGGCAAATATTATAAATTTTATTGATTCACTCGAGAATGGATTCAATAGCATGGTAGGTGACAGAGGAGTTCTTTTATCTGGAGGGCAAAGACAACGATTGTTTGTTGCTAGAGAGTTATTTAGAAAACCTGATTTACTGATACTTGATGAAGCTACAAGTGCACTGGACTCTGAATCTGAAAAAGAAATACAACGAAGCATAGATAATTTAAAAGGAAAAATAACAGTAATTGCTATTGCCCATAGATTATCAACTATTAAAAACGTTGATTTAATATATGTTCTAAAAGATGGAAAACTGACAGAAAGTGGCTCATACGCCGATTTAAGTAATGATAAAGAATCTAATTTTAGTAAAATGATCGAACTTCAATCTTTAACCGAATCTTAGCCATTCATATATAATACTGAAATGAAAAAGGACCCAATACCTTATGGAAAACACTTTATTGATGAAGATGACATAAAATCAGTAATAGATGTTTTAAGAAATCAAAATTTAACTCAAGGTAAAAATGTAGACCAATTTGAAGAAGCTGTAGCCCAATTTGTTGGAGCAAAATATGCTGTAGCAATGTCCAGCTGGACGTCAGGCTTGCATATGGCTTGCATAGCAGCGGGTATCAAAAGAGGAACTAAAGTAATAACTTCACCAATAACATTTGTTGC
>CABYCI010000009.1 GCA_902517425.1 uncultured SAR86 cluster bacterium | reverse complement strand
TTTATATAATCTTCAAGATAGTTAATTCCAAATGTCACATGACGCGCCTCATCTCTAACAACATAATGCAATAGTTGCTTTAGAAGGGGGTCTTTAGTAATAGCTTTAAGCATTTGAAATGCTGCAAGTGCAAGTCCTTCAATAATTATTTGCATACCAATAAATTTTAGATCCCATCTTTCATCAGTAAGAATTTTATCTAGTAACAACTTTAATGAAGGATTAATAGGGTAATGTATACCAATTTTATCCTGTAAATATCTATTGAAAACTTCTACGTGCCTTGCTTCATCAAATGTCTGAGAAGCTGCGTAAAGTTTTGCATTATAAGTTGGCGCGCAAGAGGCCAGTTGAGAAGCCACTAAAAGTGCTCCTTGTTCTCCATGTAAGAACTGACTCATAAGTTCAGCTGTTGAATGCCTATCAAAAAGTATTTTTTCTTCCTCTGATAAATTTTCATACGCTTCGAGAGTTTCATGAGGAAGTTCATCATCTGTTTCTACAAGTCGCTTATCAGCTGGATGTGTGTAATCCCAATTTAAATCAATAGAACCATTCCAGTTAAGTTCTTTGCCTAGTTCATATAATTTTTTAATTCTGTTATCAGATATAGTGTAATCCCAATTATAAGAGCCAGTTAGAGGCGTATTAAAAATTTCTACAACATCCTCTACATTGTTTTGGGTAAGGTTTAAGTCCTCATCAAAATATATTAAATCCTCTGGAGGACCATCTTGCTTACGAATTTTCATAATTTAATCTCTATAAATAATTGATTTCAGTGTTTTTAGACTAAGCTATTTTATAATAATTACTAATCATTGAAAAGTTTTGTTAACTCTTCTAACAAAACTTCTCCAAGTTCTTCAGCTCTGTTTATTGTAAGAGCATTCTTATAATATTTTGTAACGTCATGCCCAATTCCTATGGCTTGAAGATCAACAGGACTATCATTTTCAATTTTAGAAATAATTTCTCTCAGATGATTATCAAGAAAATCTTCTCTATTGGCTGAAAGAGTGCTGTCATCAACAGGGGCTCCATCAGAAATAACGATAAGAATTTTTCTTTCTTCTGGTCTTTTTATTAATCTTTCATGAGACCATGCCAGGGCTTCACCATCTACATTTTCTTTGAGCAAACCCTCTCTTAACATTGCTCCAAAATATTTTCTTGATCTTCTCCAGCTGTTATCAGCACTTTTGTAAATAATATGTCTTATATCATTTAATCTTCCTGGATTAGCTTTATTACCTTTAATTATCCATAATTTTTTTGAATCTCCACCTTTCCAATGTTTTGTTGTAAAACCAAGTATTTCTGTCTTAACCTGACATCTCTCCAATGTACTGCCAATAATATCTGCACATATTGCAGCCAAGCTTATTGATCTTCCTCTCATTGAACCAGAGTTATCTATAAGAAGAGAGACTACAGTATCTTTAAAATTATTTTCAGTTTCTTCTTTAAAACTTAAGGGATATCCAGGATTAGCGATCACTCTATGCAATCTTGCGTTATCTAAAATACCTTCCTCCAAATTATAATTCCAGCTTGTATTCTGTTTTGCCAATAGAAGTCTTTGCAGTCTATTTGCGAGTTTCCCAATGGTCGCCAAATGAGGTTTGATCAAATTATCTAATTGATTTCTTAATCTCATAGATTCATCTGAGGTTACCAGATCTTTTGCATCAATTATTTCATCAAAGTTGGTTGTATATATCGAATAATTTTTCTTAATGTCATTTGTAAATTGATTATTCGGATACGTTGCTGCCTCAATTTCTTCTTGGATAGAAGTATCATCTATTGCATCTAATGATTCTTTAAGATCCTCATCAACCTCACCTTGAAAATCTTTAAAATCGTTTTCATCTTTATCATTTATATCAGATTCTGCTTCTATATCTTCATTTTCAATATCATTAGTTGAACCAGGCGCATCACCAGTATCAATATCTTCCTCTTCATGAGGAGCATCTTTAAAAAGATCTAATTGCTCAAGAAACTTTAAAGATAATTTTTCAAAATTAGCTTGATCTTCAATATTTTGAATAAGGGAGTTACCAATTGATTCTGTAGATTCATCCAGATTATATTTTTCTTTAAAAATTTCAACAATGTTCACAGATTCATCATTTAACTTAAATTTTGCAATGCTTTTTAACCAAAGATTTGCACCATAAGCTAAAAAATTTAGAGATTTTTTATCATGCATACTCAAACTTTTTTGATTGAGATATTCAGAAATATTTTTTTTTGCGCCTATGTATTTAGAAGATCCAAGTAATTCAACTCTTGATATTTCAAGTTCATTAAAGATCATTCTTGCGGGCAGAGTAAGAGCTATTTCCTTTGTTTTTTTGTGATAAAGGTACCAGAAAGCCTGATAGTCTGATTCTCCTCTCCATTTATTTAAATCTTTAGAAGATCTAGGAGCAGATGGAATGACAATGTTTTTATCAATTGGAGGTCTTTGAGAGAGACCAGTGCTTGATGTTAATTCCTTATTTTTAGATATTGCTTTCACTGAAGAAAAAGCAGCTTCGTGAAGTTTGTCTCTATTTTTATTCCAGCCCATGTAAAGTTTTTATTGTCTTAAATATCTTCAATTTCTATATCAAAACATCTTTGAAAATATTCAGAGATGATAGATTTTTCGATGTCATCACATTTATTTAAAAAGCTTAACTTGAATGAGGCTGTAAGATCCTTAAATATTTTGTAATTTTGACCCCATGATATTACTGTTCTTGGTGACATAAGTGTTGAGATATCACCATTTGCGAATCCCGATCTTGTTAGATTTGCAAGCTTAATCATTTTTTTAATAGTTTCTTGGTTTTTGATACCCTTAAGAGTATCTAACTTCGACATAACTACTTTAAATTCTTGCTTAGGATCAAGATAGTTTAATGTTGAAAGTATGTGCCATCGATCTAATTGACCTTGATTAATCTGCTGCGTTCCATGATACAAACCAGTCATATCACCCAATCCCACAGTATTTGTTGTTGCAAATAGTCTAAAACTAGAGTTTGGAGTTATGATTTTATTTTGATCCAAAAGAGTCAATTTACCCTCAACTTCAAGTATTCTCTGAATTACAAACATTACATCTGGTCTGCCAGCATCATACTCATCAAAAACTAGGGCAACAGGATTTTGGATTGACCAGGGCAATAAGCCTTCCTGGAACTCAGTTATTTGTTTACCGTCATTAACCTTTATTGCATCCTTTCCAAGTAAATCAATTCTGCTTATATGGCTATCAAGATTTATTCGAACGCAAGGCCAATTTAATCTAGCAGCTATTTGCTCAATATGTGTAGACTTGCCAGTTCCATGAAAGCCTTGAACCATAACTCTTCTGTTATGTTCAAAACCCGCAAGGATTGATAAAGTTGTATCTTTATCAAAAACATATGAACTATCAATTTCAGGGACCCAATCAGATTTATTCTTGAAACCTTTTACAGTAAGTTTTGAATCGATATTGAAAACCTCTGAGACAATGAATTTCTGATCAGGCTTAACGGGCAAATCTATATTTTTATTAACTGTCATTTTTATAAAACTTTGTTTTTGGACTGCATATCCTACCTTTTGAGAGTTTAAAGTTCTAGTTTTTTTATAAACAATGTAAGATAGCGTTATAAAAGTTTGAGTAAAATTATGTCAAATAGATTAAAAAATAAAGTTGCATTAATCACTGGGGGAGCTCAAGGATTAGGCAAAGAAATGGCAAAATCTATGATAGCTCAGGGTGCACAAGTTATTATAAGTGACATAAATGAAATAACTTTGGTTGAAACAGCTTCAGAGCTTTCTTGTGACCATATCGTTTTAGACGTTACCAGCAAGGATCAATGGCAACATGCAATAACAAAAATTAAAGAAGATATTGGATCATTAAATATATTAGTTAATAATGCTGGCATGGGTGGTGGAGGAGATGTTGAATCCACTGATTTGGAACTATGGGATTTAGTTCATAAAGTTAATTTAGATTCAGTATTTATGGGATGCAAATATTCATTACCTCTTATGAGAGATTCTGGTGACGGGTCTATAATTAATATTTCATCCATGTCTGGTATTGTCGCATCTCATAATACATCTGCTTACAATTCATCAAAGGCTGCTGTCAGGCATCTTTCAAAATCGGTAGCACTTCATTGCGCTAAGACAACTAACTTAGTCAGATGTAACTCAATTCATCCGGTATTCACAAGAACTGCAATGGTGCAAAGCATGATTGACTCTGCTCCCGAAAGAAATATTGAAGAAAAACTTGTTCAACAGATTCCTATTAGAAAGCTTGCGGAGCCAATAGATATTGCTAATGCTGCAGTCTTTTTAGCTTCAGACGAATCTTCATTTATAACTGGAACTGAGCTTATTATTGATGGTGGGCTTAGCGCAACATAAATATGACAGATAAACCCTCTTTAAACAGACCTCTTGAACTTTTCAATTTAGAAAAGGTTGATAGAGATATTTTTTCTTGGAATAGAAAAAATGTTGGCTATAAAAGAATTTTTGGAGGTCAAGTTATGGCCCAGACTCTTATAGCAGCATACAAAACTGTAAATGTTGAACATTTTGCTCACTCCTTCCATTCATATTTTATAAGACCAGGTAATATGGAAAAATCTATTACTTTTACTGTGGATAGAATAAGAGATGGTAAAAGTTTTACAACTAGAAGTGTTAAGGCAATTCAAGATGGAGAGGTAATCTTTAATTGTTCAATTTCCTTTCAAAAAAGTGAAAAAGGTCTTGAGCATCAAATCGATATGCCTAATGTCCCAGAACCAGAAATACTTAAAAGTGAACAAGAATTAAGAGAGGACATACTAAAAGAATTAAAAATGAAAAAAGAGGATATGCCAATGTTCTTTAGGCAACAGGAAATCGAAATGAGGCCTGTTGAAAAACAAAATTACTTTAAACCTGAAAGAATGCCACCCTATAAAAATACATGGATTAAAAATGAAGGAAAATTACCTGACGATCAAGCAATTCAACAAGCCTTTCTTTTATATATTTCTGATATGGGATTGCTTGGAGCAGCTAATAATTCTGTAGGAGTTAATTTCCTTACTAAAAACTTACAAAATGCTAGTCTTGATCATGCTATGTGGTTTCATAGAAAGCTTGATTTAAATGGCTGGTTTTTGTACACCATTGAGAGCCCAATAACTAGAAATGCTAGAGGTTTTTCACATGGTTCAATTTTTTCAAGAGATGGAAAGTTAATAGCTTCTTGCACACAAGAGGGATTAATAAGACTTTGGGATGATTAATACTCTCTTACTAATTCAGTTAAATATTTAACTTTTTCAGGGCATATATCAGGTGTCAATCCGTGTCCAAGATTAAAAACATAGCCTGGGAAATCTTCAAATTTTTCAAGTAATTTATGTGTTTCTGTTTTGATTACATCTCTAGATTCTAGTAATATTTTTGGATTAAGATTTCCTTGAAGAGCAGTTTTATTTCTTGCAAATTGAATATCAAAATCATTCATTGACCAATATAAGCTTAAACAATCAGCAGAGGTCTCTATCAAAGCACCAGGACTGCACTTGGGATCTCTTGCAAATAAAATTATAGGTATGTTCGATGTTACTGAATCATTCTTTAAGGCATTGATTAGCAATTTTATGTAATCAAATGAAAAGTTCTTTAGGTCTTCGGTATCAAGAATATTAGCCCAGGAATCAAAAATTTGAATTACATCAGCGCCAGCTTGAACTTGCTTTCTTAAATATAAAAAACATGCATCTGTAAGTTTTGAAAGAAAGAGATGCGACTCATCTATATTTTCCTTTATGAAATTTATTGTTTTTTTAAAATCTTTGGACGAGCGGCCTTCAATTGAATATGCAGCCAGAGTCCACGGACTTCCACAAAAACCAATTAAAGGAATATTACTTGGTAAAGCATTTTTAATATTTGTAACGGCCTCATAAACATATGTAAGATTTTCTGGATCGAATGGCATCAAGTTCTTGATATCATCAACTTTTTCTATAGGATTTTGGAAAACAGGCCCTTCATTCTCAACAAACTTTACCCCAAGTCCAAACGCATCAGGAATTGTAAGAATATCTGAAAATAATATTGCGGCATCAAGCTTAAAGGCCTTTATTGGTTGTAATGCTAGCTCACAACAGACTTCTGGATTCTTACACATATCCAGAAAGTTTTTAAAATTCTTTCTAACAGCTCTGTATTCAGGCATATATCTCCCAGCTTGTCGCATATACCATATGGGAGGAATAGGAAGATTTTCTTTTCTTAATGCTCGAAGAAATATTGATTCATCACTCATGAAACATATTTTATTATACTTTTGGCAGCTTCACGTCCTTCCCATATTGCAGTAACAACAAGATCAGAACCTCTAACCATATCACCACCAGAAAATATCTTTTTATTTGAAGTTTGAAACTGAAATTCTTGATGCTCTTCAGCAACAACTAAACCATTTTTGTGCGTATTAACATTAAAATCACCAAACCAATCTGCAGGACTCGCTCTAAAACCAAATGCAACTATTACCGCATCAGCTTCATAAATAGTTTCTGATCCTGGAATTGGAATAGGTACTCTTCTTCCATTTTGATCAGGTTCTCCTAATTGAGTTTTGACTATCTTTACTCCTTCGACTTTATCTTTCCCAATAATATCAATAGGTTGAATGTTAAATTCGAATTGGACTCCTTCTTCTTTTGCATTTTGCACTTCTCTTCTTGAACCAGGCATATTTTCTTCATCTCTTCTATACAAACACTTAACAGATTTCGCTCCTTGCCTAATAGCAGTCCTATTGCAGTCCATTGCTGTATCACCACCACCTAAAATAACGACTCTCTTATTCTTTAAGTTAATAAAATCAGCTTTATTTTTTTGAAGTCTTAAAAGTTTTTTAGTACTAGATATTAAATAATCAATTGCTTTATGAACTCCCTTTAGTTTTTCTCCATTAAATCCACCCTCAAGAGATGTATATGTTCCCATGGCAAGAAAGACAGCATCGTAATCCTCATATAGTTCTTTAAAAGGAAGATCTTTACCAATTTCTCTACCAAGGTTAAATTTGACACCCATATCTTCTAAAATTTTCCTTCTTCTCTTAATAACCGATTTTTCTAATTTAAATTCAGGTATCCCAAAAGTTAAAAGTCCTCCAATTTCTTCATTTTTGTCATAGACATGGCTGTGAACGCCTGATCTGGTAAGAACGTCAGCACAAGCTATACCAGCAGGACCAGCTCCGATAATTGCAACTTTTTTATCAGTCCATGTTCTATATGACATATCTGGCTTCCAACCCATTTCAAAAGCTTTTTCAGTAATATATTTTTCGGTTGAGCCAATAGTCACTGCACCAAAACCATCGTTTAAGGTACAGGCACCTTCACAGAGCCTATCCTGGGGACATACTCGTCCACAAACCTCAGGCAAACTGTTTGTAGAATGACATAATTCAGCAGCTTCTATAATATTTCCTTCATTGACAAGTTTTAACCAGTCTGGAATAAAATTATGAACTGGACATTTCCATTCACAATATGGATTCCCACAATCCAGACATCTATGAGCTTGATTAGATACTTGAACTTGATTGTATTCCTCATAAATTTCAACAAAACTTATTCTTCTCTCTTCAGTTGATTTTTTTACAGGATCAAATCTTCCCACTTCAAGAAATTGGAAATCGTTGTCAATTTCTTCATGTTCAATGTATTCATTTCTATAGTTTGATCCCGAACCTTTTTCTGCAAGTAAGAAGTTATTCTTATCAATACCTAATATCTCTTCACGCCACTGATAAACTTTTTCTTTCGCAGTATTAAAATCATCAATCGGAGCAAAAGATTGCGTAATATATTTACCATTAACTCTTAATTTTCCATAAAAGTAGGGCGATCGTGGTTGAGTAAAGATCAAAACACCTTTCTCAATTCGGTATTGTTTATTCTTATTTTTCATTAATGTTCAGTGTGCGTATGACAAAGTATGACACTTTTGGTAGATAATTGAAAGTTATATGTGTTATACTCAAATTTCACACACTTTAATACATATGTCAGGACTATTTAATAAAGAAGACTTTAGAGATAATTGTGGATTTGGACTTGTTGCCAACATCAATGGTGTTAAATCTCATAAAGTAGTCATTAATTCTATAGATGCTTTAAGAAGCATGACACATAGAGGTGGCGTTGGATCAGATGGAAAGACTGGAGATGGATGCGGTCTTCTTATTGATATTGATCATAATTATTTTAAAAAAATAGTCATAAAAGAAAGCAATATAGATGTTGGAGATTTTTTTGCTCTTGCACAGATTTTTTATAAAGATGATATATCTAATATTTTAGAAACAATTAAAGAAATTCTTAAAAAAGAAGGACTAGAACTAACTTTTACGAGAAAAGTCCCAGTTAATAAAAGAATCTTAGGAAGAATAGCACTAGATTGTGCACCAGATATACACCAATTATTTATCAAACCAATTGAAAAAGATTTTAACCAGGATAAATTTGATACTGGATTAATTCAAGCAAGAAAATTCATTGAAGAAATTCACATGGATGATGAAGTTCTTTATGTTTGCAGTATGTCTTCCAGAACAATTGTCTATAAGGGGTTAATGCTGCCAGATGCAATAAAGGATTTTTATGTTGATTTAAATAATGATAGTTTTAAAGCTTCAACATGTGTCTTTCACCAGCGTTTTTCAACAAATACAAGTCCAAAATGGCATTTAGCTCAACCGTTTAGACTGCTCGCACATAATGGAGAAATTAATGCCATTAGAGGAAATAGAAACTGGGTTAAAGCAAGGGCATCAAAATTTTCAACTCCATTTATTCCAAAAATACAAAAATTTAAACAACTTGTAAATGAGACAGGCTCTGATTCATCATCATTAGACAATATGATTGAACTTCTTGTTAAAGGTGGAGTAGATTTATTTAGGGCTGTAAGAATGATCCTTCCTCCTGCTTGGCAAAATACTCAAACTTTAGATCCTGATATCAGAAGCTTTCATGAATATAATTCAATGCATATAGAGCCTTGGGATGGTCCTGCTGGAATAGTAATGGCAGATGGAAAATGGGCATTATGTGTTCTTGATAGAAATGGTCTAAGACCTGCAAGATATCAGATAGATAAAAGCAATATCATAACAATAGCCTCAGAGACAGGTGTAAATCCAGTTGATGAAGATAATATTCTAGAAAAAGGAAGAGTAGAGCCAGGTGGTATTTTGGCAATTAATACCATTAATGGAGAAATTCTAGATCAAACCGCAATTGATAAAATTCTTAAAGATAAACTACCTTATAGAAAATGGTTGAAAGAAAATGCTATTTATATCGAATCTAGTCTGGATTCATATGAAGGCCCAGGCTTAAAATCGATTGATTCAAATGATTTTATAACAGCTTGCAAACTATTTTTGTTATTCAAAGAAGAAAGGTCATCAATCATTAAGCCTCTTGCAGTCGATTCACAAGAAGGCACCGGTTCAATGGGAGATGACACTGCTCTAGCTGTTATGAGCAAGATGCATAGACAAATTTATGACTTTTTTCGACAACAGTTCGCACAAGTAACCAATCCTCCAATTGATTCATTAAGGGAGGCTGCTGTGATGACCCTTGAGACATGTTTTGGACCTGAGTTAAATATTTATGAAGAATCTGCAGATCATGCTAGAAGACTAGTAACTACGTCTCCAGTTCTTTCTTATAAAAAACTCCAATCTATTCTTAATAATTCTTACTTTAAATCAGAAGAGATTAGTTTATCTTTTGATAAAAAATTATCTTTAAAAAATGCCATTATCAACCTTCAAAATAAAGTTGTTGAAACTGTTAATTCAGGCTCATCAATTATTCATTTAATTGAAGATTTACCTGAGAAAGATAAATTACCAATAAATGCATTACTTGCAGTTGGTGCTGTTCATCAAAAGCTAGTAAAACTTGGGAAAAGGTCTGATGCAAATATCATCGTAACTTCTTATTCAGCAAGAGATACTCATCAAATAGCATGCTTGATTGGTTTTGGTGCTACAGCGGTATATCCAAGTCTTGCCTATCAGACAATATTAGACCTTACTAATAGAAATGAGTTAAAAGGTGATCCTCATGAAAACTGTTTCAGATACAGAAAGGGGGTCAATAAAGGATTACTTAAAATAATTTCAAAGATGGGCATTTCAACTATCTCAAGTTATAGAGGTTCTCAATTGTTTGAAATTGTAGGACTTGATGAAGATGTAGTTAATTTGTCTTTCACAAATACAACAAGCAGAGTTAAAGGAAAAAACTTAAAAGATCTTGATAAAGAGATTAGAGCACTAGATGATTATGCGAGATCTAATTTATCAGATATGAATGTAGGCGGCCTTCTTAAATATGTTCATGGAGGGGAATACCATACCTATAATCCAGAGATTGTAAAAAAACTTCAAGAAGCGGTTAGTTCAGAATCATCTGAAATATATAAAGAATATTCAGGATTAGTAGATAACAGGCCTCCAGCAATGTTGAGAGATTTGCTTGAAGTTAGCACAAATAAGAAAAAAATTAACTTAAGCAAAGTTGAATCTCAAAAGAAAATTTTAAATAGATTTGACTCAGCAGGCATGAGTCTTGGAGCATTATCTCCAAAAGCTCATGAAACACTAGCAGAGGCTATGAATTCACTAGGAGGAAGATCTAATTCTGGTGAAGGTGGAGAAGCCGAGGAAAGATACGGCACTCTTAAAAGATCAAAAATAAAACAGATCGCTTCAGGAAGGTTTGGTGTTACTCCTCATTACTTAGTTAATGCTGAGGTACTTCAAATTAAAATTGCACAAGGAGCCAAACCTGGTGAAGGCGGTCAATTACCTGGCGGTAAAGTTAATCAACTAATTGCTAAATTAAGATATTCAACACCTGGAGTAACCTTAATTTCACCACCACCTCATCATGATATTTATTCAATAGAGGACTTAGCACAACTTATATACGATCTTAAAGAAGTGAATCCAAGTGCACTAGTATCTGTAAAACTAGTTTCGGAACCTGGTGTTGGAACAATAGCATCTGGTGTGGCCAAAGCTTACGCTGATTTAATTACAATCTCAGGTCATGATGGTGGGACCGGAGCAAGCCCACTTACTTCAATAAGGTATGCTGGATCTCCATGGGAGCTTGGTTTGGCAGAAGCTCATCAGAGCTTAAGAGATAGTGGATTGAGACATAAAGTAAGACTCCAAGCGGATGGAGGTATGAAGACAGGCCTTGATGTAATCAAGGCAGCTATTTTAGGAGCTGAGTCATTCGGTTTTGGAACTGGGCCTATGATAGCTATGGGTTGCAAGTATTTAAGAATTTGCCATTTAAATAACTGTGCAACTGGCGTTGCGACTCAAAGAGAAGATCTTATAAATCATCATTTCATCGGAGAAAAAGAAAAGGTAATGAATTATTTTAAATTTATTGCAGATGATGTTCGACAACACCTCAGTGAAATGGGAATTTCAAAACTTGAAGATATTATTGGACAAACCCAATACCTACAAAAGATACAAAATTTAGAAGCACAATATGAAGCTATTGATCTAAAAGACCTGCTTTATAAAGATACTAAAATTAATGAGTCATTCTTTTGTACTTCAAAAAATAATAAACCTTGGGACAAAGGACTGCTTGTAAGAAAAATTCTTAAGAAAGTTGCTATTGCAGTTGATAAAAATGAATCAATTTCCTTGAATTATAAAATATCTAATACTGATAGATCTGTTGGAGCTTTAATTTCTGGTTTTATTGCAGAGAAATATGGTGAGAAAGGGTTAGAGAATCCTATAAATATTAATTTTAAAGGTTCGGCAGGACAAAGTTTCGGTTGCTGGAATGCAAATGGATTAAATCTAACCGTTGAAGGCGATGCAAATGACTATGTTGGAAAAGGTATGAACGGAGGCAACATCATAATTAGAAATAGCAGCAACTATGCAAAGGAAAATAATGAAACTTCTTTAGTTGGAAATACTTGTCTTTATGGAGCTACCGGTGGAAATATTTATGTTTCTGGAAAAGCTGGAGAAAGATTTGCCGTTAGAAACTCAGGTGCAAATGCTGTTATTGAAGGCGCTGGAGATCATTGCTGTGAATATATGACAGGAGGTCAAGTAACAGTCTTAGGATCAGTTGGAGCAAATTTTGGAGCAGGAATGACTGGAGGTTTTGCTTATGTTCTTGATGAAGAAAGAACTTTTTTTGATAAATGTAATAGGAGTTTAGTAAACATAGAGAGAATTACAACTGAAGATATGCAATCACATAGAAAATACTTAAAAGAAATTATTACCAAACATTACAAGATGACTGATAGTACTAAAGCAAAAATTATTATCGAAGACTTTGAAAGATATGAACCTTATTTTTGGCTAGTTGTTCCTGCTGCTAGCAATATTCAAGACTTGCTTAAAGCAACAACTGCCAATGCTGCCTAACTTAAAGCTTTAATAATATTCTTATTATTAAAATTCGATGTTTTAAAAGCGTTAAAATTTTTATTGATAAGAATAAGATTTAATTTACCAGCAGAAACTTTTTTATCAGCTTTCATATACTTCTTAAGATCAGAATATCTATATTTGCTGTGATCTGAACATAAGCCCAAGGATTCAATCATATTTATTATGTTATCTAATTGGTGATCTTTTATGTGACCCTCAAACAAAGAAACTTTTGAGGCGATTATCATTCCTATGGTTATAGCTGCCCCATGAGTAATATTTTTATAATTATGATGAGCTTCGATAGCGTGACCAAAAGTATGACCAAAGTTTAATATAGCTCTTACCCCATTTTCTTTTTCATCCTTGGTTACAATTTTAGATTTTGTCTTTATAGATTCTTCGATTATGGTTTTGAGTATTTTGTCATCTCTCTCTACAATTTTTTTAGAATCATTTTCAATAATATTTTTTAGCTTTTTATTTCCAATAAAAGCATATTTAATAACTTCACCCAAGCCAGACTCATACTGATCTTGAGACAATGTTTTAAGAAAATCAGTCAGTATTAGTACAAATTTTGGATTATAAAAGGAACCAATAAGATTTTTACCCTGGGCTACGTTAATAGCTGTTTTACCTCCAACAGAAGAATCTACCTGAGCAAGAAGAGTTGTTGGAACTTGTATGTAATTGATGCCTCTTAAATAAGTAGCAGCACAAAAGCCGGTTATGTCTCCAACAACACCACCTCCAACAGCAATTAGAGAATCAGATCTGTCAAAATTTAGAGTTATAAGCTTATTCATTATCTTCTGAAAAGATGAGAATGATTTGGACTTCTCTCCTTGGTCTAAAGTTAGCACATTAATACTCTTACAACTGATAGCATCTTTAATTCTTTTTATATGTTTTTTAGGTATACCTGAATCAGTAATTATTAAAGTCTTATTATCCTTACTAATAGCTTGATTAAATATTGTCTTAGGAAAGCTATTTCCTTTTATATGTATTTGATATCTTGATAAGCCTTTACCAGCTAATATTGTTGCCATTTTTTACTTCTTTGCCAATGAAATTATCTCAGATGCAACTTGATTACTAGACTTATTCTCAGTATCAACAATATAATCTGAGACCATTTCATAGAGGTTTTCTCTTTCATCATGAAGTTTTGTTAGTATTTCTTTTGGATCACCATCTTTAAGTAAAGGCCTATCTTTATCTTTTGCAGTTCGTTCTACTTGAGTAGGAATTGGTGTTGATAAATAAAAGACTGTGCCCCGAGATGATAATAATTCTCTATTACCGTCTGATAATATTATTCCTCCACCAGTTGAAAGAACAATTGAGTTTTTCTCAACCATTTCATTAAGAATATCGGTTTCTCTCTTTCTAAAGCCAGCTTCACCCTCGAGATCAAATATCCAGTCTATTGAAGCGCCTGTCCTAGATTCTATTTCCTCATCAGTATCAAAAAAGCTGAGAAACATCTCATCAGATATAATCTTACCGACGGTGGACTTACCGGAACCCATTGGACCTACAATAAATATATTCATAGTTAACTAAATTAAAAAATGATTTTAACATCTTGATTAATAAATACACTTTTTAAATTCTAAATGATGTATGCTCTAAAATTAAAGATTTAAAATATAGTATGCACAAGTTAGTAAAAATTTCTTTTTTTTTAGGCATATTTTTATGCATAACTGCAATATTAGTGATTCTATCAACTTATATTTTTATTAAGCCTAGTCTTCCTAAAATCAATCTTGTAGACGAGTCTGAGCTGCAAATGCCCTTAAAAATTTTTACGAAAGATAAAGAACTTATTGGTGAATTTGGTGAAATTAAAAGAAGAGCCACTGACTATGAAGAAATACCAATAGATATAAAGAATGCTTTTCTTGCAGCAGAAGACGATAACTTCTTTAATCATCAAGGCATAAGTTATAAGGGTTTAATAAGATCTTTTATCAGATGTCTTAGACCAACTGGCTGTGAGGGCGGAGGTGGAACAATCACTATGCAGGTTGTTAGAGGTTATCTTTTGACAAGAGATCAAACAATCATAAGAAAAATAAAAGAGATTTATTTGGCGCTGGAGCTTGAGGGGAACATTAGTAAAGAAGAAATTTTTGAACTATATGTAAACAGAATATTTTTAGGAAATAGATCATATGGTATTGAGGCTGCATCAAATACATATTTTGACAAAGGACTGGAAGATTTGACATTAAGTGAATCAGCAACAATAGCAGCTCTAGCTCAATTGCCTTCAAGAGTTAATCCTGTAAAAGACAAAAGAAGAACTACTCAGAGAAGAAATTGGATTTTATCAAGAATGTTATTACTAAACTTTATTAATAAAACTGAATTTAATGAGGCCATATCCGAAGACATAGAAATAGCTCAAAATATCAATTTATATGATTTAGATGCCAACCACATTGCTGAAATTGCAAGACAAGAGATTATAAAAAGGTATGGGCTTAGAGCTTATAAAGAAGGCTGGTCTGTTATAACAACAATTGATTCAAATTCGCAAAAAATAGCTAAAAAATCGATGATGAAGCAATTATTTGATTACGATAAAAGACATGGCTGGAGAAAACCAGCCAATTATGAAATGCTTTTTAGCACATCGCAAATAGAATCACTTAAAAGTTTAGATTTAGAATTTGTTACCAAAGAAAGTTATATCGATAATGAAGATTTATCTATAAATAATATTTCAAATATATTGTCGACAATATTTAATAATCATTCATATTTTAAAAATTACGTTAAGGCATTGGTTATTAATGTTTCTAAAAATAAAATCATTCTAATTGATGAAAATTTTGATACTAAGGAGGTTACTTGGACAAACGAATATAATTGGGCAAAAGAACAAATCTCAATAGATAATTATGGACAAAGACCTAGCAATTTTTTTGATCTTATTAGTTTTGGAGACTTTGTTTATTTAAAAGATAATGAAAATTTTTTTACTCTTGAACAAATTCCGATTGCTGAAAGTTCTCTCATATCATTAAACCCAAATACAGGTGAAGTAATAGCGTATTTAGGTGGGAAGAATTTCTATGAAAGTAGTTTTGACAGGGTGAAGCTTTCATATCCTCAGTCTGGCTCAAGCTTTAAACCATTTATATATTCGGCTGCTCTTAGCAATGGATACAATCTATCTTCACTAGTCAATGATGCTCCCATTGTTTTTGAAGATGAAAATCTTGAAACAGCCTGGAGACCTCAAAATTATACTGGTGAGTTTTACGGGCCTATATCTATAAGAGAAGCACTAATAAAATCAGTTAATATCGTATCAATTAAATTACTAAGAGAGCTAGGAATTGAGAAATCTCATGATTATTTAGAAAATTTTGGATTTGAAAAATCAAGACTGCCAAATGATCTTTCTTTAGCATTAGGTTCTGGAAATTTTTCGCCTTTAGAAATGGCTAGAGCTTATAGCGTGATTGCGAATAATGGACATGTACCAGATGTTTACTTTATTGAAAGAATAGAGGATAGATTTGGAAATATTATCTACTCCTATAATGACTTTTACATTCAAAAAGATATAAATGCTTTCCCATGGTTAGACACTATAGAAATGAATATAAAAAGACCATATTATCTTACAGATTTTATTGGAAGTGATGAAAAGGTAATTGATGAAAGGATTGCCTTTTTGATGAAGGATGTCTTGAGAGGATTCATGAAGAATGGTGTAGCTGGTCGAAAATCTGCTTTCCTTGAAAGAGATGATATAGGAGGTAAAACAGGAACCACAAATGATTCTATTAGCACATGGTTCTCAGGATTTCATAATGATCTTGTTACAACAATATGGGTTGGAACCGATGACTTTACATCTTTGGGTGAAAACGAATATGGCTCTACAATTGCATTGCCGATATGGCTAAATTATATGGAATTTAAATTAAAAACACTAAAAACTTCCGAAGACGTTATCCCAGAGAAAATTTCATTTGGAAGAGTAAACAAATCAACTGGTGAAATAGATATTGAATCTAAAGATAACTTTTATTTTGAATTATTTTTAGAAGAAAATGTGAACTAGTTTTTAAAGATACTTACTGAAAGAAGTTCCCAGACATTTTCAATATATGTTGAAGGAGACACTTTAAACTTTGATCTTATATACCTACTAATATTACCCTCTATTGCTGTGACTATTAATTGAGCAGAAATACCAGGTTGAGTAGTTAGGTTTTCAGCATCCTCTTTTAGTATTTGTCTCAAAATTAGTTCAAATCTTTCATAAAATTGATTCACATTATCTGATACATTTTGTTCATTAGTTGAAAGGGCTTCTCTTGAGAGCAATCTTGCAAATCCTTTATTTTTTTCTACAAACATCATAAAAAAAACAAAAGCATTCTTAGTTTTATCTTTTGCACTCATTTTATTTTTTTTAAGCTCATTACATTTAGCAAAGATTGCATCATCACAAAATGAAAATAATTCAGCATATATAGATCTTTTGCTTGGAAAATGTCTATATAAGGCTGCTTCAGTAATACCAGACTTTTCAGCTAACAAAGCTGTGGTTATCTTTGAGAGATTTCTATCTTCAAGCATGCCTGCTAAAGATTGCAAAATAATGTTTTTTCTATCTTTTTTCATTTTTCATACTAAATTTATATCAATATCAGGACAAATGCGAGAGAGTTCATTTAGAAAATCTTTCTTTATCTGATTAAGATCATCTATTGAATCACCCTCAAACCTTAAAACTAACTTAGGCGTAGTATTCGAAGCCCTTAATAAACCCCAACCGTTATCAAAGTTTATTCTAAGCCCATCTATTGTGATTTTTTCTCCATTTAACGAGCATTGTTTAGAAAAGTCTTCAATTATCTTAAATTTCACATCATCAGTTACATTTATATTTAATTCTGGAGTTGAATAAAGGATGGGCAAATCATTTTCTAATTCTGATATTGGTTTATTGTTTTTCGAAATAAGCTCAATAATTCTTGCTCCAGAATAATGACCATCATCAAAACCATACCACTTATCATTAAAAAATATATGTCCACTCATTTCACCTGCAAGTAGCGGCCCATATTTTTTAATATGATTTTTAATATGAAAATGACCAGTGGGTGACATTATTGGCTCTCCACCGTATTCCTTAATAATATCTGCTAAAGAATTACTGCATTTAACATCAAAAATTATAGACCCTTTTTTTGTTGCAAGAATATCTTTGCTTAGGAGCATCATAATTTTATCTGGAAATACTATCTTTCCTTGATCTGTTACAAGCCCAACTCTGTCACCGTCCCCATCAAATGCTAATCCTAAATCAGCACATGTTTCTTCTACTTTTAATATCAAATCATTAAGATTTTCTATTTTTCCTGGATCGGGATGATGATTAGGAAAATTTCCATCCACTTCACTAAAAAGTTCAACTACTTCACAGCCGATGCTCTCAAATAATTGAGGGGCTATAGACCCTGCAGCACCATTTCCACAATCAATCACAACTTTAATATTTGACTGGATATTTATATTTTTTGTTACTTCTTCTATGTATTCTTCTCTAATATCTTTAAAAGTTATATAACCAGGCTTTTCGCTGAAGGACTGCTCTTTATTTATAAGTTCAAGAATTTCACGTCCAGAAACTGGTTTATCATTGATGACAAGCTTCACTCCATTATAATTCTTAGGATTATGACTACCAGTAATCATTACTCCACTAAGGTGTTTATTTTTCTTTGCTGCAAAATAAAGCAAAGGAGTACTTGTCAAACCAATATTTATAACATTGATACCATAGTCAGATAATGAAATAGATAAAGAATTAAGCAGGCTTTCTCCTGAGAGTCTCCCATCTCTTCCAATACATATTTCAGAGATATTTTCTTTTACACATTTAATAGATATAGCCTTGGCAATTTCATTAATAGTATCTTCATTAATTTCCTCAGGATAAATTCCCCTGATGTCATATTCTCTAAAAATTGACTTTGTAATTTCCATATTTTTCTTTTGTTATACCAATGATTTTGCAATAATACTGTAGCTTAATTATATCTTGTAATGTGTTTATAAATACTGAAAATAAATTTATATGGAAAAACGGTTCATTTCAAAAATGGGATGATACAAACGTTCATATCCTATCTCACACTTTGCACTATGGTACAGGAGTTTTTGAGGGCGTAAGAGCATACAAAACATCTAACGGTCCCGCGATATTTAGACTTAATGAACATACAGATAGACTTTTTAATGCTGCAGATAAATTAAATATAAAAATTCCTTTCTCAAAAGATCAGATTAATAATATTCAGTGTGAAATTTTAAATAAGAACAATCTTAACGAGGGCTATATTCGACCCATCGTTTATTTAGGAAATGAGGGGTTAGGTTTAAGGGCAAAAGATTTAAGTGTAAATGTTGCTGTTGCAGCATGGGAATGGCCCTCATATATGGATCCACAAGCAAAAGAAAATGGTATCTCAGTCATCAAATCTTCTCATCGTCAGTATGAAAATCCATTACATTCAGGAAATAAAATCATTGGCACATACTTTAGTAATACCATGGCACTTCATGAAGCTCTCGATAGTGGAGCGGATGAGGCAATTATGTTAGATAAAAATGGGTACATCTCAGAAGGAAGTGGTGAAAATATATTTTTAGTCAAAGATAATATAATTTTTACACCCACCACTGATCACTGTCTAAATGGAATTACTCGACAATCAGTAATAAAAATTGCAAAAGATTTAAATATGTCAGTTCATGAAAAGAACATAGATTTAGATGATCTAGTTAAAGCAGACGAAGCATTTTTTACAGGCACAGCAGTGGAAATAACACCTATTACTTCTTTAGATAAAAAATATATCAATAATGGAAAAAGAGGAATTGTTACGAAGCAACTTCAAGAAGAATTTCAAGACATAATCTCAGGCATGAACCTCACTTACGATAGTTGGCTAACTTATACAAGATAATTACTTTTGCAAAAATTAAATATAGCAATCCTCAGTTATAGGTCCGCTAAATTTGGTGGTGGTCAAGGTGTTTATATAAAAGATATCTCTATGGCATTAACTTTTATGGGTCACAAAGTTGATGTCATTTCTGGTCCACCATATCCAGATCTGCATGAAGGCATTGATTTAATAAAACTGCCTGGTTTAAATTTATTTGAAACATTTTCTTTTAAAGACAGAGTCAATAAGTTTTTTAATAAAAAGAATAAAAGCATTAATGATTATTATGAATTTATCTCTGTACTATTTGGAGGTTTTCCTGAAATGAAAACTTTTGGTTATAGAGCAAATATTTTTTTAAAAAAAAATAACCACTATGATTTGGTTATTGATAATCAATCTTTAAGTTATGGAGTGATTGATATTCAAAATAGATTACCTTTAATAGAGATTATTCATCATCCAATAACCTTTGATTTTCGATATGAATTAAAAACTTCAAAAAGAATAAAATATAAGATTTCAAGATATAGATGGTATTCATTTTTAAGGATGCAAAAAAAGGTAGCTCCAAATATTAATAGAATAATTTGTCCTTCAAATAGTTCAAAAAAAGGAATAATAGAAGACTTCAAATGCAAGTCAAAAAATATTACGGTTATTAATAATGGCTTAGATTCTTCTGAATTTAAACCTATGATTGATTCGACAAGGAATCCATTTAGGTTAATTACTACAGCTAGTGCAGATGTGCCTTTAAAAGGACTGGACTATACATTAATAGCTCTTAAGAAATTGAAAACAAGGTATCCAAAAATTCATTTGATCATAATTGGAACCATAAAAAAAAATGGACATACAAAAAGATTAATAGACAATCTCGGCATAGAACAGAATATAACTTTTAGATCAAATATATCAAAAGCTGAAATAATTGAATTATATTCAACAAGTTCTGTAGCAATTGTGAGCTCTCTTTATGAGGGTTTTGGTTATCCTGTTATAGAGGCTATGAGCTGTGAAGTGCCTTTAATTGCTACGAATACAGCTTCTATTCCAGAGTTAACTGGAAAATACGCATGCCTAGTTAAACCAAAAAATGATGAAGCAATTTTTAAATCAATAATAAAAATTCTATCAGACTATGATAAATATAAAGAAATTGCTATAAAAGGTAGACAACATGTAATTAACAAATTTAATTGGGCTAAAATTACAAAAGAGTATGAAAATATTATTTATGAAACAATAAAAGAATTCAAAGATGCTGACATTTAATTTAACAAAATATGAACTTAATGAATCTGGAATCATGCTTGATGTTGGTTGTGGAGAGGGAAGGCATATATTTGGAATAATGCAAGAGCATCCCGAAATGAAATGCATTGGATTAGATATGGATAATGACTCTTTGCATAAAGCTGAGGAAGGATATGAATATTTTAAGTCTATTTCAAATGTAGGGGCTGAGTTTCTTAAAGGATCTGCCTACTCTTTACCTTTTTTAGATAATAGTCTGGATTTAATAGTTTGCTCTGAGGTTTTAGAGCATCTCCATCAATATAATGATGCTGTAAAAGAAATTCATAGAGTGCTTAAGCCTGGTGGTAAATTCTATGCAAGTGTACCAGCTTCGTGGCCTGAAAAAATTTGTTGGGCGCTTTCAAAAGATTATCAGAATCAACCAGGCGGACATTTAAGAATATTTAATCAATCAGGATTAGTATCTGAGATTGAAGAATCTGGATTTAAATTTTTATCATCTGATAGGTTTCATTCAATTCATGCACCATATTGGTGGCTTAGATGTTTTTTTTGGAATACTCAAGATTCAAACTTTGTTGTAAATGGTTACAAAAAAATGCTTGAGAGACACATCTTAAAAAAACCATTTTTTTTAGATTTTATAGATAAAATATTTAATCCATTTTTGGGTAAAAGTTTCTCAATGTATTTCGAAAAGAAATAACTAATGCATAAACCATTAAATAGATTTCTTACTGAAGAAGATCTTACAAATAATTTTTTTAATAATATTGGCAAATATATTAAATCAATTCAATTAAAATCAGGAGCCATACCTTCAGATGATAATCAAAATCATGATCCATGGGATCATATAGAGTCAATATTAGGTTTAAACTTTTCTAAAGAATTAAATTCGTCTAAATCAGCTTTTACATGGTTAATTAATAATCAGAATTCTGATGGAAGCTGGTTTTCAAAATATGATGATGAAACCCCAATTGAAAAAAATAAACCTACTCACTTTGGACCCTACATTGCTTTAGCGGCTCTGCATTTTTATAAAATTTTTGATGATAAAGAATATCTTAGAGAGTTATGGCCTTCAATAAATTCAGCTGTAAATTTCTCAATTGATCTTCAAACCGCAAATGGAACCATCCCTTGGTCAATTGATTCTGATGGTTTGATCGAGGAAGATTATCTACTTACAGGATCTTCATCAATTCTTAAGAGTATTGAGTGCGCAATTTCTATAGCAAAGATACTGCAAGACAACAGATATATTAATAAATGGACCCAATCCTATCGCTCCCTTGCAAATGCTATTAAAAATCCTGCTAATAAATTTGATTTATTAAAAGATAGAAAAAGTTTTTCTATGGATTGGTATTATCCAATCATTTCAGGATGTCTGAACGAATCTGAAAAGCTTGCTTATATTGATAAGATATTTAAAGATTTTTATGTAAAAGATTTGGGAGTTAAGTGTGTAGTTCACGAGCCCTGGATCACGGTTGCTGAAACGTCTGAATTTATTATTTCATTAGTTATAGCTGGAAGAAAAAAGGATGCTCAAAAACTTCTTCTAGATGTATTAAATATTTCAGATGAAACAGGAATTCCATATATGGGATGGCAATATGAAGAAAATATTTTTTGGCCTAACGAAAAACCTAGTTGGACATCTTCAGCATTAATAATTGCTGCTGATACTATATTTAATTTTTCAAATGCAGCCAACTTATTTACTAGTGATCAATCAACTCTTTACTAAACATACGATAGTATCGACTCTTTCATGTAATTTATAACTATTTCGTAGCGCCTTTTTATAAATTTCAAATGGAGCCTGTCCACCATCTTCTGGCCTCTCATAAATATCATGAATTACTAGAGCTCCACCACTAAGAATTTTAGGTTCCCAAGAATTATAATCATTCAAAGCAGATTCAAGTGAATGTCCTCCATCTATAAAAACCATACCTATTTTAGAAGACCATTTTGATGATAACTCAGACGAATCAGAAATAATTGGAACTATATTTTGCACTCCAAATAAATTAATATTCTCAATCAGCAAAGGAAAGGAATTAACACGTTTTTCTTTAATGTCATATATCTCTTTATCAAAGTATTCTTCATCTAGTTGGTGTTCTTCTGATCCATAGTGATGGTCTACCGTATAGACAAATTGATTATTTGAAGATGCACCTTGTGATAAATATAAAGTTGATTTTCCACAGTATGATCCAATTTCAAGAATTGGCCCAATATTTGAAAATTCTTTGGCCCAATTTAATAAAGCATCTCCTTCATGTTTAGGCATAAAACCCTTTACTTTTTCGAAAGCACCTAGATTCATTTGTAAATTTTATTCTTTCCAAGAGTAGACTTAAATCTTCTGTGCTGCCAAAGATATTCATGAGGGTTTAATTTTATTTTTTCTTCAATATAACTATTTAAGTTTTTAGAAAAACCTAATTCCTCTTCATCATTAAGAGTTAGCTCCTCTATATCTATAAATAATTTATTTTTTTTAAAGTAACTATCAAGAAAATATGCTTTGCAATTGGTTTTTTGGATAATTTTAAAAGGAGCTGAAATTGTAGCAGCAGGAAGGTTAAAGAATTTGATTTCATTAGATTTTTTCATTCCGTAATCTTGATCAGGAGCATAAAGAACTGTTTTTCCATCTTTAAGCCACTTTATGAATCTTAAAGTATTTTTTCTATCAACCACATCGAGCATACTTTTTAATCTTCCTTGTTTTTGGATTGATTGAAAGTATTTAGAGTTATGTTCTCTTTCGACACCATATATTTCAGCATGCATTCCTAGAATTCTTGAATCAAGCTCTAAATGCAAGGAATGTTTAAAAAATAAAAGAATACCCTTGTTTGAAGCTTGTTGTTTTAAAAGGCTACTAAGCCCATTTATTTCATATGAAATATTTTTCTTTATTCTTTGATCACTCCAAAACCATGCTATGCCAGTATCAAAAAGCACTTGCCCAGATGAAATTATATTTCTTTTAAATATATCTTTACGCTCTTCTGGAGTTTTACTTGGGAAACATAGATCAATATTTATCTTGCTATATTTGTTTCTTTTTATTGGAATTAAATAAAATAAAAACCCAATTAAAGAGGAAAATATGAGTTGTAGCCATCTGGGAAGAAGAATCAATGCCCTCCAAAAAGAAATTAGAATTATTAATAAAGCATTATTCATATATTATTAAGATGTATTATTACATTATTAAAGCTAAAGCTTAAAATTATCAATGAGATTATTTTTTTACAATTGCATCGTATTAATTTTGTTACCAATTTTGATAACAAGATTAATTTTTAAAAATCTTCAAGATAAAGATTACTTAAAAAATTTCACTAATAGACTGGGTTTTTACAAGATAAAGTCATATCAAAATACTATTTGGTTCCATGCGGTGAGCCTAGGAGAGGTAATAAGTTCGCAAAAAATTATAAAAAAATTACTAAAAGATAATAAAGTTATCCTTTCAGTCTCTACACCAACAGGACTGAGAGAAGCAAAGAGGATTTATGGCCAAAACTTGTTAGTGGTATATGCTCCATGGGATTTCAGTATATTTGTTAAAAGTTTTTTAAATAAATTTCGTCCAAAAGCCTTAATCTTATTTGAAACAGAGATATGGCCATCTATGATTCACGCGTGTTGGAAAAACAATATTCCAGTGATACTTTCCAATGCAAGATTGTCAGAATCTTCATATAAAAAATATGAATTTATTAGTGTATTTATAAATAGCACCTTAAATAAGCTTTCATTAATTTTGGTGCAAAGTCATGAACATGCAAGCCGCTTTAAAGCACTTGGGATCAATAGTGATATTATTTTTAAGGTTGGATCTACAAAATTTGATCTTGAAAGTGACAATGAATTTGAAACATCAGATATTAATTTGTGTCATGATTTTATTCTTGCTGCTAGCACTCACAAAGGGGAGGATGAGCTAATAATTAGCTCTTACTTAAAACTTAAAGAAGAATTTAAGGATTTAAAACTTGTTCTTGTCCCAAGACATCCTGAAAGAGCAAATACTATTAAAGGTATGCTAGAAAGAAAAAACATGGACTCTGAAATATCATCTGATATTAAATTTAATTTAAATAAGCATGATGTTGTTGTCATAAATGCAACGGGCTTACTTAATATCTTATATAAAAGGGCAAAAGTATCATTTATTGGTGGAAGTCTTTTTAGTAAGTATGGAGGACATAATATAATTGAACCGGCATTTAATAAAAGTCCATTTATTGTTGGACCACATATGAAAAATTTTGAAGACGTACTTAGTTTATTTTTAAAAAAAGACGCATGCATTCAATTAAAAAGTCCTTTACAACTTTATGATGCATTTAAAAAATTACTTAATAATGATGAATTAAGAACTCATATGATAGATAATGCGATAAGGGTGGTGAGTGAAAATAAAGGCTCATCAAATCAACAATATAAATATATAAAGCATTTAATAAATTAATTATGAAGTTAGTAACAGCAATAATAAAACCTTTCAAAGTTGAAGAAGTTAGAGCATCTCTCGATGAAATCGGTGTCTCGGGGATGACAATGACAGAAGTCAAAGGTTTTGGAAGACAGAAAGGGCACACTGAGCTCTACAGAGGTGCGGAATACACAATTGATTTTCTTCCTAAGATTAAGATTGAAATCGCTGTTTCAGATGATATAGTCGAACAAGTCAAAGCTGCTATTATTAAATCATCAGCCTCTGGAAAGATTGGAGATGGCAAAATATTTATTTCACCAATAGATGAAGTTGTAAGGATTAGAACTGGTGAAACTAATGAAGATGCTCTCTAAGCGCTAAAAAATATTAATATCAATCCTCCAGTAGCTTTCCTTTTTGGTCCTACAGCATCAGGCAAAACAGACTTGGCTATCAAACTAGCTCAAAAATTACCTATTCAAATAGTAAGCGTAGATTCTGTCATGGTTTATAAGGGATGCGATATTGGTTCTGCAAAACCTAGTAAAGCAATATTAGAAGAATTCCCTCATGAGATGATTGATATAGTTAACCCAAGTCAGATATTCACAGTTTCAGATTTCTGCAATCTATCAAATAAAATAATAGAAAAATCGCATAAATCTAATAGATTGCCCTTATTTGTTGGCGGATCAATGATGTATTTTAAATCTCTTCTTGATGGCATGCATGATCTTCCAAAAAGGGATAACAATTTCAGAGAAGAGTTAGAAAAACTTAAACTAAAAAATGAACCATATTTTTTGTTTAAACTCTTAGAAAATAAGGATCCTGAGTATGCTCAAGGAGTAGATAAGAATGACGAAATGAGAATAGTAAGAGCTCTTGAAATTATAAATAAAACTGGAAACCCCTTTAGCAATTTGCTTAAAAAAGATAAAAAAGAATCCTTATCTGATAAATACTCTATTTCACAGTTTGGAATATTAGATGATAGACACTTGATTCATGAAAGGATTGAAGAAAGATTGAAACTAATTTTATCAAGTGGACTTGAAGAAGAAGCAATAAAGTTGGATGAAAAGTATGATATTGCAGAAAACCATCCAATACGAAAGTCTGTTAACTATAAACAAATTTTTAAATACATAAATGGAGAATATGACATTGAAACTTTTTTTAAGAGAGCTCTCTTTGCATCTAGACAATTAGCTAAAAGACAAACAACTTGGATCAGAGGATGGAAAGATTTTACCGAGACCAAAATTGGTGACTTCGCAACAATGGAAGATAATCTTAAAAAAGTAATATCTTTCCTTTAAATATGATAATAAGTCCCAACATATGATTATAATAAGATATTAAATAAAGAGGTAAATAATTGTGAATTGGGACAACAAAGATAAAGATCCATGGGGTGGCAATAATGATGCTCCTGATTTTGACGAATTAATGAAAAAGTTTTCTTCTATTCTTGGAGGAAAGAAATCTTCTAGCAACGGTTCTGGTGGCAGTGGAAAAGGAAGTGGATTTAATGTTACCCCATCAAGAATATTTATGTATGCTTTATTTGCCTTTACTATCATTTATGGTTCACAGTGTATTTATCAGTTAGATGCTTCTGAACGTGCTGTAATATTAAGATTCGGTAAATTTTATGTAGAGCAAGAAGAGGGACTTAATTTTAGATTAGCTGGTATAGATGAAAGATACATTGAAAATGTCTCACTAACTAGAAGATACACACAGACAAATAGTATGCTAACTAAAGATGAAAACATAGTTGATGTAACTGTTTCTGCTCAATATAGAATTGCTAATTTAAAAGATTTTGTTCTCAACGTTAAAGATCCTGAAGGAAGTCTAAGAAATGCAATTGAAAGTGCATTGAGGCATGTTGTTGGTGATAATACCCTTGACCAAACTCTAACTGTGGAAAGAGAAAATATTGCTATAGAAGTTCAAGATAGACTTCAATCATATCTAGACATATACCAAACTGGTTTGTTAGTACAGCAAGTTAATATCGAAAAAACTGATCCACCTGCAGCTGTAAAAAACGCATTTGATGATGTTGTTGCAGCAAGAGAAGATAAAGAAAGGCTTCAAAATGAAGCAGAAAGATATGCATTAACAATCGTTCCTGAAGCTCGTGGTCAGGCTCAAGCTAGAATTAGGGGAGCTGAAGCATACAAAGAGGAAGTTGTAGCAAAAGCAGAAGGTGAAGTAGATAGATTCAATAAACTATTAGCTGAATACGAAAAAGCACCAGAAGTGACTAGAGATAGATTGTATCTTGATGCTCTTCAATCAGTATTATCAAATTCAACTAAAATTATGGTAGACGTAGAAGGTGGAAACAATTTACTTTATCTACCTTTAGATAAAATAATGGAAGAAAATAAAAAGAAAGGTGATGACGATGAATAAGAGTACTTTATACATAGTATTGGGAGCTTTAACTTTTGGCCTGTTAGTCAATAGCTTCTTTATTGTGAGTGAAAAAGAAAGAGCAATTGTATTTCAATTTGGTGAGGCAGTAAGACCTGATATTCCTGTTGGATTCCATTTTAAACTTCCTATAATTCAGGATGTTAAAAAGTATGATGCTCGTATACAAACCCTCGATGAGGAGCCAGACAGAATCCTTACTGTTGAGAGTAAATATTTATTAGTAGATTCTTTCATTAAGTACAGAATTACTGATGTCTTAACTTTCTATAAAGCCAACAATGGAAGCTTCAATAGTCTAAATAGTTTGTTGGGACAAAGGTCTGAATTTGTTTTAAAAAATAACTTTGGTAAAAGAACAGTAAAGGAAGTAGTCTCTGGTGAAAGAGATGAGTTAATGGACATAATGTTAAGCTCACTAAATGACTCAGTTAAGGATCTTGGAGTTGAGATTATTGATTTCAGAGTAAAAAGAATTGATTTACCTTCAAACCTTAGCAACTCAGTATATGAAAGAATGAGAACTGAAAGACAAAGGCTTGCTGAAGAACTAAGATCAGAAGGTAAGGAGATTGCAAGAGAAATTCGAGCAATTGCCGACAAAGATAAAGTTGTAATCTTAGCAGAAGCATACAAACAATCTGAACAGCTAAGAGGGCAAGGTGATGCGGAATCTGCAAGCATATATGCAGAATCTTTTTCACAAGATCCAGAATTTTATGAGTTTACAAGAAGTATGAAAGCATATGTTGAGACATTTGAAAACAAATCTGATGTTATGTTGATAGATTCAGATTCTGAATTTTTTAAATATCTAAATGCTAAAAAAGATAAAAATTAGGTCAACTTTTGTCTGAAAATACTCTAATCCTAGGTCTTCAATGGGGAGACGAGGGTAAGGGTAAAATTGTTGATAATCTTAGTGAAAATATTGATATTGTCTGCCGGTTTCAAGGCGGACATAACGCAGGCCATACAATCAAAGTAAATGGAGAAAAAACCGTTCTTCATCTTATACCCTCTGGAATACTACATAAAAATGCAAAATGTTTAATAGGCAATGGAGTAGTATTAGCTTTGGACGCTTTAGATAAAGAAATAGAAAATTTAAGACAAAGAGGCATTGAATTTGATAATAGATTTTTTGTTAGTTCTGCATGCTCGTTAATACTACCTACTCATATATCAATTGACCAAACAAGAGATAAGAAAGAATCTATTGGTACTACTGGCAGAGGCATTGGTCCAGCATATGAAGATAAGGTTGGTCGAAGAGCTATTAGGTTTGAAGATATAGGGGACAATGAATTACTAAGAACAAAATTAGAGCTTCTTGTTGATTATCATAATCGACTATTAAAAGATTTATACAAAGAGGCGCCTCATGATGTAGACGAAGTTTTTAATTATATTATGAGGTACAAGCACTTATATGATGAATATTGTGTTGATTCACAAGATCAAATGTACGAATGGGTTGAAAATAAAAAATCTATCTTATTCGAAGGTGCTCAAGGGACATTACTTGATATCGATCATGGCACCTATCCTTATGTAACATCATCAAGCACCACTGCTGGAGGAGTATCGACAGGATTAGGTATTGGCCCAAAATATATAGACAAAATCATTGGAATTTCAAAGGCATATACAACTAGGGTTGGAGAGGGGCCATTCATAACTGAATTGTTTGATGAGGATGGTGAATTGCTTGCTAAAAAAGGTAATGAATTTGGTGCTACTACTGGAAGACCAAGAAGATGTGGTTGGTTAGATTTGGTTGCTCTTAAAAAAGCAGTATTTACCAATTCCGTTACAGAACTTTGTATAACTAAGTTAGATGTACTTGACGAGACAAAAATTATAAAAGTTTGTATAGACTACAAAAATCATAATCCAGTATATAAAGAATTTGATGGTTGGTTATCCTCAACAGAGGGCATAACTCAATACTCAGAATTACCTGAAAAAGCCAAAACATATATAGAATTTATTGAAAAATTTACAGATTGCTCTGCTTCTATTATTTCAACAGGCCCTTCAAGAAATCAAACAATTTCTAGATAAACCTAAGTCGACTTTAGAAACTTATCTAAACTAGCATTAATAAATTTATATGAATCTGGACTAGAAAACTTTTTTGAAAGTCTAAGAGACTCATCTATAGCAACTGGTTTATCAAGTTCTCCAAAAAGCATCTCGTTAATTGCGAAGTACAGAATTGATTTATCAATAAGCTCTATATTTGATTTTGTTATATCTAACGAAGTAATTGAATCTTCAATTTTTTTCTTATTCTTTTCAATTGATTTCATGGATGAAGAAAACGTTTTAAAATCCACTTTCTTTGTTTTATGTTCTTCTTTAAATTGTTTAATTATCTTGGAAGCTTTTTGATTATCAAATAGCATTTGAAAAATTGCCTGAATTAGATATTCTCTAGTTCTAACAGCTATTTTGAAATTAGCTAGATTTTTCATTTATAAGTTGTATTAGAGCCTTAGCATTATTGGTTGTGTTTTTAACCAGTCTTGTTTTAAGTTGCCCTATATTTTCGACACATATAACATTATTTATAAAAGCCAATTCAAACTTGTCCATAGATAAATTAGATATAGACCTAAAAGTCTCCCGAGTTACTAGATCATAGTGAGAAGTTTCACCTTTAATCACTATTCCTAAGAAAAGCACACCTTTAAAATCAGAATTTAGAATTTTTTGATTTGCTAAAGCTGAAAGTTCAAGGGCTCCAGGTGCAACAGCAGAAGAACAATCAAAATCTTCAAGAATTTCTTTAGATATCTTTAACATTTCAGATATATGTTCTTCATACCAGGACGTATATACAATTAATATTTTTTTACTCATTTACAAAACCTGTAATTTCAATATCAAAGCCTGACACTGCATTATATTTAGTAGGAGTTCCAAGGACAGTAATTTTCTTAAGATCTAAAGCTCTTAGAATTTGAGAACCAACTCCTATAACTCTTCTGTTAGCCTTTGGCTCAATCTCTTTTTCTTCAAGTTTATTTAACCAATAACTTTTAGCATCTTTGTAATTAATAAGCACAAATAATCCGATGCCTTCATCAGAAATTCTTTTTAATGAATCTCTAATAGACCAATTTTTACCAAGTTCATCTATTCCTAGAGTATCTTGAAGGATGCTTTGGGTTTGCACTCTAACAAGTGGCGAATCAACTGTCTTAATATCACCCTTCGAAAGAGAAAAATGATATTCATCATGTATTTTATCTCTCCAGACATTAAGTTTGAATTCACCAAACTCATTTACTACATCTTTGTTTAGAACAGACTCAACAGTTGCATCCATTGAAAGTCTGTAATCAATAAGATCTGCGATGGTGCCGACTTTAATATCGTTTTCTTCACCAAACTTTATGAGGTCATCTCTTCTAGCCATTGTTCCATCCTCATTCATAATTTCACATATAACCCCAGCAGATTGTAATCCAGCTAATTTTGCTAAATCACATGCTGCTTCAGTATGACCAGCTCTGCTAAGCACGCCGCCTTTCATAGCTTTTAATGGAAATACATGACCTGGCTGAACAATATCTGTCGGCTTGGAATCTTTATTTACTGCTGTTTTTATGGTGTGCGATCGATCAGCTGCAGATATTCCAGTAGTGATACCTTCAGCTGCTTCAATTGAAACTGTAAAAGCTGTTTTATTTGCAGCTCTATTGTTATTAGTCATCATTTGAAGATCATATTTTTGACACAACTCAGTACTCATTGGAAGACAAATCAAGCCTTTGCCTTTTGATGCCATAAAGTTAATAATTTCAGGAGTTACTAAATCAGCTGCACAGATTAGATCACCTTCATTTTCTCGAGCTTCATCATCTACAATAATTACCATCCTCCCATCTTTGATGTCTTTAATAATTTCTAAAATATTGCTTTTATTCATTTCTTTTAAATATTTCTTTTAAGTCGGTATTAATTTTATATGAGGATTCTAATTTAAAACCATAATTTTCAATAGCATTATTTTCTTTAAACCAATCTACGCCATTTTGACCAAGTTTTTTTTGAGATGTATAGATTATAAGCTCATTAACATACCCAGCTTTTAAAAATGCATTAGCAAGCTTTGGTCCAGCCTCCACTAGGATAGAGCACTTATCATTCTCTAATAAAATTGGCAAAACCCTTTCAAGTAGATTAGTTCCAATATGAGTTACTCTACCGCCTTGAAAAAATGGAATTCGATCAGTATTTTTAATAACACCAAGTGAAGTAGATAGCAGTATTTTTTCAGGTTGATTAACTTGAAAGTTAACACGAGCATTCATCCTGGGATTATCATTCAAAAAAGTATTAGTTCCTGTAAGTATTGCATCATATTCTGCTCTAAGAAGTTGAACATCTTCTCTTGATTCTTTGCTTGAAATAAAAACTCTTTCATTATTTTTATAATGTGACTTTCCATCTAAAGAGCTAGCTATCTTGACAGTTATGAACGGCATATTATTTTTGTGCCTATAAAAGAAAAATCTATTTTGCTTAGCAACCAAATCTTGATGCATGCCAACTTCAACTTCAATATTATTCTTTCTTAAAATTTCAATTCCTTTTCCAGAAACTTTTGAACTAGGATCAACTGAACCAATTATCACTCTCTTTATTCCTGATTTTACTATCGCATCTGCACATGATCCTGTTTTTCCAATATGACTGCATGGCTCCAAGGTGCAAATGAGCGTAAGCTCCGAAAAGCTATTAAATTTTATATTTTTTAATTTTTCTGCGGATCTTAAAGCATTTATTTCAGCATGACGATGGCCGAAGAGTTTATGATAGCCTTCTGAAATAATCTCACCATCTTTTTCAAGAATGGCTCCAACAACTGGGTTTGGTTTAGCAGTATATTTAAATGCATCTGCCTTGGTGATTGCACGAAGCATCAATTCTTCGTAGCTCATTTTTTTGATTTCTTATTTTTTGGACTTTCCTTATTAAGTGAATTTATTTCCTCTGAAAAATCTTTTATATCTTGAAAATCCCTGTAAACAGAAGCAAAGCGAACATAAGCAACACTATCAACTTCTTTGAGTGCATTCATCATAATTTCACCAATCTCAATGGCTTTTATTTCACGAACACCTCTTGTTCTTATTTCTTTTAAAATTTTACCAAAAACAATGTCTATTTCTTCAACAGATAAAGGTCTTTTTTCAAGGGCTCTGAGCATGCCTTTTTTTAATTTCGATCCGTTAAAGGGTTGCCTCTCACCATTGCTTTTAATAACTCTTGGAAGTGCAAGATCTGCAGTCTCAAATGTTGTAAATCGTGATTGACATACTTCACAAGATCTTCTTCTTCTAATTTGAGTACCGTCTGTAACTAGCCTCGAATCAATTACTTTAGTATCTTCAGCTTGGCAAAAAGGACAAAACATTTATGAATTATATACTGGAAACTCTCTAGTAAGATTTTGTACCTTTAATTTGATTTCTTGGTGAAGTTGATTATTTTCAAAATTATTAATGATCTCTGAGATCCATGAACTTATCAATTCAATTTCTTTTTCTTTAAATCCTCTTGTAGTTACAGCAGGGGAGCCAATTCGAATTCCAGAAGTAACGAATGGAGATGCAGGATCATTTGGAACAGCATTTTTGTTTACAGTTATATTTACAGTACCTAATAATTTTTCAAGATCTTTACCTGTAATATTTTTATTTCTTAAATCAACTAAAACTATATGATTTTCTGTCCCGCCTGAAACTATATCAATTCCATTAGACATAATCGTTTTTGCCATAACTTTTGCATTAGTCATGACCTGTTGAATGTATCTTTTAAATTCTGGATCTAATGCCTCTTTAAAACATAATGCTTTTGCAGCGACCACATGCATTAATGGACCACCTTGTGAACCTGGAAATACAGCAGAATTTAGTTTTTTTTCTATTTCCGGATTAGCTTTTGCAAGGATAATTCCAGATCTCGGACCTCGTAAAGTTTTGTGAGTAGTTGATGTTACGACATCCGCATATGGAACAGGAGATGGATATTCACCTGCGGCAACTAGCCCAGAAACGTGAGCCATATCAACAAGCAGTAAAGAACCAGTTTCATCAGCTATATCTCTGAATCTTTTCCAATCAACAATTCCTGAGAAAGCAGAAAATCCCGCAATAATTAATTTTGGTTTATGTTCTTTTGCTAGTGACCTTACCTCATCATAATTAATATCATTTGTTTCAGGATGAAGTCCATATTGAACACTTTTGTAATTTCTTCCAGAAAAATTAACTTTAGCGCCATGAGTTAAGTGGCCTCCATGATCAAGACTCATACCTAAAATCATGTCATTAGGTTCAAGAAGAGCTAAAAAAGCAGCTGCATTTGCAGAGGATCCAGAATGGGGTTGAACATTTGCATAGTCAGCTTTAAAAAGTTCTTTTGCTCTTTCAATGGCTAGATTTTCAGCAATGTCCACATTTTCACATCCACCGTAATACCTTTTAGATGGATAGCCTTCTGCATACTTATTTGTGAGAATTGATCCTTGCGCTTCAAGAATTCTTTTTGATGCATAGTTTTCAGACGCAATTAATTCAATATGATCTTCTTGCCTGTTTGACTCGTTATAAAAAGATTCCCATAGGTCCTTGTCATAATCTTTTATAGAGCTGGTATTAGAAAAAATAGTGTCGCTTTTAGATGAAGTCATGATTTAAATATAATAAATAGTTTTTAAAGAATAAATGTTAATTTTATATTATCTAAGGCTTTTTGTGCATAAAAGGTTTCGTTCTTTTTGGATAACATGTCTTACAGATTTCACACTCTAGACCAAAACATGATCTTGCTGAACAATATTCTCTTCCCCAAAAAATTATCTGAAGGTGTAATTTATTCCAAGACTCCTGAGGAAATAAATTCTTAAGGTCTTGTTCTGTAACTTTAACATTTTTTCCATTAGTCAAACCCCATCTTTGAGCTAATCGATGGATATGAGTATCGACTGCAAATGCTGGCATACCAAACCCTTGACTCATTACAACTGAAGCTGTTTTATGACCCACTCCCGGAAGCTTCTCTAGATCTTTAAAATTGTTAGGGACATCACCATCAAATTTTTTCATAAGTATATTTGATAGCTCATGAATAGCTTTAGATTTCTGAGGGCCTAATCCACATGGTTTAATAATTTTATATATTCTATTTACAGAAATTTTAGACATACTTTTTGCATTAGCAGCAACAGAAAATAATTTTGGAGTTATTTTATTTACTCTTTCATCAGTACATTGTGCTGACAATAACACAGCTATAAGAAGTGAAAAGGT
>CABYCI010000008.1 GCA_902517425.1 uncultured SAR86 cluster bacterium | reverse complement strand
AAAATCAAGAGTATATAGATTTTTATAAATTCATCAGTTTTGATCAGAATGATCCACTTGAGTGGATTCATAACAAAGTTGAAGGCAAAAATGAGTATACCAATCTTTTGTATATTCCATCAAAACCACCTTTTGATTTATGGAATAGAGAGTCTCCAAGAGGCTTAAAATTATATGTTCAGCGAGTATTTATAATGGATGATGCTTCTAATTTCTTACCTCTTTATTTAAGATTTCTAAGAGGAATACTTGATACAAATGATCTTCCATTGAATGTTTCGAGAGAAATACTTCAAAATAATCCATTAGTAGATTCAATCAAAAAAGCTGTAACAAAAAGAACTCTAGATGCACTAACAAAACTTAAAGAAAAATCATTTAATAAATACAAAGAGTTTTGGAACGAATATGGTTTAGTTCTTAAAGAGGGACCAGCTGAAGACTTTGAAAATAGGGAACTTATAGCTGGACTAATGTTATTTAATTCATCAAATCTTGAAGGTGATGAAGAAACCACATCTTTTGATGAATACATCAAAAATATTAAAAAAGAACAAGAGGAAATCTATTTTTGTGTTGCGGATACATACGAAGCAGCAAAGAATTCTCCACATATAGAAAAGCTAAAATCTCAGGGAGTTGAAGTCCTGCTATTAACCGATCGCATTGATGAATGGTTAATGACGAGTATTCATGAATATAAAGGCAAGCAATTAGTAAATGTAGCTAAACAAGAAAATACTAAAGATTCTGAAGAAATAAAAATTAATGATAAAGATAAAGATATTATCGAAAAAATAAAAAACCACCTAAGTGATAGAGTTTCTGATGTATTAATTAGTGAGAGATTAATAGACTCAGCTTCTTGTTTAATTCTTCCACAGAATGAGCCAGGCGCTCAACTTAGAAAAATTCTAGAAGCTTCAGGTCAAAATTTTGGAGAATCTAAACCTATTTTTGAGATTAATATGAAACATAAGTTACTTAAAAAACTTAAAGACATGAAAGGCAAGCAATTTAATTTATTTGTAGATTTTTTATATGATTACGCTTTAATTGCTGAGGGCGGCTCACCAAAAGATCCATCCAGATATCTAAGACAACTTGATAAATACCTATCTTAAAAATGAATCCATATAAAAAAATTGCTGTCCTAGGTGGGGGTAGTTTTGGAACTGTATTAGCAAACTTGGCAGCTTCAAACGGATACAGCGTCTCATTATGGGTTCGCGATTCTGAACAAGCTTTAAGAATAAATTCTGAAGGCGCCAACACAACATACCACCCAGAATTAAAACTTTCAGAAAATATCGAAGCTACAGATTCTCTCGAAGAAGTCTTGAAAGATACATCTATGGTTTTTATAGCAACGCCTAGTATTATCTTTCAACAAATAATCCAACGAATAAGCAACTTAATAGAGGATGATTCTTATCTTATCTCATGCACCAAGGGAATTTTAGGAAAACCATTTAGACCGCTCTCTGAAGTAATTACTGGAAAAGTTGGAAATACACTTGGTGTTTTAAGTGGGCCAAATCTAGCAAAAGAAATTGCTGATAATAAAGTAGCTGGTTCTGTAATCGCAAGCCCAGATAATGAACTTATAAATTCAGTAAAATCTGTTCTTTCATCACAAACATTCAAAATATACTCTAGTAATGACATGCAGGGCGTTGAATTTGCTGGCGCCTTAAAGAATATCTATGCAATTATTTGCGGAATGGCTGACTCATTAAAAGTTGGAGAAAATGCTATTGGTTTAATTTTAACAAGAAGTATGGCTGAAATGAGTAGATTTGCTGTTGCCAAAGGAGCAAATCCAATTACATTTCTGGGTCTCGCTGGTATGGGAGATTTGGTAGCAACATGCACTTCTAAATTATCTAGAAATTATCAGCTAGGTTATAACCTTGGAAAAGGTATGAAAATAGACAAAGCTAAAGAGAAAATTGGTCAAGTTGCTGAAGGAATAAGAACTTTAGAAGTTATTAAAAATGAATCTATAGAACTAGACATTAAGATGCCATTAGTTGAATCTTTGTATAATATAATTTACTTAGATTCATCTCCAGACGTATTAATTAGTGATTTAATTAATAATCCTCATGAAGTTGATGTAGAATTTACATATTAAATTATGAACAAAATAGATATAGACAAAGATGAAATTTTAAAATCCAGTAAATGGATTAGATTTATTTTTATGGTGCTTTATGCATTTGCAATAAATTTTGCTTTAACAATTTGTATTGGGCTAGCATTTGTTCAATTTTTATTTGTTTTATTTACTTCCAAACCAAATCCTTCTATTTCAAACTTTAACGATTACATAATCGAATTTTTTAATGATTCTTTAGCTTTTTTGTTATTTCATACAGAACAAAAACCATTTCCTTTTAAAAATAACAATACAGATGAAGAGGTTATTGAAGCTGAAGTTGACGAAGTCGAGCAAGCAACATCAGATGAAATATCTGATGACATACCAGAAGACTCTAAAAGTTAAATATTATCTTTCTCTGCAGATTGAAGAGTTTGAAGAATCAATGTGTTTATTGTCATAGGTCCAACACCTCCAGGTACAGGCGTATATGCGCTTGCTATTTCTTCTATGTTATTTAGATCAATATCTCCACACTGCTCAGGATGATAGCCGGCATCAATAACCACCGCACCTTTTTTAATCCAATCAGTTTTTATAAATCTTGGTATACCAACAGCACCAACTATTAAATCAGCATTCTTAATAATATTTTCAATATTTTGAGTCCTAGAATGACAAATTGTTACAGTTGCATTTAAGTTCAACAACATCATTGACATTGGCTTACCAAGAATAGGACTTCTTCCAACAACAACAGCATTTAAGCCTTGAACATCAATTTGATAATGTTCAATTAATCTTATGATGCCAGCTGGAGTGCATGATCCATAAGCATCTATACCCATAGACATATTTCCAAAACCTAGGCAAGTTACTCCATCCACATCTTTAGATATATCGATTGCATCAAAGCAAAGTCTTTCATCTATTTGAGATGGAACAGGATGTTGTAATAGTATTCCATGTACATTTTTATCATCATTAAGATTATGAATTGTCTTTAAAAGCTCTTCTGTCGAAGTAGTCTCAGATAACTCAACAGCAATTGACTCCATACCTACCCTGGCGCAGGTATTTCTCTTCATTTTTACGTATGTTTCCGAAGCAGGATCATTACCAACAAGCACTGTGGCTAAAGTAGGTTTTATACCTTTTTCAGATAGTTTTGAAACTCTTTCTTTGATAGATTCTTCAGAGATTTTTGAGAGTTCTTTACCGTCTAATATTATTGCTGACATGTTAGTATTATTGCATTAAAGAATATTTATGCCTACGAAGATTGCTTATTTTTTGTATTAACTTTAATATTTGCATCCTCGGGGTATAGCGCAGTCTGGTAGCGCACTCGCTTTGGGAGCGAGTGGTCGTAAGTTCGAATCTTACTACCCCGACCAAGCGCCTGTAGCTCAGCTGGATAGAGCAACTGCCTTCTAAGCAGTGGGTCAGGAGTTCGAATCTCTTCAGGCGCGCCATTTTTTTATTTATATGTATAAAGTTGCTGCCTTATATAAATTTTCAAAGATTTTGGATCCATTAAAGCTCCATAAAGAAATTCGCATAAAGTTAAAGAAAATGTCTATTTCTGGAACAATATTAGTGGGCAGGGAAGGCATTAATGGAACAATTTCTTCATCTAGTCAAAAAAACCTCTCATCCGCAATAAATTTTATTAAAGACATAAAAGGTTTCGCAGATCTTGATATTAAACTTTCATCTTCAGACAAAAACCCATTTATAAGACTTAAGGTCAAATTAAAAAAAGAAATCGTTACTATTGGCGACGAAGCAATTGATCCAACTGAGATAGTTGGAGAGTATGTTGAACCAAAAGACTGGAATAATCTTATTGATCATAAAGATACAATCGTCATTGACACTCGAAATAACTATGAATACTCAATTGGTACATTTAAGAATTCTTTAAACCCAAAGACAGCTAAGTTTAGAGAGTTCCCTGAATGGATCAATAAACAAAAATTTACCGATGATGAAAAGAAGAATAAAAATATAGCTATGTTCTGCACTGGAGGCATTAGATGTGAGAAAGCATCATCTTTAATGAAGAAAAAAGGCTTTAATAACGTTTTTCATCTAAAAGGAGGAATTCTAAGATATTTTGAATCTGTTTCAAAAGATACCAGTAGCTGGGAGGGAGAGTGTTTTGTATTTGATGATAGAGTTTCAGTTAAACATGATTTATCTGAGGGAACTTATGATATGTGTCATGGTTGCAGAATGCCAATTACTGAAAAAGATAAAGAATCAAACAAATATATTCGCGGCGTTGCATGTTCAAAATGTTTTGATGAAACCACCGATGAGCAAAAATCAAGATATATGAGCAGACAAAAACAAATTGATTTAGCCAAACAGCGCAATCAAAATCATATTGGACCAAAAGAAGAAATATTTAATTAAATTATATGAATTACCCAATTTTATATTCGTTCATAAGATGTCCTTACGCAATGCGAGCAAGAATGATATTAAAACTTGCAGATATAAAATGTGAACTGAGAGAAGTGAGGCTCAATAATAAACCAGAGCATATGCTAGAGGCCTCTCCAAAAGGAACAGTACCAGTTCTTATTCTAGAAGATAAAATTATTGATGAAAGTATAGATATTGTTAATTGGGCTTTAAATATAACTAATGTTTTTGAAGGAAATATAAAACAAAATCAAATTAATCTGACTGAAGAATTAATAGATTTATTTGATGATAAATTTAAATATCATCTCGATAGATATAAGTACTCAAATAGATACGAGGATGTTGACGTTGAACATCATCAGAATGAATGTCTAAATATTTTAAAAAAATTAGAGACAATAATTGATGGCACTAATTGGTTTTTTGGTAATAGCATTAGCAAGTTAGATATTTTAATTTTGCCTTTTATAAGACAATTTAGGATTGCGGATCAAGAGTGGTTTGACTCTCAACAAAATATACCTGGCATTCAAAGAGTGCTAATGAATTTCTTAGACTCAAATATATTTAAATCTGTTATGAATAAATATGAAGAATGGTGTGAAGGCTCAGATAAAATTTATTTCCCTTAATTTTCTACAAACCAATAAAGTCATATGAAAGTGCTATCTTATCTATAGCAACCTTGAATGCTGCAGTCCTAAAGTCAGGAATTTTTTCTGTTTCTAAGAATTCTTTCTTAACGCATTGGAAACCATCGATCATCATGTCATCAAGCCCAGACCTAATTAGATCTATTTCTTCTATACCGTCCATAAAATTAGTCTTATATTTCTTAGGCATAGACTTGCCAGTCATAACTTCAATTGCTTCAATAAGATTATTAATTTGTAACTGATTTCTTCTCTTTTCTAACCTTCCAAATCTGATATGCCTTATATTTTTTACCCACTCAAAATAACTAACAGCAACACCGCCAGCGTTTGCAAGAATATCTGGGATTACAAATATTTTTTTTCTATTTAAAACTTGATTTCCTTTATAACTAACAGGACCATTTGCAGCTTCAACAATTAATTTAGTAGATATATCTTCAGCATTTTTTTCTGTTATCACATTTTCACGTGCAGCAGGTATTAAAATATCGCATTGTCTTTTTAACAATAAAGATGAATCTTTGATAAATGTTGCCTTAGGATAACCTTCGAAAGTTTTATGTTTAGAAAAATATTTTTTTGCATGCTCTACATTAATGCCATCCTCATTGAATATACCGCCATTAAACTCAGAAATACCTATTAATTTGAGATCATCATCTTCTGTTAAAAATTTTGATAAGTTATAACCAACATTACCAAGGCCTTGAAGGATAAATGTTTTAGTTGATAAATTATCATCCAATTTAACCAATTTAAGGAGTTCTGGATTTTTAAAAAATTCTCTTACAATATATTGAACACCTCTTCCAGTTGCTTCTTCTCTTCCAACGAGACCATTCTTGCTTGGAGGTTTTCCAGTAACACATGCAGCACCATTTATGTCAGCAGGATGCATTTTTCTATATTCATCTGCAATCCAAGCCATTTCTCTAGAAGAAGTCCCAATATCTGGAGCGGGGACATTCATAGAAGGGCTTATCAAATCTCGCTTAATTAATTCTTGTGCAAACCTTCTCGTAATTTTTTCTAATTCCGCTCTTTTCCATTGTGTTGGATCAATTTTAAGTCCACCTTTTGAACCACCATATGGAACATTTATGATTGCACATTTATATGACATTAAAGCTGCTAAAGCTTCTACTTCTTCTGCGTGAGTATCTAAATCAAACCTTATTCCACCTTTCGTTGGTTCCATGTGTTCGGAATGAACTGACCTCCATCCTTCAAATGTAAAAATCTCACCTCTTAGTCGAACACCGAATCTAACTGTATATGTAGAATTGCAAGTAATGATTTTATTTGCGAGACCATCCGATAAATCTGTTAACTTCAGAGCTTTATTTACATACTTTGTTGTATCTGCAAGAAAACCGCTCATTATTTATTACCCCTATAGACAATAATATATTAGCATGACAAAAAAATAGATAATAATTTTTTTTAAACTATAATACCGAGTCTTGTGGCGGGCGTAGCTCAGTAGGTTAGAGCGCTGGATTGTGGCTCCGGAGGCCGTGGGTTCGAACCCCATCGCTCGCCCCATTAAGGAAAAAAAATGAAAGTTAAAATAAAAAAATTAAAAGACTTAGAAAGAAAAATAACCATATCAGTAGATGTTGGAAATTATGATGCAAAATTTGATGCAAAAATAAAAAACATAAAGACTAAAGCAAAGATTGATGGATTTAGAAAAGGCAATGTACCTGATGATGTGTTAGAACAAAGATATGGTCAATCCATTCATGCTGAGGTTGTAAATGAGCTTATACAAGAATCATATCCAAAAGCTATTACCGAAAATGAAATAAGGCCAGCATCATCGCCAAAAGTTACTATTGATTCAGAAGATCCTAAAAAACCGCTTACATATTCTGCAATTATAGAAATTTTTCCTGAAATTAAACCAAAATTTTCAAGATGGTCTAACTATGAGGAGTTTGCCATTGATATTGAAAACAGCGACATTGATAAAGCTGTAGAAGATATTTTAAAAAGATATGGCGACTGGAAAGATGTCAAAAGAGAAGCACAGCTTGATGATCAGGTTGTAATAGACTTTCTTGGAAAAATTGATGGCGAAGAATTTGAAGGAAATTCTTCAAAAGATTTTAAATTAATTTTAGGAAGCAAATCAATGATTCCAGGATTTGAAGACTCAATATTAGGTAAAAAACCTTCAAAATTTACAATTAATTGTAAATTTCCTGAAGACTATTTTAAGAAAGACTTAGCTAATGTTGATGCAGAGTTTGAAATTGATTTAAAAAATGTTCAAGAAATTACTGAGGCGAAAATAGATAAAGATTTATTTGAAAAAC
The DNA here is from genome assembly GCA_902517425.1 of uncultured SAR86 cluster bacterium. GTDB lineage: Bacteria > Pseudomonadota > Gammaproteobacteria > Magnimaribacterales > D2472 > SAR86A. The sequence continues at coordinate 28,181 of CABYCI010000008.1, read as the reverse complement.
TTCAGATGGATGTAAAGGATGAGTCTGAATTTAAAGAAGAAATTATTAAAAGAATGAACAACGAAGTAAGTGTTCAAGAAAAAGAACTAACCAAAGAATCGATGTATGAAACTTTATTAAAAACCAATACTTTTAAAGCTCCAATATCAACTATAAATGAACAGGCTGATTTAATGAGAAAAGATGCCTTAATGAGAATAGGACATACAGAAGAAAATGCAGGTGATGATTTATTCCCAATAGATACATTTACCGAAAAAGCAGAAAAAAGAGTCAGGTTAGACCTTTTATTTGCAGAAATGATTAAACATTTTGAAATAACTGTTAGCAAAGAGGATATTGACAGTTTTATTGAAGAGGAGTCCAAAAGATACAAAGATGCAGAACAATATAAGAAATGGATAAGCGGTCAACCCCAACAACTTGAACAATTTAAAATGGTAGTTTTGGAGCAACAATTGGTTGAAAAATTAGAAAATGTACTTAAATCTAAGAAGAAAGTGATAAAATTTTCGGAACTTGCAAATAAACAGGTATAAATTATGACAGATATCCAATCAGCCTTAATCCCAATGGTTATTGAACAAACGCCAAGAGGTGAAAGGTCATTTGATATTTATTCTAGACTTTTAAAAGAAAGAGTTATTTTTCTATCTGGTCCGATTGACGATTATATTTCAAATCTAGTGGTTGCTCAGTTACTTTTCCTTGAATCAGAAAATCCAGAAAAGGATATTTCAATTTATATCAATTCACCAGGTGGAAGTATTTCTGCAGGTTTAGCCATCTATGACACCATGCAATTTGTTAAACCATCCATTTCAACATTATGTATAGGCCAAGCAGCTAGTATGGGAGCTCTTTTGCTTGCTGGTGGAGATAATAAAAAAAGATTTGCTTTACCTAATTCAAGAATAATGATTCATCAACCATTAGGAGGGTTCCAAGGCCAAGCATCTGACTTTGAGATTCATGCAAAAGAAATTCTGCATATGAAGAAAATTGTTAATGAGATATTAGCTAAACATACAGGACACTCTATAAAGAAAATTGAGAAAGACACAGACAGAGATAACTTTTTAGATGCAGAGTCTGCAATGTCATATGGAATAGTAGATAGCATTTTGGAACAAAGAGGATAAAAGTGGTAAAGGATAGCTCATCAGATAAATTAAATTGTTCTTTTTGTGGAAAAGTTCAAGACGACGTAAAAAAATTAATAGCAGGCCCAAGTGTATACATTTGCAATGAATGCGTAGATCTATGTAACGATATTATTGAAGAAGAAATAAAAAGTGATGAAGATGTTACATATGATCATTTATTATCACCTTTAGAAATTTTTAATCAGCTCGATGATTATGTGATTGGTCAAGAGAAAGCAAAAAAAGTTTTATCTGTTGCAGTCTATAACCATTATAAAAGACTCAAAAAAGCTAAATCAAATGAGGATGTAGAATTACAAAAGAGTAATGTTTTATTGCTAGGACCAACTGGAAGTGGCAAAACACTCCTAGCTCAAACTCTTGCAAAGGTGCTCAATGTTCCCTTTACAATTGCTGATGCAACAACTTTAACAGAGGCAGGATATGTCGGAGAGGATGTCGAAAATATCATTCAAAAACTTTTACAAAAAGCAGATTATGATCCAGAAAAAGCTGAGCTAGGAATAGTATACATAGATGAAATTGACAAAATTGCTCGTAAGTCTGATAACCCATCTATAACAAGAGATGTATCTGGAGAGGGAGTGCAACAAGCTTTATTAAAACTAATTGAAGGAACTGTTGCCTCTATTCCACCTCAAGGAGGAAGAAAACATCCTCAACAAGAATTTATTCAAATCGATACATCAAATATTTTATTTATTTGTGGAGGAGCCTTCTCAGGTCTAAACAAAGTTATAGAGCAAAGAACTAACAAAGTAGGTATAGGCTTTAGTGCTAATGTAGATAAAAATTCTAATTTAGAAAAAATAAATACTAATATAGATAACCTTGAACCAGAAGATCTTGTTAAATATGGATTAATACCAGAATTTGTTGGCCGTCTTCCAGTTATATCTAATCTTCATGAGCTAGATGAAGATGCCTTAGTTCGTATTTTAAAAGAACCTAAAAATGCTTTAGTTAATCAATATAAACATTTATTTGAGATTGATGATGTTGAATTGTCTTTTAGAGATGAAGCATTACAGGAGATTGCAAAACAGGCAATAAAAAGAAAAACTGGAGCTAGAGGCCTCAGATCAATCATGGAAGAGCTTTTGATGGAAACAATGTTTGGCTTGCCAAATGATCAGCTTGAAAAAGTCATAATTGACGAAAAGACTGTAGTGTCAAAAACTGAACCAATAAAGCTGCTAAAAACAAATCCTAAAAAAACCTCATCTGGTAATTGATATTTATTTAGTTGTCCCAATATAAATTCAATGAGCGAAATAAAGTCTGATCTACCACTAATACCCTTAAGAGATGTTGTTGTTTTCCCTGGAATCGTAACTACCTTATTTGTTGGGCGTCCAAAATCTGTAGAAGCATTAAATGTTGCAATGTCTTCTAACAAAAAACTTGTATTAGTTAGTCAAAAAGATGCAGCTTTGGAAGATCCATCAATAGATGATCTTCATAAATTTGCTTCAATTAGCAACCTTCTCCAGCTAATTAAGCTTCCAGATGGAACCATGAAGGTTCTTGTTGAGGGCGATAAAAGATGCGCAATTGAAAAGATCGTAGAAAAAGACACATATACTGTAGCAAGAGTAATAGAAGCTGTTGACCTTCCAATAAAAAGCAATGAATCAAAAAATCTTGTTCGATTAATTAAAGCTAAATTTGAAGATTACATTGGCATTACAAAGCGAATTCCTCCTGAAATCGTATCCACAGTTGATTCATTAGATGATTTATCAAGATTAATTGACACGATAACTGGGCACCTTCCTATAGAGACGTTAAAGAAACAAGAAATTCTTGAAATAGTTGATTTAAAGAGTAGAGCAGAAAAGGTTTTAACTTTTATTGAATCTCAGCTTGATGTTGTAGATGTTGAAAAAAAGATTAGAGATAGAGTTAAGAAGCAAATGGAAAAATCTCAAAGAGAGTATTATCTTAACGAGCAAATCAAAGCTGCTCAAAAGGAGCTTGGTGAGATTGGTGAAGAGGGTGACGAATTAGAAAACCTTGAAAGAAAGATTCATGATGTTGGAATGACCAAAGAGGCTTTAAAGAAAGCTAAAAGTGAACTAGCTAAATTTAAACATATGGCTCCATCATCTGCCGAAGCATCTGTGGTTAGAACATATTTAGATTGTTTAGTTGATGTACCTTGGAAAAAGAAATCAAAAGTTAAATCAGATATCAAAGCATCAATGGATATTCTTGAAGAAGATCATTATGGTCTTGAAGAAGTAAAAGAAAGAATTGTTGAGTATTTAGCCGTTCAAAAGAGAGTTAAGACTATGAAGGCTCCAGTGCTATGTTTAGTTGGTCCTCCTGGAGTAGGAAAAACTTCACTTGGAGAATCAATTGCTCGAGCTACAAACAGAAAATTTGCAAGAATGTCGCTTGGTGGTGTACGGGATGAATCAGAAATTAGGGGACACAGAAGAACATACATAGGATCTATGCCAGGAAAGATTATTCAAAAGCTTACAAAAGTAGGTGTTAAAAATCCGTTATTTTTACTTGATGAGATTGATAAAATTGGAATGGATCATAGAGGAGATCCTGCTTCTGCTTTATTAGAGGTCCTTGACCCAGAACAAAATAATACATTTAGTGATCATTATCTTGAAGTAGATTATGACTTATCTGAAGTTATGTTTGTTTGTACAGCAAATAGCTTAAATATTCCAACACCGTTGCTAGACAGAATGGAGATTATTAGGATTCCAGGTTATATCGAAGATGAAAAAGTTAATATTGCAGATAAATATTTGCTGCCAAAACAGATGAAAAGAAATGGCCTGAAAGAAAAAGAAATTAAATTTAATAAAAATGTAATTCTTTCATTGATAAGATATTACACAAGAGAGGCTGGCGTAAGAGGCCTTGAAAGACAGATTGCAAAAATCTTAAGAAAAGTTGTTAAAGAAAGATTAATTTCAGATAAGGCAGATTCTTCACCAACAACTATTAATACTAAAAATATTGAAAAATATTCTGGTGTTAAGAAATTTAAGTATGGTATTGCAGAAAAAGACAATTCAATTGGTCAAGTAACAGGACTCGCCTGGACAGAGGTTGGTGGCGAGTTATTAACTATTGAAGCCTCTCATATTGATGGAAAAGGAAGAGTAATAAAAACTGGTTCCTTGGGTGATGTAATGCAAGAATCAATTCAAGCTGCATTGACCGTAGTTAGATCAAGAGCAGAAACTTTAGGCATTAACCCCAATTTCTACGAAAAATATGACGTACATATTCATGTTCCAGAGGGTGCAACTCCAAAAGATGGCCCTAGCGCCGGCGGAGCAATGGCTATCTCTTTAATATCTGTCTTTACAGGTATTCCTGTTAGAGCAGATACTGCTATGACTGGAGAAATTACTCTTAGAGGACAAATATTAAAAATTGGTGGACTAAAAGAAAAACTGCTTGCTGCCAAAAGAGGCGGCATAAAAAATGTGATCATACCTAAAGAGAATGAACCAGATCTTCAAGAAATTCCAGATCAAATTACTAAATCTTTAAATATCATTCCAGTTGAGTGGATTGATGAAGTAATTTCGTCGGCGCTTGTTGAGGAACCAGCACCAGCATCAAAAAAAATCAAGACTCAGAAAACTAAAAATTCTCCAAAATCTGAAAATAAGCAAACTCACTAAAAACCCTTTATTTACTTGACTTTTAACACTAAAAAGCTTTTGATAGAGGGGTATTTATTAAATAAATTATCACAGAGGAGTATTTAAATATGAATAAATCAGATTTAGTTGATGCAGTTGCAGGAAGCGCTGATATGTCAAAAGCTGAAGCAGGCCGAGCTGTTGATGCAGTTTTAGATGGAATTTCAGGTGCCTTGGGTAAAGGTGATCCAGTTGCTTTAGTTGGTTTTGGAACATTCTCAGTAAGACATAGAGCTGCTAGAGAAGGTAGAAACCCTCAAACTGGTGCTGCTATGCACATTCCAGCTTCAAAAGTTCCAGGTTTCAAAGCTGGTAAAGGTCTTAAAGATACTGTTAAAAACAGTTAAGAATTCATAACTTTAAAAAGGGTGCTTACGCACCCTTTTTTTTATTCTATAATATCGCCACTATGATGGAATCACTCAGAAATTTTCTTACCGGCCCCAGACTTATTTTTATAGTATTGGTGTGCGCTCTTCCTTTTGTTTTTTTAGGTACAGGGTCGTTGACAGGTGCATTTGGCGGATCTTTTGGGAGTATCAATGGTGAAGATGTTACCGAAGCCGATTTACAACTAGCATCTAATACTGCCGTTCAAAGATTTCAAAGCGTTTATGGAGAAGAGTTTGATTTTGATATGCTTGATGAGGATGTTAGGTCTGAATCTATTAAACAAGAATTAATAGTACAAAAAGTTCTTCAAGCTGGCGCAAGGTCGCTAGGATTTTTTAATGACAATACTGTTACCGACGCGAAAAAAGGAATCGTTCAAAATCCCCAATTTCAAATTGATGGTATGTTCGATGAAAATGTTTATGAAGCTCAAGTGAACTCCAATGGTTACACCAAGGAAAGTTATATTGAGCTTATGACAAGTCTATTAGCTTCAGAATTATACAGAAGCTCTTTAAGTGGAATTAATTTTGCAACTCAAAATGAAATCTTTGAACTTGCTTCTTTGTTAGAGAAAACGTCAGATATTAATTTTATAAAAATTAGTTATGAGGGCCTAAAAGGTCAAATTGTTAATACATCATCAGAACTTATTGATTATTATGACAACAACCAAATTTTATTTTTTTCTCAAGAAGAAAGAGGTTTTAAATATATTCTACTAGATCAGTCTGAATACAAAGAAAATGTAAAAATTCCAGAAGGATTTTTAGACAGTTCATATCAGGATTATTTATCAAGATTTGATAGCAGTGCTCAGACAAGAATCTCTCACATCATGATAGATAAAAATAATTATGATTCTTCCGAACTCGCCTTTGATAAAATAAGTGAAGTTGAAAAGCTTCTCATTGATGGGAATGACTTTGTAGAAGTTGCTGGTTTGTATAGTGAAGATTTTATTACTAAAGATAATGGTGGTGATCTTGATTATTTTGATAGTGATATTTTTCCTGAAGAATTTGAAGCAGGCATACAAAATCTTGATTTAAATGAATTCAGTAACATTATTGAATTAGAAGATACTTTTCATATATTAAAAGTTACAGAAATAAACATACTAGAACCAGTATCTGAAGAACAAATTAAAAACGATGTAAAAAATGAATTAATTGAAACAGAATCTTTGGCTTTGATGAACGATGATTTCAATTCTTTGGAGGATATGATTTTAGATAATAGCTCTATTGAGGAAATTGCTGAAAATATAACAAAAGATATTTCTGAAGGCGGTTCATTCACGGAGTCTAATTTTGACTTCTTTATACCTAACATTGAAATTAAAGATTATATATTTTCAATGGATTCATCAGTTAATGAGCCTTATGCAATTGAGTTAGGTGATAAAGTAATAGTTCTAGCTGTAACATCAATTATCGAGCCCGCAATACAACCATTTGAAATAGTTGCAGAAGATGTTGCCGATTTACTTTCTGAAACCAAAGCAATCGAAAAACTTGCACTAATGGATAATGAGCTATCTTCAATAGAAAGCAGCGATGATCAGAATGCCTTCATAGGAGCTTACAGCTATATTACAGAGGATACTTTTGTAGATGTAAAAAGATATTCATCTCTTCTGCCTCAGGAGATATTGGTTGAAATATTTAACAGCATGTCTGGTGATACGATTAATATGAATGCTAATAATGGTGATAAGTATATTGTTGAAATAAACAGCTTCAATCAACTGACTGAAGATGAAATTAATTCAGTAATAGAGGAATACAATTCTTTTGGTCAAGATAGATTGGCATCAAAAATGTCAGAAATAATCAATAATGATGTTTTTGAATCGGCGAGAGTTAATTTAAATAATCTTATATTTTAAAAAGGAAACCTATGTTTAAAAAATTAATTATATTTCCGCTAATATTTATTTTGTTTTATGGTTGTTCAAAAAGTGTATCACCAGTAGATTCCGCTATTGAATCGGGTGTCTTTCATTTTGGAAATGGGTCCGAACCACAAGGGATTGACCCTCATGTCGTTACAGGTGTCCCAGAACATCATATTTTAATTGCTTTATGTGAAGGGTTAACCATAGCTAATCCTTATGGCGAAGGAAACTTACCAGGTGTTGCTGAGTCATGGACAATAAGTGATGATGGTAAAGAATATATTTTTAATTTAAACAAAAATGCTAGGTGGTCAAATGGTGAAGTTATGACTGCTGACGATTTTGTCTGGTCTTGGATGAGAATTCTTACTGCAAGTCTAGGCTCACAATATCCTGATATGCTCTACTATTTGGAAGGCGCCGAAGAATACCATACTGGCCAAACTAATAATTTTGATGAAGTTGGTGTAAAAGCTATTGACGATCATACTTTAAAAGTAAATCTAAAAACTCCGACACCTTTTTTTCTAGGTCTGCTAAGTCACTACAGTACTTGGCCAGTTCATAAGGAAACTGTTTTAAAACATGGAACGATTGATGATAGAAATGGTCAGTGGACAAGACCAGGAAATTTCGTATGCAATGGACCATTTCAGCTAAAGACATGGGAACTAAATAATAAAATTGTTGTTGAAAAAAATCCGCATTATTGGGATGCTTCAAAAGTTAAATTAAATGAAATGCATTTTTATCCAGTTTCAAATGTCATGACAGAGGATAGAATGTTCAGAGCAGGTCAACTTCATTTAACTTCAACCTTACCTTCACAAAAATGCCCAATATATATTGAAGAAAAGAATCCTGATCTTAGAATTGATCCATATATGGGCCAATATTTTTACAGACTAAATACAAACAATCCTTACTTAAATGATGTAAAAGTGAGAAAGGCGTTGGCCTATACAATTGATAGAAAAGCTATAGTTGAAAAGGTAACGAAATGTGGACAATTGCCCGCATACTCATTTACACCTCCCGGATCAAATGGATATTATCCTGATACGGAAATTCCTTTTGATCCAAAGCTTGCAAAACAACTTATGCTTGAAGCTGGGTATTCAGATTCAAATCCTTTTCCTAAGCTGGAGATTTTGTTCAATACCAATGAAGATCATCGTAAGATAGCATTGGCAATTCAACAGATGTGGCAGCAAAATCTTGGAATAGAAGTTGAGCTTGTTAACCAAGATTGGAAAGTTTATTTAAGTAGAGAAATGGTTGGTGACTTTCAAGTTTCAAGAGCTGGATGGATAGGGGATTATGAGGATCCAAATACCTTTCTTGACTTAATGCGTCCCAACAGAGGAAATAACAAAACTGGATGGGAAGATCCAGAGTTTGATGCAATAGTACAAAAAGCTAACTCTACAAATAATCAAGAAGAAAGATATAAACTATTAATGGAAGCTGAATCAATTCTTATTGATAATATGCCAATCATTCCTCTTTATACATACGTTAGGGCATATCAGCTATCTGCTGATGTTAAAGGCTACAATCCTCATATTCTTGATCACCATCATCCAAAATTTATTTCTTTAGAAAGAGATTAAAACTTAATGATAGCTATTTTCTTTAAAAGAATTATCTTAGCGATTCCAGTATTATTTGCTGTTGCTAGTATCACTTTTTTTTTAATTAAACTAGCTCCTGGTGGGCCATTTGATGCAGACAGAGCAGTATCACCCCAAGTCCTTAAAAATTTAAATGAAGCATATAACTTAGATGCTTCTAATTGGGAGCAATATCTGGATTATATGTCAGGGTTGCTTAGAGGCGACCTAGGCCCATCCTTTAGATTTCCAGGAAGATCTGTAGCAGAAATGATAACTACTGGGTTACCAGTTACTTTTGAACTAGCATTCTATGCAATTTTAATTGCATTATTGATGGGAGTTTTCTCTGGTGTCTTAGCTGCATTAAAAAGAAATACATTTTTAGATTTTATTCCAATGGCAATTGCCATGATTGGAATATGTGTACCTACTTTTTTAATGGGACCATTATTGGTATTAATTTTTGGGATTAATCTTGAAATTCTTCCTGTATCAGGGTGGGGTCAATTACCTGGCGATAAAATTTTACCGTCCTTAACACTAGGTTTTGCTTATGCAGCATATATTGCAAGACTAAGTAGAGGCGGTATGTTAGAAGTACTCAATCAAGACTTCATAAGAACAGCAAGAGCTAAAGGTTTAACTGAACGAATGGTGGTTGTAAAACACGCCATGCAAGGTGGATTAATACCTGTAGTTTCTTTTTTAGGGCCAGCAATAGCTGGCTTGTTGGCAGGCTCGTTTGTAGTTGAAACAATCTTTCAAATTCCTGGTTTAGGAAGATTCTATGTTGAGGCAGCATTTAATCGAGATTACACAATGATTCTGGGAACAACAATCTTTTTTTCTGCAATGATTGTTTTCTTTAATTTATTATCAGATCTCGCAGCACTATGGCTAAATCCTAGATCAAGAGATGCATCATGAAAAATAATTCTCTTTGGTCAGATGCGATATATAGATTAACTAGAAATAAAGCTGCAATGTTTGGCGGGCTTATTCTCATTTTATTAATTGTCTCAGCTGCTTTGGCGCCATGGATTGCTCCATATTCATATTCATATCAAGATTTAAATTTAGGAGCTAGCCCTCCTTCCTCAGATCATCTTTTGGGCACAGATGTATTAGGAAGGGATCTCCTTAGTAGAATTTTATATGGTGCAAGAATTTCTCTACTTGTCGGTTTTGTGGCAACAGGAGTGGCATTAGTAATTGGAGTTTCATGGGGGATTATTGCTGGTTATGCTGGTGGAAGAGTTGATTCTGTAATGATGAGGATAGTTGATGTTTTATATGGACTACCTTTCATTATTTTTATAATTTTGCTTATGGTTATCTTTGGAAGAAATCTTTGGCTTCTATTTGGTGCAATAGGTGCTGTTGAATGGTTAACAATGGCCAGGATTGTAAGAGGACAAGTTATTGGATTGAAAAATCAAGAATTTGTTCTTGCTGCTAAGGCCATGGGAGTTTCAAACTTATCTATGTTCAGAAGGCACCTTCTTCCAAATATATTAGGACCAATTGCTGTATATGCAACTCTTACAATTCCTCAAGTAATGTTGTTGGAGGGATTTCTAAGTTTTCTAGGTCTTGGAATTCAACCACCAATGAGTAGCTGGGGTACTTTAATTAAGGATGGAGTTGAATCTATGGAAGAATTTGGATGGCTGCTTATCTATCCAGGAATAACTTTTACTATAACTTTATTTGCATTAAATTTTTTTGGAGATGGTCTAAGAGATGCACTAGATCCAAAAACCACGGATAATTAAAAAGCTCTTATAGCTATCTTAATAATCTGACCAGGCATTAATGGTTCATCTTTAAAATCATTAATTTCTTCAATACTTTTAATCGTTACATCAAAAAGCTCTGAAATTTTATATAAGCTGTCACCTTGCTTTATAGAATAAAGAATTGTTCTTTTCTTTGATTCTATATTTCTATGAATATTTTTATTTCCAATTGTTAACTGTTGCCCTAATTGCAAATATGACCTTTCATCAATTGAGTTCATTTTTGCAAGATCAGAAACTTGAAGATTATATGTATTTGCAATATCCCATAAAGTGTCCCCCTCTGAAACTATATGCATTTCATATGGAATAAAATTGTTTGTAGGAGTTTTACTCAAAGGTATTAATAAAGTTAAACCAATAGTTAGTAGATCATTATTAAGAAAGTTTATCTGTTCAATAATTTGAACTTCTGTATCGTATTTTAATGCTAGTGCCCAAAGGCTATCGCCTGACTCAACAACATGTGATATCCAATTTATTTGATTAGAATCTTGAAAAGGATTCCCTCTACTTTCAAAAAGATAATATTTATCAACTGGAATATAAAAGATGCTTTCATCTTTTGGTGCGGAGGCCCATTTTGTATAACCAGCATTTAGTTTGTATAAAAGTTCTGGCTTGATATCTAAGAATTCACTCAACGTTATTATTTCAACTTGACCAGGAATGTTGATTTGTTTTACAACAGGACTATTTGGTATATCTGGAAGTATAAGTTCATATTTTTCTGCATTAAAAACCAATTCTTTTAATGCTATATATTTTGGCACATATTCTTTGGTTTGATTAGGTAATGACAGTGACCAAAAATCTGTTTCAAGGCCTCGTCTTTTATTTTGATTTATTCTTCTATCTAATAATGTTGGTCCAGCGTTATAGGCAGCTAGTGTCAAATAAATATCTTGATCAAACCTATCATATAAATATTTTAAATAGCCGACAGCAGCTTGCGAAGATCTATATGGATCATGTCTGTCTTCATTCCACCAAGTCCTATTAAGCTCATACAGTCTTCCAGTTCTCGGCATAAATTGCCACATACCAACTGCTCCAGAGGATGAGATTGAGAAGGGATCATAATTACTTTCTATATAAGGTATCAGTGAAAGTTCAAGAGGAAGTTTTTCTTTTTCCAGTTCCTCAATTACAAAATACATAAAATAATAGGAATCATTGAGATACTCCTTAAATTTATCAATATCTTTTAGATGCATATTCATATAGAAAAGAATTTGCTCATTAATAATTTCACTATTATTTATAGGATTATTAGTAAAGATATACTCCCAAATATTTTTACTTGGAATTACAAGATCCTGAGTAACCAATTCTTCAGAATCCAAAGAGGATACTTCTATCTGATTTTCGTCATAACTCTCGGTTATTTCAATCTGTTGACAACCAATAAGAGTAATTAGAATAAAATATGTTAAAAGCTGTCTTTCCATTTTCTTAATGCAGTAAATGTTTCTAAATCATCTCCAAATACACCAAATTTTTCTTTTATGATATTTTTTATTGCTAAATTATCGCACCTTAGGAAAGGATTTACTTTAAGTTCTTTTGTTAATGTAGATGGGAGAGATGGAGTATTTGACTTTGATAATTTACAAACACTATCATATTCGGTTATTAAATCTTTGTTAGCGGGATCAGCTTCGAGAGCAAAACGTAAATTAGACAGAGTATATTCGTGACCACAATAAATTTTGGTATGTTCTGGGAGAGTGGATATTTCTTTAAGACTACTAAACATTTGTTCAAATGTTCCTTCAAAAATTCGACCACAACCTCCTGCAAATAGGGTATCACCACAAAAAAGGATAGGTGCGTCATCATTTAATGCATAAAAAGCAATATGATCTAATGTATGACCTGGTATTTCAATCACTTCAAAATTTATTCCTATCATTGAAAACTTATCTAAGTGCTTAACTCTATGATTTATCTCTTGTATGCTATTAACAGGACCATAGACATCAACATCAATTTTATCTAAAAGTTTTCTTAATCCACTGGTGTGATCATAATGATGATGGGTTATCAATATACCCTTAAGATTGATTTCATTTCTATTAATAAGTTCAATAATTTTTGATGATTCACCTGGATCAATTACTATTGACCCTTCATTAGTTGTTACTAACCAAATATAATTATCATCAAATGCTTTTAATGGCTCTACACTTATCATATGCAAATTCTAATTTAATTTAATGAAAACAGTAAATATTTATACCGATGGTGCATGTAGAGGAAATCCTGGTGATGGGGGTTGGGGTGCCCTTATTGAATATGAAAATGTTTCAAAAGAGTATTTTGGCGGTGAAAAAAATACTACAAACAATAAAATGGAGCTACGAGCTGCAATTGAAGCCTTAAAAGCTCTTAAAGAACCTTGTATTGTTAATCTAACAACAGATTCAAAATATGTCATGCAGGGAATTACGTTATGGATAGAAAACTGGAAAAAAAATAATTGGAAAAATTCTGCAAAAAAAGATGTTAAAAATAAAGATCTATGGGTGGAGTTAGATGAATATGTTTTAAAACACGATGTAAAATGGCATTGGGTTAAAGGTCACTCCGGTCATCAGCAGAATGAGATAGCAGATCAGTTAGCAAACAAAGGGATAGATAATATTTAATATGGCAAAAAAATATATAGTTCTTGATACAGAAACAACAGGACTTGAGGTCAAAGCAGGGCATAGGGTCATCGAGATAGGCGCTGTTTTAGTAAATGATAGAAAAAAATCTGAGGACCATTTTCATACATATTTAAATCCATCAAGACTAATAGATGAAGAAGCTACAAAAGTTCATGGAATCAATAATTCAGATTTAGAAGATAGTCCGTCTTTTGATGAAATAGCTGAAGAGTTCATCGAATTTATCGATGGTGCTACTTTAGTTATTCATAATGCACCATTTGATATAGGCTTTTTAAATAATGAACTTCAAATGGCATCTTCTAACTTTCCAAACATTGAGGAAATATGTGAAGTTGAAGACTCTTTACTAATAGCTCGTGACAAATATCCAGGTCAAAGAAATTCTTTAGATGCGCTTGCTCAAAGATTTGATGTTACTGGCTACGACAGAACTTTTCATGGCGCTTTACTTGATGCAAATATATTGTCAGATGTCTTTATGCATCTTACAGGCGGTCAAAGTAAATTTGAATTCATGACGAATGGTAATGCTCTCAACTCTGAAAAAATAAAACATACAGAGGTTGATGAACAACTGCTAAAAAATCTTAAAGTAGTCAATACATCTAAAACTGATATCAATTCCCATGAAGCAAAACTTTCAGAGATTGAAAATAAATATAAGATCGATGCTATATGGAGAAAGTTTTAATGAAAAAAGTTGTTACAAGATTTGCTCCAAGCCCCACTGGAACTTTACACATAGGTGGCGTAAGAACTGCACTTTTTAATTATGTTTATGCAAAACAGAACGACGGACTATTTCTCGTTAGAATTGAAGATACGGACAAAGAAAGGTCCACTAAAGAATTTGAAAAAAATATACTAGACAACCTTTCGTCAATTGGCCTTAATCCTGATCAAAAACCCATCAATCAATCAGAGAGAAATGACATCTATATCAAAGCTGCTGAGAAAATCATTAAAACTGGAAATGCTTATTGGTGTGATTGTTCTCAAGAAAGTCTTGATGAGATGAGAAAAGAGCAAACAGCTGCAGGAAAGAAACCAATGTATGATGGAAGAAGCCGAAACCTTGGATTAGAGCGCTCTGATCAAACTGTTTTGAGATTAGCCACACCGGAGGATGGAGAGATTGTTGTTAAAGATCTTATTCGAGGCGACATTACTTTTAAAAATAGCGAGCTTGATGATTTGATTTTATTAAGAAGTGATGGAACACCAACTTATCATTTGTGTAATGTGGTTGATGATTTTGAACAAAATGTCACAACGGTTATTCGTGGCGAGGATCATATTAGTAATACGCCTAGACAGATTCATATCCAAAATGCTTTAGATTATCCCGAACTTGAATATGCGCATTTGCCTTTGGTTCTTGGAACTGACAAAAAAAGACTCTCTAAAAGACATGCTGCCACCAATTTAGAAGAATATAGGGAAGAAGGTTATTTAGATTCTGCAATCATAAATACACTTGCACGATTAGGTTGGTCAAAAGGTGATGAAGAAGTATTTTATTTAGATGATTTAATTGAAAATTTTAACATTGAGGAAGTGCAAAAAGCTGGGGCAATTTTTGATATCACGAAACTTGATTGGGTTAACTCTCAACATCTTGCAAATTTATCTATTGATGATTTTAAATCACACTTAAAGCCTTTTTTAAAAAAAATTGATATAGAAATGGAAGATCACTCAAATCTTGATTTAATGATAAATGCAATGCGGTCATCTGAAAATACATTGTCTGGAATTGCAGAATCCTTAATCCCATATTTTAAAGATATTTCATCTTACGATGAAAATGCTATAAATAAATTTTTATCTGATGGTTCAGATATTCTTGCGAATATTAATGATGTACTCCTAAAAATTGATGATTGGAACGAAAATAATATAGATGCAGTCTTAAAAACTTTCCAAACTAATAATGATCTACCAGTGCCTAATGTAAATCAGCCTATAAGAATAGCTTTAACAGGTTCTACTAGATCACCATCACTAGGATTAACATTAAGCATTTTTGGCAAAGATCAATCAATTACAAGAATTCAGAACCTAATCAATAAACTTGAATCTTAAAAAATGAACTAATTTAGTGTATTTTTTATACATATTTTATAGAAACAAAAGTAGACTTTTTATATACGATTTGCCTATAATATTTGCAATTATTGTACATTTCATTAAGGGGATAACATATGAAAACTATTAATTATTTACTTTCTTTGATGCTCTTACTTCCTATTGTGGCTATTGCACAAGAAAGTTCTGAAGAAAACGTTGAAGAAGTAGTAGTAGTAGGCTCTCAGATTAAGGGCGCATCTATTACAGGAGCACTTCCGGTTACGGTCATTTCAGCGGACGATATCGATATATTAGGTGTTGAAGATGGTACTGAGCTATTAGAAAACATGACCGAACAGGGTCTTAACTATTTTACTGAGGCAGAATCTGATTCAGGTGGTGTTAATTCAGCAAGGGGTGATGTAGGAGCTTACAATATAAGAAACATGGGTGTCGGTAATACCTTAATCTTATTGAATGGAAGAAGACTTGTTAATAACGCTGGTTATCAAACAGAGTTACTAGGTGGAGACTATGTTCCAACAATGAGTGTTAACTCTAACTTAATACCAACTATGGGCCTTGATCGTGTGGAAGTTCTAAAAGATGGAGCATCAGCTATTTACGGAGCTGACGCAGTTGCAGGTGTTGTTAATAACGTATTAAAGACAAATTATGAAGGTTTTGAAATTGCTTTGAGAAATCAAGGTTATGACAATTTCAGTGCTGTTGATGACAGAATTACTCTCAAATGGGGTAAAGACATGAATGGCGGTAAGACCAATGTATCTCTAATGTATGATTTCTATGATAGAGATGGTATTGCAGCAGCTGAAGATCCAAGATGGGGTGATTCAGATCACAGAAAATGGATTCCTGCTGACTCTTTATGGGCTGGAGATACATCTTTTAGAAATTTATATTCTGGAAAGTGGGCGCAATTAGATATGCGAGGAAGAACTAGTTATTCAGATAGTGCTGGTGAAATACAAATTATTCCAATTGGAGATCCAAGATGTGCTAGATCTGAATCAAAAGATACTGGTTATGGAACATGTTTGGCTGTTGATACAACTTCAATGGCAAATGGCGAATATTACATTAACCCTGGACAATTTAGAGATTACAGAGGTGAGTTAGAGAGAAGTAATTTATTTGTTTTTGTAAATCATGAATTAGATAATGGATCTGAATTCTTTGCTGAAATTGGTTCATATAACTCAGACTATATGAGACATAAAGAGCCAGCAGGTGACTTCAGTACTGCATTGCTTCAATTAGGCCCAGACTATTATTGGATGAATCAGATAGGAATGACTGCTGATAATTCATCATCAAACAAGGCTGTTAGAATTGATAACTGGAGACCGGATATTGGTCCAAGGATTATTAATGTTGAGAAAGAAACATATAGATATTTATTTGGTCTTAGAGGCACAACTGACTCCGGATGGGATTGGGAAACTGCGATTCTGCACTCAAAAGCAACTTCAGCAGATTTAACTGAAAACAGATTATCAAATTCTCTACTACAAGCCGGTTTAAATGACTCAACATCAAATGCAATTAATATATTTGATGCGAATGTTGCTACCGCTTTAGCACCAGCAATTGTTGACGTTTCAAGAAACGACACCAGTGAGTTAAGTTCATTTGATTTTAAAATGACAAATCCAGAAGTATTCAATATGCCAGCAGGACCTGTAGGTATGTTAGTTGGTTTTGAATATCGAGCAGAATCTTATTCTGATAACAGAGATCCAAGACTTGATGGAACTATTCAATATACTTCTGCAGTAACTGGTCTAGGATTCCCATTTGTTGGTGATGTTCTAGGGTCAAG
The DNA here is from genome assembly GCA_902517425.1 of uncultured SAR86 cluster bacterium. Classification (GTDB taxonomy): domain Bacteria; phylum Pseudomonadota; class Gammaproteobacteria; order Magnimaribacterales; family D2472; genus SAR86A. The sequence goes on along the minus strand of CABYCI010000008.1, from coordinate 11,033 downwards.
TCCAACAGTTGATACTTCAGCTAAAAGAACAACAAATTCAGTTTTTGCTGAAATGATTTTACCTATTTCAAGTAAAATGGAAGCTCAAGTTGCAATGAGACACGAGGATCCAGATGATACTAAATCATCTACAGTCTGGAAGGCAGCTCTTGGGTGGGAACTTACTGATGATGTTTTACTAAGAGGTTCTAAGTCAACATCTTTCAGAGTACCTAACCTTATTCAAGCTAATCAGCTTTATGTAACAAGAAGTGGTAACGTTGATGATGCTGTAGGAGAATTCGTTGGTGCGAATGATCCACTCGATGATAGATATCAAATACAAAGCTTTAGACAAGGTAACCCTCAATTATTACCTGAAGAATCTGATAATACATCATGGGGTATTGTTTGGACTCCAAGTAACATTGAAGGTTTAACAATTACATGGGATGACTGGAGAATAGAAAAAGACAACACTATTGTTCTTTTTGGAAGAACAAATTCAATGGTAGCTGATCTTGTTGCTAGAATTAACTATGGACCTACAAACTGTGATGGTTATAGTAATCCAAATATTTTAAGGGATGCTAATCCTGGATATACTGCATCTGAAATAGCTAAATTTACTGCTGCAGGTATTTGTCCTGCCGGAGAAGCATTAAGTATATTTGATGAATACACGAATGCTGCTACTAGATCTATAGCTGGACAAGACATAGGTATCTACTATGACATCTCAACAGATGTTGGTGATTTCAATGTGTCTATTAACCATTCTGAAACCACTGAGTTTACTCAAAAACCAACCAATGCATATCAAGCACTAGTTGATGCTCAAGCATCAGGTGTTATTCCTTTTGATATCACATTTGCAGGTTTTGGTAATCTTGCAGGATTAGACGGTAACTACGTTGAAAAATCTAGCGTTAAATTTAATTACAGAGTCGGAGATCTGGGTGTTCAATTATCAGGTCTTAGAAAGGGTGATTTCTATCAGAGTAGTGAAACTAGATCTGATGGAACTAGATATGTTATACCTAGCATGACAACTTATAATGCTTCAGTATATTACTGGTTTAATATCGGTGATCAAAAAGCAAGAGTTAAATTTGCAGTTAAAAACTTAGAAGATGAAAGAGCTCCATTAGCTGATAGATTCTATGGTTTCTTTGCAGATGCTCATCAAGACTATGGTAGAAACTTTTATCTTGATATAAAGGTTAAGTTTTAATTAGACTTTAAATATTAAAGGGAGTTAATAACTCCCTTTTTTTATGAAAAAATATTAGTATAGGATATGCCAGCATATAAAAATAAAGGATTCTTCATAGGGATAGCTGCCTTTTTAATAATTACGTTATGTGGAATTTTTGATCTTGTGCCATCAAGCCTAACAGATCTGGATGGTATGAAATTTGATGAAGGCACTAAATCAGTAGATAGCATTTCAGCATGGTTTGTTTTAGCAGTCCTCGTGCTTATGGCGATATGGTGGGCAACTGAAGCACTTCCTGTAGCAGTTACCTCATTATTACCTCTTGCCTTGTTTCCAATACTTGATATTAGTAACTTTCAAGCAGCAGCAGATCCTTATGCTAACAAAAACATTTATTTATTTCTTGGTGGGTTTATCCTAGCTTTAGGTATTGAAAGATCTGGTTTGCATAAAAGAATGGCTTTAAAAATGATAATTGCTTTAGGTTCTAGCGGTTCTAAGCTTATTGGAGGTTTTATGCTCGTTGCTGCATTGATAAGTATGTTTGTAATGAATACATCAACAACATTAATGTTATTACCAATCGGTTTAGCTGTCTGCACAGTAATTGCATCAACAATACCAAATATATCTAATGAGCAAAAAAAATATTTTGATACTGCTCTTATGATTGGCATTGCTTACGCAGCCACGATAGGCGGAATGTCTACAATAATTGGAACAGCTCCCAATCTTGTTTTTGTTACTTTTATGGAAGAGGTATATCAGATAGAAATAGATTTTTTAAGTTGGATGAGATTAGGAGTTCCTGTTGCTATTGTAATGTTAATTTCAGCATGGCTAATACTTACAAAATTAGTATTCCCAACTAAATTTATAGCTACTCAAGAAACAAAGTTAAAACTTAACGAAATGCTAACTGATCTTGGACCCTTGAATAAAGATGAAATTAAAATCGCATTTATTTTTTCTTTAGCTGTTATTGCATGGATGACAAGCAGACTCATAAGAGAATATTTTGGTATTGGATTAGAAGATGCTGGAGTTGCAATAATTATCTCCATCCTATTATTTGTTATACCTTCATCTATCAATAAAAAAGAAGATTTAATGCAATGGGACAAAACTTCAAAGTTGCCATGGGGCCTTTTAATATTATTTGGAGGAGGATTATCATTAGCAGCGCAAGTATCTAATTCAGGTCTTGGATTATGGATTGGGCAAGGCCTTACCGTCCTTAAATTGGTTCACCCAATAATTCTAATTTTTGCTATTGCAACGATGATAATTTTTTTAACTGAAATGACTAGCAATGTTGCTACAACTAGCACCTTTCTTCCTGTTATTGGAGCACTAGCAATTGCCATAGGAGTTGTTCCAGTTTCTTTAACTATACCTGTTTGCTTAGCGGCAAGTTGTGCATTTATGCTTCCGGTAGCTACACCACCTAATGCTATAGTTTATGGCTCAGGCAAATTTACCATTGCAACCATGATGAAAGCAGGATTCTTTTTGAACTTAGTAGGAATATTGGTAGTTACATTGTTCTCATATTACCTAGCGCCAGTACTTTTTTAGATGAGATTTCTTTTTTTATTTTTCTTTGTTTTTAATTTAAATGCTCAACAAAGTTATATTGATTACCTATCCCCATACCATCCAACCGTAAGCAACAAAGGCATGGTTGTTACACAAAATAATTTATCATCTGATGTTGGAATAGAAATTCTAAACAAAGGCGGTAATGCTATCGATGCTGCAGTAGCTGTTGGTTTCTCATTAGCAGTGACTTTGCCAAGAGCTGGCAATCTTGGGGGAGGTGGATTTATGTTAGTTTACCTTAAAGAAAAAGAAGAAATTTTTTATATAGATTACAGAAGTAAGTCCCCTTTAAATGCTTCAATTGACAATATTTTTGATCTAAATGGTAAAAATATAAGTCCTATAGATTTTTCAGATGATATATACGATAAAACTCGCTATGGTTATAAAGCTCCTGCAATCCCAGGAACAGTGGCTGGATTATTAGAAGCTCACGAAAAATTTGGCTCTTTACCGCTTGAAGAAGTTCTTGCTCCGGCAATACGTCAAGCCAATGAAGGTATATTAGTTTCATATGATCTTGAGAAAGCAATTGATGACACCCACCAATTAAAAAAAGATCCTGAATCTTTAAGAATATATTTTAAAAATGGTTCTGCTATCAAAGAGAATAGTATTTTCAAAAGACCAGATTTAGAAAAGACTTTTAAATTAATAGCTTCTAATGGGAAAGATGGTTTTTATAAAGGTGATATTGCAAAAGCTATGGTAAAAGCTATGAATCTAAATAATGGTCTATTCTCATTAAAGGATTTTGAAAGTTACAGTGCAGAAATTAGCGAACCTATTGTTGGCTCATATAGAGGAAATTTAGTTTTCACAGCTGGGCCTCCTTCAGGAGGAGGAATAACACTTCTAACAGCTTTAAATATTCTTAGTTTTTTTGATTTAAAAAAGTTTAATAGTGATTCAGCTGTTACCTATCATCTAATTTCTGAAGCTCTTAGAAGAGGGCATAACAATAGATCTCATTTTGTTGGCGATCCTGATTATTTTGATGTACCAGTAAATCAACTTTTATCAAAAGAAAGAACTATTGAACTTGCAAAAACAATAGACATAAAAAAGGCTAGCAAATCTACTGTGGTCAAACCTTTAGAGTTGATTAAAGAAAGCAGAGATACTACCCATTATTCAATTATAGACAAGATGGGTAATGCAGTTTCTAACACCTATACTCTAGGTTATTCATTTGGTTCTGGGGTAACAATCCCTGATACAGGTATCTTGATGAACAATCAGATGAATAATTTTGCTTATAGGTATGGAGATAAAAAAGAAAGAGGTCGAGGTGCTAGTACTGGAAATAGATTTGAAGCTGGAAAAAGTCCAATGAGCACCATGGCACCAACTATGGTTTTTAATGAGAAGGGTGAACTTATCCTGATAACAGGTTCTCCAGGAGGCTCTTTAATTCCCGCAGCAATATTAAGAGTTATTACAGGTGTAATCGATTTTGACTTAGATATTGGACAAGCAACAATGCTTCCCAGGGTTCATAAGGATTGGCCCACCACAGGTATCTTGTACGAGAGAACATTAAATTCTGATGTTGTAAGGATCATTAATAAAAGAATTGGACATAAGATGACATCTGAGCACACCATGGGAAGCACCCAAAGTATTCATATCAATAACCAGACTAATTATGGTTTTGCTGACCTTAGAAGACCTAACGCATCAGTTTCTGTTCAGACTAATTAACCTTTCTATAATTAAGAGGAGGTTTTCTATCTCCCAACAAAGGCTTATATTCAAAATCATCACCAACGCGTGATAAGAGCTCATTTTTTGAATCCTCAATAATTGATACATCAGAGAAAATTTCTATTGCACTTTTTGCTAAAGTTTTAGCAGCAAGTTCTGCACCTTTTAAACCGATAGATGTCCCACCTGAGGCAACTGCTTGCCAAGAGTGTGATGCAGTTCCAGGAACCCAAGTAGCAGTTCTCAAGCCGGCAGTTGGAACATTCCAACTTACGTCACCGACATCAGTTGATCCATAGCCATGTGATGTTTTAAATGGCCTAACTAATTCTTGGGAACCTATCTCATTATCTGGTTCAAAAAAAGTTGTGTAGATTTCAGATGCATACTCATTTTCAATTTCATCATAGGCTATACCACCAAGCTCCTCTAAATTTTTATGAACTATTTTTTGCAATGTATCATTTGGTAGCAAAGAAAAATTCCCATGCATAACTTCATAACTCATTTTTGTATCTGTTCCCAATGCTGCCCCTGAAGCAGTATTAACAACTCTAGCAAATAAATCTTCAACCACAGACATTTTTGGATGTCTTACGTAATAGTAAACTTCAGCTAGATCAGGAACAACATTTGGTGCCAAGCCACCCTTAGTTATTACATAATGAATTCTAGATTCCTGAGGAATATGCTCTCTCATCATATTTACCATATGATTCATTGCTTCAACACCATCTAAAGCAGACCTTCCCTGTTCCGGTGAACCTGCAGCATGAGCAGATATACCTTTAAATGTAAATTTAGCAGATTTATTAGAATTAGATGTTCTTGAGTTTGCGCTATTAGTATCATCTGGGTGCCAGTGCAAGACTACGTCAACATCATTAAAAAGACCTTCTCGAACCATATAAACTTTGCCAGAACCTCCTTCTTCAGCTGGAGTTCCATAAAATCTTATAGTTCCTTTAACATTATTATTTACAAGCCATTCCTTTATAGCAACTGCAGCCCATGCAGATGCTGCACCAAATAGATGATGACCACAGGCGTGCCCAGCACCAGTTTCGTTATTAACAACTTCTTTAAAAGGTGATGCGGTTTGAGCTAATCCAGGAAGTGCGTCAAACTCTCCAAGTATCCCTATAATTGGACCACCGTTATTATATTCGGCAGTAAATGCCGACGGTATTCCAGCTAACCCCTTTTTAACAATAAAACCTTCGTCTTCGAGGGATTGCGCTAAAAGACTAGAGCTCTTTTCTTCTTGATAGCCCAATTCAGCAAAGTTCCATATTTCTAAAGCAACATTCTCAAATTTTGTTTTATGAGTATTAATGCTTTCTAAAAGAACGTCACTCAAAATATTATTCGATAATATAAATATTGTTAGATATATAATTGATTTTTTTTGCAATAAATTCTTGATTTTGTTCATTATCTTTTCTCCATTAATTTAAATAGAAGCATTACCCCAATAGTTGTACCCAACAATTTTTGGAGTACTAGGAAGGTACATCTGTTCAAGATTTTGAATCTTAAATCCTGAATCTAATAATATTTCAGGTATATCTCTATTAATATTACATCCACCAAATAACTTGCTCCAAAGAGGGTTTATTCTATTTTGCCATTTTGCAACTTTAGTATCTGTCGCTATTCCATGTTCACAAAATAGTATTTTTGCATCAGATTTCATTACTCTTTTTATCTCTTTCAAAGCATCAGCAGGATTTGGAATAGAGCATAATGTATATGTGATGAGCACAGTATCAATAGATTCTGATTTTAATTTTATTTCTTCAGCTCCATTTATTAAAAAATCAATATCCATATCACATTCTTTAGCTTTACTTATTGCTTTCTCACATAGTTCAGGGGAGGGATCTAGGCCATATATTTTGTCTATTTGTGAACCTTCATAAAAAGGAATGTTTAACCCAGAGCCAATTCCAATTTCTAATACAGTTCCTTTTGCATTGGGCACAATTTTTTTTCTTTGATAGTCAATTGGTTTTGTTGCACAACAAGTGTTTAATATATTTGGCAAAACATATTTTTCATATGTTTCTTTAATCATTCCTCATATCCTATTAATGGCATTGCTGCTATGTTAAAGCCTGCATCAACATATGTTATTTCCCCAGTTATACCACTTGCATAATCAGAGCATAAAAATGATGCAACATTTCCAACTTCCTCAGTTGTTACGGTTCTCCCTAATGGTGCTACTTTTGAATGTTCAGATAACATTTTTCTAAAATTTTTAACACCAGACGCAGCTAATGTTTTAATAGGACCTGCGGATATTGCATTTACTCTAATATTATCTTTACCCAATGATGCTGCAAGAAATCTAGTATTTGCCTCTAAGCTTGCCTTTGCAAGACCCATAACATTGTAATTTGGAACAGTTTGAACAGAGCCTAAATAAGTTAATGTTAAAAGAGCTGAACTTTCATTCAACATTGGTTTTGCTTCTTTTGCCATTGCAGTAAAGCTATAAGAACTTATATCATGAGCTATTTTAAACCCTTCCCTGGTAGTGACATCAACAAAATTACCTTCAAGCTGATCTGCAGGTGCAAAACCTATCGAATGTACAAAACCATCGAATTTATCCCAACTCTTATTTAAGTCCTTAAAAGAGGCTTTAATAGAATCATCACTTGAAACATCGCACTCAATAAGAATTTTTGACCCTAATTCTTCTGCAATAGGTATTAAATTCTTTAAAAGTCGCTCATTTTGGTATGTAAATGCTAGTTCTGCACCTTCTCGATGCATAGCTGCAGCAATACCTGCTGCAATTGAATACTTATTGGCAAGGCCAGATATCAGAATTTTCTTATTTTTAAGTAACATTTTTAATAATTTTATGAACCTTCAACCATTGTAAGAGAAAATAAAAAAAATCACTAAAATAATTAATAATTATTAAAGATAAATACAAGATATAAATATTAATTATAAATGATTATAAATATTGCAAAAAAATGTAGATTTCTTAGAAAAACTCTGAAACAATGGTCACATTACGTGTATAGCACGGTTTATTTCGTGCTGTCATATATATTAATCGAACTACAGGGGAATTGTATGTTTAATAAAGAGAATTATTTATTTGCAGTTCTTGCGCTAACTTTCGGTATTTTTAATGCTGATCTAGTTGCTCAAGATGAAGCTGCGGATAATGTAGAAGAGGTTGTTATAACCGGTTCTAGAATCAAAAGAGATTCACTAAATAGTGCCGCACAAGTTACAACAATCACCAGTGAGGATATCGAAGCGTCTTCTGGTCTTATGACTGCTGATGTATTGAGAAACTCAATTTATAACTCTTTTGGATCAACTGGACCAACTGCTGGTAGTAGCGCTATGAGTAACGCAACAATCAGTGTTAGAGGTTTAGGATCTAGTAGAACATTAATACTCATGGACGGAAGAAGAATGCCTGGTTCACCTCATCTTGGTGGATCTGGAGCTGTTAATATCAATATGATACCAACTATTGCAGTTGATCGGATTGAGATTCTAGCTGATGGTGCTTCATCTGTGTATGGGTCTGATGCTATAGCTGGTGTTGTTAACGTTATAACAAAAAAAGGTTTCGACGGAATGGAATTTAATTTCAGACGTGGTGACAGAGATCGTGATGATGGTGAAGAGAATTCAGTATCTTTCATATATGGTGCTACTAACGATAAGGGTTATGTAACTGTTATGGTTGAGCATGATGAAAGAGATGAAATTTATCTAAAAGATAGATGGTATACGAAAGCTCAAATCAATGATGATAATGGTGACGGAGTGGTTGATCTATATAGTGAAACTTATGGCTTAAGTTGGTATTCAAGAAACATAGCCGATCCAGTTACTGGTGACATCATGTCTACACCAACATGTCCTGGTTCACAAGATAATCCAACTGATGGATGGTGGGGACCTAACTTTGGTGGTGCTGCTTTCGGTCAGGGAGCAACTTCAACACCTTCAAATGGTGGAGCTCCTAGAGGAATCTGTGGATTTGCTTGGGCTGACATCATGGTACAAGATGCTGCTACATTTAGAGACAGCATTACAACAAATATTGAATACGAAGTTAATGATCAAATCAGCTTATATTCAAGAATCAATTACTTAAGAAACGAATCAACAGGTAGATATGCTCCTCCTGCTGCTAGATACCCAAGTATCGCAGTTGGTGATCCAGCTAACTCCTATGACGTTCCTGTAACTGGTTATTGGAGATGGACTGAAATTGGTAATCGTGGAATGCACCAAGTTGATACAGGTCACGATGCTGTATTTGAAGTAACATATCAAATTACTGATGACGTAGAAGTTGTGTACGGTACACAAATTAATAAATTCTACGGTGTTGATATTGGTAGATATTACTTAAGTTATGCAGGTTTAGATTCAAATGTTCTAAACGATGAGCCTTTTGGTTCTGCTGCAGGTTCAGCTGCTATGAGTGCTACAACTTTAGTTGAGTACACTAACCATTATGAAAAGAATGATGTAGTTGTTCAAATTGATAACATCATGGATCTTCCTGGTGGTTCAGTTCAAGCCTTATTCGGTATTGAAAATTTTGAAAACAGATACTCAGCTGAATATGATAAGCATTCTGAAAATGGTCTAGTTGGTGGTTCTGCTGGTAACTCAGGCGCAGGTATCAGAGAAGTTGATTCAGTATTTGGTGAAGTTTTATTCCCAGTAATGGATAACTTAGAAGTAACAGCTTCATTTAGATCTGATGATTATTCAGATGTTGGTGAAAGTGATTCATTTAAGTTAGGTGCATTATGGAATCCAATGCCAGGTACTATTGTTAAGTTAAACACTGGTGAGGGTTTCAGAGCTCCAACAATGGATAACTTATATGGTGCTACTACATTTAGTGCTAATACTGTATATGACTACAAAGCTTGTGCTGCCGCTGGAACATCTCCTGCAGATTGTCCTACAAAGCAAGTATCAACATTAATTAAAGCTAATCCAAATCTTGGTGCTGAGTCTTCAGAAGGATTCACTATGAGCTTAGAGCAAGATATGGGTGTGTTAGTTGATGCTTTAGAAGGCTTAAACGTAAGATTTGATTACTATGAAATTACAGTTAAAGACGCTATTGCAAGTATTTCAACACAAGACGTGATGTGGAATGACTTTGTAGGCGGAACTGCACTTTCAAACAATGTAACATTCTTTAACGCTGATGGTATTGCTGGTGACGGAACAGCTGCTGGTGCACCTGTAGGTACAGGTGTAGTTGGTGATGCATGTCCTGCTGGCGCAACTTATGTAAGAAGAGAAGGCAACGATGATTCAATCTATGTAATTAGATCATGTGCTAATGGTCGTGTTGACTATGTTGGTGCAGGATTTACTAACGTGGGTGAAATCGAAGTTGTTGGTTATGATGTATTCGTTAATTACACAAGAGACGTTGGTCCTGGTGTGATGAATGTTTCTGTAGATTATACAGATATGGATGAATACAACACTGATGCTTTCACAGGTAGCTCGAAAAAAACTAACAATGTTGGTTTTGAAGCTGTTCCTGGAACAAGAAACAACATCAGTCTTTCTTATTCATGGGATAAATATAGCGTTGCTTTAACACAAAGAAATATCGGTGATTACAGATTAAGTTCTGATGCTGAAAAAGATGCTGCTGGTAACCCAACTGGTGGGATTGTTAAAGCTGGTGATACACAAGAAGAGTACAGCGCAATGGACTTACAAATCAAAGGTGATTTTGGTAAGTATGGTGTTGTTACTTACGGTATGCTAAATATGGAGGATGAAGATCCTTTAGCAAATGCTAATGGAGACAGAGATGCTTATCTAGGTCTTTATAGTAACCAAGGCTTGATTACCTATCTAAAATGGAATATTGCATTCTAATTAGACGTTGATTAATATTAAAGGCCGGATTATCCGGCCTTTTTTTATGCCACTCATTTAAGTACAATAACTTATGAATTACTTACTACTTTTTATAGTTTCCTTTCTTCTAAACCACACTCTTTATGCTGAGGACAATGATTGCTCGTCTCAAATGATTCAAGTTATGAAACCTGCACATCCTGATACTAGTTATCAAGGTTTTGCAGTTGTTAAATTTAATATTGATACAAGTGGAAAGCCAAAAAATATAAAAGCAATAAATTCTGAATGTGCAATTAAAAGAGATAAAGAGGGAAATATAGTTCTAAAAAGATGCCCGTTTTTTAAATCAAGTGCCGTTAATGCAGCTAAATTTATTAGATTTAATCCGCCAATTGATTCTAAAGGTAATTCATGCGAGTTAACTAATAAAACTTATGAGTATAAATTTTCGTTATATGATTATATTGAATTAGAATATGATGATTTTTTTATAAGAGAAGATTTTAAAAAAGATAGATTTTCTAGTGAACCAGGGGATGTAAGAATGTTTAGAGAAAATCAATTACAAAATTTACAACAACCTCCAACACTTACACAAAAAGCTGCGGCGATTCAAAATGCAAAACCTTAA
>CABYCI010000007.1 GCA_902517425.1 uncultured SAR86 cluster bacterium | reverse complement strand
TATTTCAAGTGTGTATCTAATAGTTGCAATCATTACATGTATTTCTGGAATAAGCATTTATTCAATATTTAAAGCAATCAAACTGCAATCTTTAAGTCAAAAACATCGAGACTTTATAAGAAATGAAATATTTATAATTGAAGAAGAGATAAGTGAGATTAAAGAGAAAGATATAAATGATTCAAAATTAGAAGATTTAAAAGCTGCAAAAGATTTATTGATGCAAGTAGATGAAAATATTAATTTTAAAGAATTAATATATAAGCCAACAACAATTATGGGTTATTCTGCAAATCCAGGAGTAATTGGGTCGGTTTTGGGGTTGGTTTTAACAGGCTGCCTTTTTGCAGTACAGGGATTTGTTTCTACTGAAATTGAATATGATGCCTCAGGTTGGTTTAATTTTTGAAAAAATACTATAGAATAGGCATTCTTAATATTATTAGGACATAAAAATGAATAAAAAAGTATCTAAAGATGAAGCTTTAAAAGCAGTCAAAACTATTACACAAGAGATTTCTGAGAGTTCTCTTAAGCAAGAGGCACTTGATGCAGTTAGAACACTTATTCTGTGGGCTGGCGATGATCCTGAAAGAGAAGGACTAGTTGATACTCCAAAAAGAGTTGTAAAGGCCTACAAAGAATTTTTCTCTGGTTATGAAGAAGACCCTGAAGAAATTTTAAGCAGAACCTTTGAAGAGGTCGAAGGTTATGATGACGCAGTTATAGTAAGAAATATTAGAGTAGAATCTCATTGTGAACATCACATGGTTCCAATAGTTGGAGTAGCCCATATTGGCTATATACCTAAGAACAGAGTTGTTGGAATAAGCAAATTAGCAAGATTAGTTGATTTATTTGGAAAAAGACTCCAAACACAAGAAACAATGACAGCTCAAATTGCCGATACCATTGATAAAGTTCTTCAACCAAAAGGTGTTGCAGTTGTTATAGATGCCAACCATCAATGTATGAGCACTAGAGGCGTTCATAAAACTGAGTCCAGCACAATTACTTCAAGGATGTTAGGTACTTTCAGATCAGATAATAAAGCTAGAGAAGAATTTATAAGTCTTATTCATTCCCCTAAAAATTATTAAATGTCTAGATCTCTGGAGTATTCCAGTATCAAGTCAACAACGCCTATAATTCTTGCCTCTGGTTCTGAGAGTAGGAAACAAATGCTTGAGGAAGCTGGTATTCCTTTTGAAGTAAAAGTTTCTCCTACAGATGAAGATGCTGTAAAAAATGAAATATCATCTTTGCCATTTGACCGACAAGTAATTCATCTTGCAAAGGCAAAAGCATCATCAGTAAGTTCTGAAAATCCGTTGGCTGCAGTTATTGGAGGAGATCAAATGTGTGTTTTGGATAATGTAATTTTTAATAAGCCTGGCACTAAGGAAAAAGCAGTTGAAAATTTGAAACTACTTTCTGGAAAAAAACATTTTCAAAATAGTGGAGTATGTATATATCTCAACAATGAGTGTGTATGGGAGTACAGTGAAGCTGTTGAGATGGTAATGCATAACCTAACTGATCAAGAGATTAAAAATTATGTTGAAATTGAGAATCCAATTCATGCAGCTGGCGCGTACAAATTTGAATCTCTTGGGTGTAATTTATTTTCTCATGTAAATGGCTCTTCGTATTCAGTTAGAGGCATGCCTTTAATACCTTTGTTGGGTGCATTGAGAGAATTACAAATAATTAGTTTAAAATAATTTTATGGAAACTCTTCAGATATTTAATACTTTAAAAAGTAAAAAAGAAGTATTTAATCCAATTGATAAAAATCATATCAAGATATATGCATGTGGACCCACCGTATATAACTTCGCTCATATCGGTAACGCTAGGATGGCGGTTGTTTTTGATACGTTTGTAAGAACTCTAAGAGTTATTTATCCAAAAGTTACTTATGTTTCAAATATCACTGACATAGATGACAAAATTATAGATGCTGCAAAAGAACAAAATGTTGAAATATCTGAAATAACTGAAAAATATACTCAGATATATAACGAAGATATGTCGATGCTTAATGTCATTAAGCCAGACATTCAACCAAAAGCAACAGAATATATTCCTGAGATGATTGCACTAATAGAAGATTTAATAGGTAAAGAATTTGCTTATGAAAAAGATAAACATGTTTTATTTCACGTTCCGTCATACTCTAAGTATGGAGAACTCTCAAACAGAAATAGAGAAGAACAAATTGCGGGAAGTAGGGTTGAAATAGCACCATTTAAAAAAGATCCATCGGATTTTGTTTTGTGGAAGCCTAGTGATGATAGTCAGCCAGGTTGGGATTCGCCATGGGGTTTTGGAAGACCAGGATGGCATACTGAATGTTCTGCAATGTCTGAAAAAACTTTAGGCTTACCTTTTGATATTCACGGCGGTGGAAGAGATCTTATCTTTCCTCACCATGAAAACGAAATAGCTCAAAGCTGCTGTTCTACTGCAAATATTGATGAGCCAGATTCTTATGCAAAATATTGGATGCATAATGGTTTTGTTACCATTGAAGGTGAAAAAATGTCTAAATCTCTTGGGAATATTATTCTTGTGAGAGACTTAACCCAAAACTATCATGGAGAAGCAATAAGACTAGCTCTTTTGTCTTCTCATTACAGACAGGGGCTTGATTGGAACGAAAAGATAATTCATCAAGCAAAAAAATTACTTGGTAAGATTTATCAAATTCTTGATGAATTAAATGATATTCAAGAATCTAAAAATGATGGCTCAAATAAGGAAGTGATTTCAACCTTAATGGATGACCTTAATACACCAGGTTTAATAGCTGAATTAAATCAAATCGTTAAAGAATATAATGCAGATAAAGGTGTTGATAAAAAGATTATCAAATCAAAACTTCTTTTGATAGGGTCTGTATTAGGAATTTTCCAGGATAAGTCATTTAATAAAGTATCTGATGACTTAAAAAATAAGGTTGAAGCTCTTATAAGTGATAGAAACGATGCAAAAAGTGAAAAGAATTTTGAATTAGCAGACAGTATTAGAAATGAACTCAATGAACTAGGAATTGAAATTAAAGATACAAACGATGGAACTTCATGGAATATTAAATCGTGATAAATGAATCACCTGTAGTAGTACCCGATAGCTATAACAATATTAGTGAAACACTTGATACAGCAGACAAAATTCTTACGGATGCGGTTGATAATTCGTCAACTTTGTTTCACACATTAGTAGTATCTTTATTTGATGGAAAAAAAGTATCTTCAAGGGTGATGGTATTAAGAGAATTTGATTTAAAAAAAAGAATAATGAGATTTCATACAGATCATAGAGCTGAAAAAATTCAATATATATCAAATCAATCATCTGTTAGTGTTCTTGGCTATGATCCTGCATTGAAAGTTCAGTTAAAGCTTCACGGAAATATTGATGTTCATTATGATGATGAGATAACTCAAATGGCCTGGGAGGGGTCCTCTAATAGGTCTAAAAAATGTTACACAGTTAAAGGGGGCTCTTCAAAACAGATTAAAGAACCTAGTGATTATGATATTCAAGAATTTGAACCAGAGAGTGGCTATAAGAATTTTTCAGTTCTGATTTTTTCCTTTAACTCTCTCGAATATTTATATCTTAAAAGATCAGGTCACAGAAGGGCAATTCATAAATGGGATGATGAATATAATTGTTCTTGGCTTGTTCCATAAATCGTTTTATTGGATGCATTTATTAGTTAATCATGTATTATTGATTGGCACGTCTATTAGGGATTTTAAAAGGAGAAGAAAATGAAGAAATATTTATTAACAAGCTTATTAATGTTAACAGCTATATCTGTAAATGCTGACGGTCATATGTCATCAGAAAAAGAAGTATTAAAAGCACTATCTGAATATATGGATGCTAGAAATAGCAAAGACTATAAGACTGTAGTTGCCATGTCTAGCAAGTCTGGCACTTTAGACACAAATTCAGATGGAAGCTTCCATAAGCCTTTAGCAATGCAAACAGAAGAAAGCTGGGCAAATAGTGGTGATGCTGTAACTCAACATTTTTATGCAGAAGCAACAGCAATTGCAGAAGATGTTGTCCACGTGAGATTCTATTCAGAGGGTATGGTTGGAAATAATGGAGACCTTAGTGATTATAGAACTAGAGTTACTATGAACTGGGTAAAAGAATCAGGAAAGTGGGTTTTAAAAACTGCTCATTATTCCCCAGCTAGCTATGGCGGTGTTCACAAGACTATTGCATCTGATTTCGAAGATAAATAATTTTTACTGATTTTACAAAAGCTGGCCATGTGTCAGCTTTTTTTTTGGTGCCCTCTGTAGGAATCGAACCTACAACTAATCCTTAGGAGGGATTTGTTATATCCATTTAACTAAGAAGGCTTTAAAATATTTTTTAACATTAAATTATGATCAATTATATAAAAACAAATAAGTTTCTGTTTATATGTATCTTTACTATTTTTCTAGCAAGTTTTTTAGCATCCCTAGTCCAAACTAGTTTTGGAAAAGTAAGTGTTGAAGTAAAAAAGCTGCATACAGATAATGGCCAAACTCTGGTTTATGATTTATATAAGCCTAAATTTGCAAATAGTTCTAATAAAGTTCCATTTGTTATTGTTGTTCCTGGCTTTCAAAGATCAAAAGAAGCTTTATCAAACATTGCTATAGAACTTTCAAGAAGAGGTCTTGGCGTTGCTTTAATTGATCCATATGCTCAAGGCATGTCCTCCTCATCAAGAAGCAGGCTTGCTGCTACTACTCAAGGTTATGGGATGTTTGCATTAGTCGATCATGCATATGAAGGCAATTTCTCATTTGTTGATATTAATAAAATTAGTTCTACAGGCCATTCTATGGGAGGAAATGCAGCAATAAGAGGCGCAGATTACTTTGGCAAAGAAGCAATTAAGACAAATACAAAAAGTAAGCTTCATTCGGTTTATGTTTCCGGATATGTTCTTACTTTGAGAGACAGCATTTTAAAAAACTCTAGGTCAAATATGGGCATAAGCTATGCCCTTTATGATGAAGGTGCCTTTAGAAACGAACTACAAGGCTGGGATGCTGCAAATATGCAAATAGCACCAGAATCCCTAAGAGTAATAAATAGTATTTTAAAAGATGATGATCAAATCGAAAAAATTGAACTAGGTAAATACTACGGCAATAGAGATGACAATACATTGCGTGTTATTTTTAATGAAAAACTTCTTCATCCATTTCAGCCATACAACAAAGAAGCTACTGCTAATCAAATCAGTTACTTTGATAAAGTTTTTGGCTTCCCAATTGCAATCAATCCTTTAAATCAAATTTGGCAATATAAGGAATTATTTACATTGATTAATATGGTGATCTCATTAGTAATGTTAGTGCCATTAACAAGAGCATTGCTTCAAATTAATTTTTTTAAAGAAATCGTTAAGCCATTACCTATGGCATTACCAAAGCAATCAACACAGGGAAAATTAGTTTTTTGGTCCATATTTGTATTAAGTGCATCAATAGCATGCTTAACATTTATTCCAATGGTAGATATTGCAAAAGTTCTATTCGTAGATGCTTCAAATCGAGAAATGACATGGTTCTTTCCCCAAAGAATGAATAATTCTGTAATGCTTTGGGCGGCATTCAATGGAACCATTGGCATAGCAATTTTCTTTCTATCATTTTATTTTTTTGGAAGACATCATGGTTCAAAAATTGAATCATGGGGATTAGAAGTTTCAAAATCAGAGCTAATCAAAACTATATCATTAGGAATATTGGTATTTTCTCTGTATTACCTTTTTCTTTTCTTAAATTATTCCTTATTCCATGTTGATTATAGGTTTTGGTTTATGGGAGTAAGAATATTTCAACCTGAGATGATATTAATTCTAATGATGTATTTCCCATTATTTTTTATTTTCTTTTTTTCAAACTCTTTGAGAGTAAATGGAGCAATGCGTTTTGAAGGTCAGCGAGAATGGATCTCAAGACTGATTGGCGGCTTTGCTAATTCCTTAGGATTAATGCTAATAATAATTATTCAATATGTTACTTATGCTCTATCTGGAACTGTTTTT
This sequence comes from uncultured SAR86 cluster bacterium, assembly GCA_902517425.1. GTDB lineage: Bacteria > Pseudomonadota > Gammaproteobacteria > Magnimaribacterales > D2472 > SAR86A. Next base: position 30,243 of record CABYCI010000007.1, on the reverse strand, counting down.
TGGACCACAAACTGGTTAAGTGTGAACTTGCTATTTGGAATTGTGCCAATGATGTTCATTCTCCCTTATTTTAATAGAATATTTTTTAGCATGACTGGACGAGTTTACTTAGGACCATTAATCACCTGTTTAATTTTTATAATGATTCTTTCAACCAATACTGTAATTTATCTTCCTATAAAATAATCTTATAAAAATACCAATATCCAATCTATAATACCCCAATGAAAATTGTATTACCGGACAAAAGTTCAAGGGAATTGCCTGCTGAATCAACTGGATTTGATCTTGCAAAAGATATTGGTCCTGGGCTAGCCAAATCTGCTATTGCAGTAGTGGTGGATGGAATTCAAAAAGATCTTAATGATGTTTTGAAAGATAAATCCGAAGTTTCAATAATTACAATAGATTCAAAAGAGGGTATTGATATCATGAGACACACCCTTACCGCACAAGTTTTAGCTAAAGCTGTAAAAAATCTTTATCCAGAATCAAAACTTGCCATAGGACCAACTATTGAGAATGGTTTTTACTATGATGTTGAATGTTCTGAAGCAATCTCTTTAGATGATTTAGATAAAATAGAGAGAGAAATGCATAAGATTATTAAATCTGAATCTTCAATTACAAAAAAACTGTTGTCAAAAAAAGAAGCTTTAAAGGTTTTTAAGTCTTTAGATGAATCTTATAAAGAAGAAATCATAAATGAATCTGATCAAGAGGATGATTTTCAACTTTACTATCAAGATGATGACTTTGTAGATTTGTGTAGAGGTCCTCATTTACCTAGCTTAGGTTTTATAGGTTCTTTCAAACTTACAAAAGTCTCTGGAGCATATTGGAAAGGTGATGCGAATAATAAAATGCTTACTAGAATTTATGGGACAGCATGGAATACAGACAAAGACTTGAATAAATATTTAAATACTTTAGAAGAAGCTGAGAAAAGAGATCATAGGAAACTTGGAAAAGAAATGGATTTGTTCCATTTTCAAGATGAGGCTCCAGGAATGGTGTTCTGGCATCCCGATGGATGGACTATATATAGAAATTTAAGAAATTTTGTAAGAAGTCGTCTACAAGATAGTGGTTATATAGAAGTAAATACTCCTCAGGTTATCGATAGAAAACTTTGGGAAGCATCAGGACACTGGGATAAATATCGTGAAAACATGTTCATAACCGAAGTTGATGAAGAGCATGCAAATGAAAAGAGAATAAACGCGCTTAAGCCTATGAATTGTCCTGGCCATGTTCAAATTTATAATCAAGGAATAAAGTCATATAAAGATCTGCCATTGAAATATGCAGAATTTGGTTTATGTCATAGGTATGAACCATCAGGTACTATGCATGGATTGATGAGAGTTAGAGCATTTACTCAAGATGATGGCCATATTTTTTGCACTGAGAATCAAATAGAGTCTGAAACAGGATTATTTATAGAGTTCTTATCAAGTTTATATGCTGACTTAGGGTTTAAAGATTTTGATATCAAATTATCTACAAGACCTGAGATGAGAGTTGGCACAGATGAGATTTGGGATAAGGCAGAGGAAGCACTCGAAGCAGCAATCAAGAATTTAGGTTATCCATATAGAATTGATGAGGGTGATGGAGCATTTTATGGACCTAAATTAGATTTTGTTCTTACTGATGCAATAGGAAGAGAATGGCAGTGTGGCACCTTCCAATTAGATTTCAATTTAGCTGAAAGATTAGATGCGCAATATGTTGGTGAGGATGGTAAAAAACATCATCCTGTAATGATTCATAGAGCTGTCTTGGGATCATTTGAGAGATTTATTGGTATTCTTATTGAAAATTATGCTGGTAAATTCCCATTCTGGCTTGCACCTCAACAAGTCGTGATAGCTTCTATCATCTCTGATGTAAATGATTACTCTGTCGAAATTATGAATCTTCTAAAAAAACAGGGTATTAGGGCTGAAGTGGATCTTAGGAATGAAAAAATTAGTTATAAGGTTAGAGAACATAGTTCAAAAAAAGTGCCAATTATCCTAGCAATTGGTAAAAATGAAATGAATGACAAAACTGTTTCAATAAGAAGAATAGGTAGCAAGGATACTAATGTTCTCCAATTAGAAGATGCTATCAATGAAATTGTAAAAGAAAATAAAATCTAGGCTCTATGCTCGTTAAAATATTTATATTACCTATTAGATTTTATCGATACTTCATATCACCACTTTTCCCACCTTCATGCAGATTCCAACCCACATGCTCTCAATATGCGATTGAAGTTATATCAGAAAAAGGCATTATTAAAGGAACTTATCTTGCAGCAATAAGAATATCCAAATGTCACCCATGGCACAAAGAAACATAAAATAGTTATCATTTGTGTGTTTTATAAACACTTATAAATAATATATATATTTTGTAAATACATTATATGGTGCTATATTTAAGGTAATACATAGTTCAATAGCCATATTAGGGGGGGTTTATATGAACAAATTTATAAAACTTACATTTAGTTTTTGTGCATGCTTTTCTTTAATTTTCTCGTTAAATATTGTTTCTCAAGAAATTGAAGAAGTTGTTGTTACAGCTACTAAGAAAGAAAAATCAATACAAGACCTTGCAGTTTCTGTAGAGGCATTCACATCAGAATCTATTGATACCAATATGATTGATGATTTTAGTGACTTGGCTGAAGTAGTTCCAGGTTTAATATCAGACAAAGCTATCGGATCAGGTGCTTCATATTCTATGAGAGGCGTTGGTTCCTATGGTGTTGGAGCTGCTGTTGTAGGATCGCTTGTTGTCTCTATGAATGGGCATGAATATGGTAGCTCATCTATAGCTGAAATTGGTTTTCACGATATAGAGCGAATTGAGGTTCTTAAAGGCCCACAGGGAACTTTAAATGGCCGAAACGCAGTTCAAGGCCTTGTAAATGTTATTACAGCAAGACCAACCTCAGAGTGGGAAGGTTCATTTGATTTAGCAAATGGTAATTTAAATTCAACAAGAACCAATTTAATGTTGAATATGCCTTTTAGTGACAGCGTTGCTGCAAGATTGGCATATACAACGTTTGAAAGAGATGGAACCATAGAGAATATTCATACTGGAAATGATATTGATGGAAGAGAACAATATGGATTAAGATTTTCTGTTGATTGGGATATTTCAGATAGTACAGCACTTGAATTTACTCATGACAGATCAGAAAGTGATGACAATAGACAAAATATTGGAATAATAGTTTGTGCTTCTCATCCAGTATTTGGTTGCGATCCCTTTGAAACTGGAACATATGGACAGCCGGCTGATACAAGAGGAAGTACTGCAGCAATATTTAACTTTATCGCTGGTTTAAATAGTACAGCTGATAACAATTCATATGCTGGTGCAACCGTTCTAAATTCACTCGATAAGGTAAATATCAACAGAGATCCAGAGCATGCACAAATCTTTGAAATGACAACTCTCCAACTCAATCATGATATTAACGATGATTATCAAATGGTTGCAAAAGTATCATATTCAACGAGAGATTATTATCACATGGGTGATAATGATTACTCTGTAGCTACCCAAAAATTTCCAGGACTTTTCCCACCTGGACATCCAGCATCCTTTATTCCAATGGAATGGGTAGGTTGTTTTGGCGGAATAAAAGGTTCAGGCTTTTGTGAAACAATCGATTCAGATAGAACATACGAATTCGCTAATGTTGAATCTGAAACGAGACAAGCTGAAATATCTATAATTTCAGATTTAGATGGACCAATTAATTTTGTTGTCGGTGCTTATCATTATGATTACACAACAACAAATGTTTATCAGGTTCAAACCGCTTCATGGAACTTAATTTCCGATGGTGGATTACATCCATATAATGCAACCTTATTTGGTGGCGCCCTTACTGGTTCAGGATCTACTGATTTCTTTGTTCCTTGGGCCTTATCTGGATTTAATGCAGCTTTATTACCAGTTTTATTAAATGGTTATACAACTCCAACACCTATTCAAGGATTCATAAATGAAGATCATGTAAGGCAAAAATCATTTGCAATCATGGGTGAGGTTTATTATGACCTTTCAGAAGATACCATGGTAACAATGGGCCTAAGATACAATGATGATGTTGTTAAAGACAGTGTTGCATCATGTTTAACATTCTTTAGTTGCCCAAGATATCCTGCTTCACAAAAAGCTAGTGGTGAATATGGGTTCCATCCGACACAAGTTGTAGAAACAGACGATGCTTTAGGATATAAGTTTGCAATTCAGCATAATTTATCAGACAACCAAATGGTATATGCAAGTCTCACAACTGCAACTAAAGCAGGAGGAAACAACCCTAACTCTACAGGAACACCAGATCCTTATGATCAGGAAGAAACTAGCGTATTTGAAATAGGCACAAAAAGTATTTTGCTTGATGGGGCAATGTTATTTAATGCAGCATATTTCCAAAACACAACTGATGGAATGTTAATTTCATCTATTGTTAATGCTGGTTCAAGAAACGTTAATACAGATGCTGAGATTAATGGATTTGAAGGAAATTTATTATTCTTCTTAAACGAAACAACAAGCATTGATCTGACATGGTTAAAGGTTGATACAGAAATCACTGAATTAAGCCTAATTAACCCTGTAAATATTTTAAATGCTACATCAGGTCTTGGTAACAGAGTCAATATAGACCCACAAGGAGCCTTGGCAATAACAACAACTGATTTAGGTAATGTATTTAAATCAGCAGGTTACATGTGTACCCTTCCATTTAATCCATTAGGTGGAGTTGCTTGTCCTACTGCCGGACTTGGAACGCCTGTTGATGTTGCAGGAAATCAATTACCACAATCACCAGAATTATCTTATAGCTTAGGTCTAAATAAAGATTTTGCTACAACCAATGGTATTGCTTCTGCAAGAATGGTTTATAGATTTATGGGTGAGAGAGAAGGTGATGTTTATAACCAAGATACTACTAGAGTTGGTGAGCATAAGTTCTGGGATGCATCAGTTACTTATCGTCCAAATGGTGCAAATTGGTATCTTAAGTTTGAAGCTAAAAACTTAGCTGATGATAAATATGTTGGCTCATGGTATGCCGCTTCAGGATTACAAGGTGGTGCAAAATTCGCCACTATTACTGATCCTAGAACATGGGGTATTGCATTTGGAACAACATTTTAAGAATATATAACTCTAAAAAAAAGGGCTGAACTTATCAGCCCTTTTTTATGTACAGAATATATATATATATTTCTATATTATTTTCGACAATATTGTTGAAGAAAGACATCTTTTAAGCATAAAATGGTCTAAACATTATTCAATGGGGGATATATATGTTTACTAATAACTTAAATAAATTATTTTTTACTTTCACATTAGCCTTATCTTTTTCTTTTTCAATAGTCGCTCAAGAGGTTGAAGAGGTAATTGTTACCGCAACTAAGAAAGAAGAGTCAACTCAAGATTTGGCATTATCTTTAGAAGCTTATACAGCTGACATGATTGACAATGAACAAATTTATGATGCTTCAGACTTAGCTGATGTTGTTCCTGGTTTTGAAACTCAAAAAGTTATCGGTAATGGTTCTTCATACTCGCTAAGAGGAATCGGATCATATGGTATTGGTGCTGCAGTAGTTTCATCTATCGTAATGAATATAAACGGTCACAGTGTAGGAACAAGTCAGTTTGCTGGCCTTGGTTTTATTGATATGGAAAGAATAGAGGTTTTAAAAGGACCTCAAGGTACTCTAAATGGTAGAAACTCAGTTCAAGGTGTTATTAACTTAATTACTGCAAGACCTACTAGCGAACTTGAAGGTTATGTAAAAGCAGAAATGGGTAACTATAACAGCCAAAGAATTCAGACAGCAATTAATCTTCCATTCTCAGATACTGTCAAAGCAAGAATAGCATTAATGTCAAATACTAGAGATGGTATGGTCAATAACCCAGTTACTGGAAATGACTTTGATGACAGAAATGATATTGGTGTTAGATTATCTTTAGATTTTGATATAAGTGAAAAAACTGATTTAGAATTTACATATCAATATCAACAGAATGATGACAACAGACCACAAGAAGAAGTTACTTTTTGTTCTCAAGATCAATTCTTTGGTTGTTCTCCATATGAAAGAGGACCATTAAACACAGCAGCTGATACAAGGGGGCATGTTGCCGGCTTTGTTGGTTTTGTTGCTCACTTAGATCCAGGAACAATTGTTAACAAATATGGCGCATCCTTAAGTGATGAGTTCGATACACTTTATTTAGATAGAGAGCCAACTCACTTTGAGGAAACAGAATATGCAAATTTGACACTCAAACATGATCTTACAGATGAAATTCAAATGATGATTAAATATACGTATCAAACAAGAGAATTTCATCAGATGAATGATAATGATGGAAGTTATTCTACAGTACCCCTGCTTGGAGCAGGTGCTGGACTTGGACTAGCTCCAGTTGCAGCTACTGTATGTTTTGGAGGCGATGTACAATTTTGTGAATTTGCTGACACTGATAGAACATATGACTTCTCAGATGTATTCACAGAAAACAATCAGGCAGAAATAAATTTCACTTCTAGTTTTGATGGAGCATTTAACTTTTCTGCTGGTTTTTATAATTATGACGATAGATCAGACAATGAATACAGAGTTCAAACAACTGGTACTCAGTTAATTGGTAGTTTTGCTCAACATCCATACAACCCGGTTTTACAAGGTTTACTTGGATTAGATTTTTCAAGCAAAGGTGGAGCTGTATTTTATCAGACAGTTCTTCAAGGGCTTTTACCACAACTTCCAAATCTTCTTGCCTTACAAGGTGGTGCAATAACGGATCCAGTTCAGGCTGCAACAATCCTTGGTACTTATCAGGCAACTGTTGCTGCACTTATGGCTATGCCTGATGTTGTAGTTCCCGTTGATTTAAGAGGTACTTTAAGTGATCAGCATGTTAGAACAAAATCACAAGCACTTTATGGTGAAATGTACTTTGATCTTGACGAGCAAACTATGCTTACAGTTGGTGCTCGTTATGATGATTTCACTGTAAACAGTAATAACTTTAATGATTTACTTGGAAATGCATATGTCGCACTAGGAGGATGGAATTATGATAAACATTCAGATGTCCCTGGCATAAGAGATCCAAGACTAGTTACTGACGATTCATTATCTTATAAATTAGCACTTCAGCGTTATCTCAATGATGACGTAATGATTTATGGTAGTTACACAACTGCTGTTAAAGCTGGTGGTGTTAATGCCGGTTCAAGTTCAAGTACTTATGATCAAGAAGAAACAGGTGTACTAGATTTTGGTATTAAAAGTATATTAATGGATGGAGCTATGCTCTTAAATATGAATATATTTAGAAATGATAACAAAGGTATGCTAGTTGCTGCTATTGTTGATGATGCAAGTATTAACTATAACTTGGATGCAGAAATAACTGGTTTTGAAGGGATGATGAATGTATTTTTATCAGAAAACACAAGCGTTATGCTTAATTGGTTAGCTCTTACAAATGAAGTAACAAGTGATACATCACTTATTAATTACCTAAATCCTATACCAGCATTGAAAGTTGCTGATCTTGGTCCTGTTGGAAATGCAACTGGGCTTTTAACTGGAGCAGCATTTGCAGATGGAACCATTCTATATAAATCTGGTGGTTATAACTGTCTTTCAGCACCTTTTGCACCTTTAGCTGGTTCTCCTTGTCCTGTTGCTCAAGGTATACCAGTAAGTGTTGAAGGTAACTCATTACCTGGTACTGCTGATTTATCTTACAGTCTCTCATTAACACAGGTTTTCCCTGGTACTAGAGGTGAAACTTCAGCAAGATTGTCTTACAGATACAGAGGAGAAGGTAACGCAAGTATATTTGAGGATGCAAGAATGGAAATTCCTGCAACGAAATATTGGGATCTACTTGTAAGATTCACTCCTGGTAATGGTGATTGGTATGTAGGAATGTATGCTAAGAACCTTGCTGATGAAAGACAACTTCAAGGTTTAAGAACCGCAAGTAATCTTCAGGGTGGACAGCTTTATGGATCTTTCTCTGATGGAAGAACTTGGGGCTTACAGTTTGGATTTGATTATTAATACATAGCTAGTTAAATAGTTATTGAAGCCCAGCACCATGCTGGGCTTTTTTTATATACAATATATGCATGAAACCGCTTCCTTATAAACACGCAACCATTAAAGTTACTGAAGAAATGTGTGATCACAACGGACACATGAATGTAAATCATTACTACAGATTATTTGATAGCACATATACATCTTTTTATGTTGACGAACTAACTTTTGGTCCAGAATATATTGAGAGTGGGTTTTCTACCTTTACTTTGGAAGACAACATAAGATACCTTAAAGAATTTAAATTAGATGAGTCTGTTTATCCTTCATTTATTTTAAAAAAGGTAAATAAAAAATTAATGCATTTTGTTGGAGTCCTTCAAAATGAAAACTCTGAAATTGCTGCAATTTTTGAGACTATACTAGGGCATATTGACTTAAATAAAAGGAAAATTGTTGATTTTCCTGATGATAAGCTGAAGCATATTTTGAATGTTTGTAATGAACAAAATGATACTGCAGATATTCCATTTGAAGTTAAACTTCAAATAAAAAATATAGATGCATAATCTTCTAATATTCATATTACTTCTTACATCTTTGTTAGTTACTAGCGATGAATTTAGCGTAATGACGCTTAACGCACAAAATTTATTTGATACCAAAGATGATCCAAAAAAAGACGACAAAGCTTATTTGCCGATTGAACAAAAGAAGTCTGAAAGACATGTTAATTCTTGTCAAAATATTAGGGTAAAATCATGGAAGAATGAGTGTTTATATCTTGACTGGGATGAGGATACTAAAAACGCAAAGTTAAAAAACCTTGCAAAAGAAATTATTAAATATGATGAAGTAGGCCCAGATATTTTAGCTCTTCAAGAGGTTGAAAACCTAAATATATTAACTCAGTTGTTTAAATTAATTCAGCCTTATGGTTATAAAGACTTCACATTAATTGAAGGAAAGGATTATCGAGGCATAGATACAGCGTTAATAACTAAATTTAAAATTCTTGATCCAAAACTTCACTATATTTCGTTTACTGGTGAGAATGAAAATAAAGATACTCGACCAATTTTAGAAGCAACGATTAACGTCAATGGAAAAAAAATTAGAATATATAACCTGCACTTTCCTGCTGGTTATCATGATGTATCAATGAGAATTGATTCTTTAAATGTTTTAAGAAATCTTTTAAAAAGTCACCAACTACCTTCAATTGCGCTTGGTGATTTTAATATCAATATCAAAGAAGATAATAAATCAGATATCTATAAATCTGAAGAAAATTATTGGAGTGTTGCACATATTATTGGATGCAAGGAATGTAAAGGTTCTTATTACTATGGATATGAAAACAATTGGAGTTTTTTAGATACGATCTTTTTATCTAAAGAAAGAGGAATTAAATATGTTCCTGATAGTATAGATGTTCATGCTACAACAATTAACTCATACACCGATACAGGTAAGCCGATAAGATTTAATCCAACAACTAAAACCGGCGTATCTGACCACCTGCCAGTAGTTGCAAAAGTGCGAATAAACTAATTTATTAGTTTTTTAATTTTCATGGCAAGAGCAATCTAACTCTTGACAGGTGCGGTAATTTCTAAAGTGAGAGTATGCAACCAAAGAGGAACCTAGAAGCGTTACTAGTTGTTCACCAAGCTCACCTAATAGACTTTCACCTAATAGAACAGCAAGAAACATAAGCGACAAACCAAGAACGCCAGTTACTAGAAAAGAAGTAACTTTATGATGTCTATACCCTTTACTTAGAGCAAGTGCACTCAAAGGGATAGCTATGGCTAAAATCAAATAATGAATCAACTCACTGTCAATCGAAAAGGATGATACCCCATAAGATAATACAAAAAGCGCAGGTGCAAAAAAGCAATGTACAACACAAGCAGCAGATACGCTCATAGCTAATTTATCTGTTATGTAGCTTGTATCAAACACTTATTGTCTCCAACCGCCTCTATCAAATATTCTAAGATATGTAAGCTGATCGTGATCAGAGTCATTAACGACTTTACAATAATCACCAGATTCAACTAAAACAACATCACCAGCAGAAAGCTCATAGGAGTCCTTATGTTCAATACCAAAAGAAGGGTTCGAACCATGACCTTCATCAGAATTCATATACTCAACAATTTCCATCGTTCCTCTTCCATTTGTAACAACATAAACAACATCTGAATCGATTAACTTATGGCCTTGTGTCGACTTACCGGGCTGAATAACAGTTTTACTGGCAATTATCCTTTCAAGCAGATCATTGGACCATACTGTATAGTCATCTGTTAATTTTTGAGGTGAGCCCCCAATCCTAAAATTCGTGTATTTTTTAGCCATAATAATTTTCCTTGAATCATTATAAATATTTGATTTGAATATACTAGTATATATCCAATAAGGGTGTTGTTATTAACTATAATTTACTATACTTAAATTACATCATTTAATAAAAATAGAGGAGCATTATAAAATGAGCAAGACATATACTAATCCAGAAACAATAGGTCTTCACGCTGGATGGAGAAAAGATGACAGTACAAATTCAGTAGCAGTTCCAATTCATCAAACATCAAGTTTTCAATTTGATGATTGTGATCATGCTGCAAACCTATTTGCCTTATCTGAACTTGGCAATATATATTCAAGGATAATGAATCCTACTTGCGCAGTGCTTGAGGACAGAATTGCAGCATTAGAAGGCGGAGTCGGTGCGCTTGCAGTTGCCTCTGGTCAGGCCGCATCAGCATATGCAATTCAAAATATTGCAAAGAAAGGTGACAACATAGTTGCTTCATCTCATTTATATGGTGGTACTTATAATCAGTTTAAAAATCCAATGTCAGATATGGGCATTGAGGTTAGATTTGTAGATCCAGCAGACCCTAATAATTTTGCAGAAGCAACAGACGAAAATACAAGAGCATATTACGGTGAAGTGCTTCCAAATCCTAGTTTTGAAGTTTTTCCAATAAGCGAAGTTGCTGAAATAGGCAGACCACTTGGAATTCCATTGATTGTTGATAACACTGCAGCACCGGTTATATGTAAACCTTTTGATCATGGAGCTGCTGTTTTAATACATTCAACAACAAAGTTTATTGGTGGTCATGGAACATCAATAGGTGGAATAATTGTAGACAGTGGTAATTTTGATTGGGAAGCATTTCCTGAAAGACAACCAGCTTTAAATACTCCTGATCCATCTTATGGTGGAGCAGTTTGGACAGAAGCTGTTAAACCTTTAGGTCCAATTGCTTATATTCTTAAAGCAAGAACAACAATTTTAAGAGATATGGGTGCTGCAATGAGTCCATTCAATGCCTTTATGTTTATTCAAGGCCTTGAAACATTAGCTCTTAGAATGAAAGAGCATTCTGCTAATGCTGAAATAATTGCCAAATATCTATCTGAACATGATTCTGTTGAAAGAGTTATATATCCGTCTGTAATGGAAGGATATGCCAAAGAAAGAGCTGAGAAGTACCTTTCAAGAGGCAATGGTGGCCTAATGGGCTTTGAAGTTAAGGGTGGAAGAGAATCCGGTGAGAAGTTTATCAATGCTCTAGAGATGGTTTATCATGTTGCAAACATTGGTGATTCAAGAAGTCTTGCTATTCACCCTGGAAGCACAACACATAGTCAACTTTCAGAAGAAGAACTCTTATCAGCAGGAATTACACCTGGTTTTGTAAGACTATCAATAGGTCTTGAACATCCTGATGACATTATTGCTGACTTCGAGCAAGCCTTATCGAAGACATAAAACATTTTGAGCCAAGAATTAATTACTTATATAGTTCTTGGCTCACATGAACGGTTAAAAGGTCTAAAGTTACCTGCTTCTTCAAATAAAGAAGAATATGTCTTAACTAATTTTTCAAATGATGAACCATTTGAAAAAACTATAGACAATATAATCTTTAATTCAAAAGGTAACCTAGTTGTTCTTCTACCTCCCTCAGCGCTACCAAATCAAAAATCAAAAGAAATCTTAAGAAAGATATCAATGATAGATCAATCCTCATGGGGTTGGTTTAAATACAATGATAGAAAAAATGATTTTATAAAAAGCTTAAAAAAAATTTCTTCCTCGGTAAGAAGCATTCCAAATATTGAGCAAGGTATCTACTTTACAAAAAGGCTATATTTTTCTGTTGGCGGTATTGGTAAATTTGGAACTTCTCCATTTAATGAAATATCAAAAAGATTTTATTCAAGAATTGATCCACAAAATCCACTTCCTGCTCTTATAATAAGGACTAAAAATTTAGATATATTCCAAAAATGAATAATCAAACAATTATAGAAGCAAATAATTTATCATTTAAAATTAATGGTAATAAACTTTTTCACAATCTTTCATTTAGTTTGAACGATGGAGAGGCGCTTCATATATCTGGAGAGAACGGGTCTGGTAAGTCTACTTTAATTAGAATAATTTTAGGTATTACTAAGCAGACTAAAGGTAATTTAGAAAATCATTTCTCAAAGGACATTGCTTATCTTGGACATAAGAACGCTATCAAAGACTATCTAACACTTGAAGATAATCTTTTGCTAATGGGCTTACAAGACCATAAAGGTTTAAAAAAATTCTTGGAGATTTTAAATTTAAATAAATATCGAGATGTTGTTGTTGCAAACTTATCATTTGGACAACAAAAAAAATTAGCTTTACTAAGAATATTTTTAAATAACTCAGATTTAATTGTTTTAGATGAGCCATTTGTTGGTTTGGATACAGAAACTCAAAAAATATTGAGCCAATTCTTGAATAATGAACTAGATAAGAATAAATCGATTATTTATACCTCTCATATACCTTGTGAAATTGAATCAAAAATATTAGAAATTCGTTAAATATTCATGAAACTATTAAAATTAGAATTTTTAAAACTTAAAAAGAAATCCAGAAGTTGGTTAGGGCCAATATTAGTATTTTGGTTAATAATGATTGCTTACCCATTAACAGTCGAGCTTCTCCCTGAGAAGCTTGAGGTTGGATTCTTTTCTGTGCTTTGGATAGCAACACTTATATCAATGATGCTTGCAGCAGAGGATATTTTTCTTGAAGATTTTAATGATGGCTCTCTTGAACAAACAATGATTAAAACAACATCGTTTGCCTCATTAATATCAATTAAGGTATTTATTTATTGGTTACTTATTGGTATTCCAATCTCATTACTTAGTTTTATTTTTTCATTTGGAACGACAACGAATTTCGTTTTAAGTCTTATGATATTTCCTTTATCTATAATTAGCTCATATATTTTCTTGAATTTATTTGTTTTAGGGAATGCATTAAGTCTCAACAAAGGCTCAGTTTTGGGCGCTTTAGTTACAATACCATTAGCTCTCCCAGTATTGATAGTTTTAGGAAAAAGCATAGTTGCTATCCAATTTAATATTAACTACTCAGGATTTATTTTTTTATTATTAGGGTGCTTATCTATTATAATAGTTGCAGTGCCTTTAGTTGTTTCTTATATAATTAAGGCCCATTTAGAATAAGACTATTCAGCGCACGATAAAATAGTGATTAAAAAGTTTATACATCAATTTGCTTCGCCCAAAACATACTTATTTCAAGTAAATAAGTTTTATAATTATATTTTCTACATTTCAATTTCTATTTACGTTTTATCTATTACCTGGGGTTTGCTATTCGTTCCTGAAGACTTTGTTCAAGGTAATTCATTTAGAATAATTTATTTACATGTGCCAGCTTCATTCTTATCTCAATCCTTGTATGCTGCTATGGCGATAGCGAGTGTTACTTATTTAATTTGGAGAGTAAAACTAGCCGCATATCTAATTATTGCAATTGCACCAATTGGCGCAATGGTAACATTTATTGCACTTTCCTCAGGATCTATATGGGGAATACCCACATGGGGTACTTGGTGGCAGTGGGATGCAAGAATAACTTCCACATTAATCCTCTTTATAATGTATTTAGGATTAATATCTCTTCATGGATCTTTTAGCAACTATGAAAAAGCTGATAAATTATTATCTTGGTTGGTTATTGTTGGATTTGTAAATATACCAATTATTAAAAAGTCTGTTGATTGGTGGAGTACCTTGCATCAATCAGCGTCTATCACCCTCACAAATAAACCAAGTATTGACCCGTCAATGCTATATCCATTGATTGGCTCAACTATAGGATTCTTTGGTTTGATAATTTGCTTGGTTATAATTTCATCTAAGGTTCAAATCATCAAAAGAGAAAGCACAAAATCATGGATTAAAGATTATGTTTGATTTCGCATTTAAATCTATTGAAGAGGCCATATATATGAATGGTCACGGTATTTATGTATGGATCGTGGTTACAATTGTTATTGTTTGCTTAATTAGCGCCTTTGGTCATTACAAAATAAAATTAAGAGAATTAAAAAAGAAATTTAATGAATCCGATTAGAAAAAAAAGACTTTACAGTATTTTATTGGTTTTTTTATTTTCTGTTTCTGGAATTTCACTAATACTATATTCATTAAATTCTAATCTAGATTATTTTTTTACTCCAACTGAGCTCAAAAATGTCGATATACCATCTGAAAAAAGAATAAAAATTGGTGGAATGGTTCTTGAAGATTCAGTTCAAAGATATAAATCAGAAATATCATTTATTATTACAGATTATGAAAACTCTATTAATGTTGTATTTGAGGGTATTGTTCCAGATTTATTTAAAGAGGGCAGTGGGGTTGTAGCTCTAGGCTTTATTAAGAATGAAATTTTTTATGCACAAGAAGTTTTAGCAAAACATGATGAAAATTATATGCCTCCCAATTTAAATCTTGAAAATGATAATTGAAATATCACATTTCCTTTCAATATTATCAACAGGACTTTTTTTCTTAGTTGGAAGTTTTTCACTCTCAACAAGTAATACCCCATATACATCAAATCTAATTAGCAGAACTTATTCTCATGCTTTTTTATTTTTATTAAGCTCCTTTCTAATTTATATTTGGTTAGCAATCACAGATAATTTTAGTGTTCAATACATAGCCAATCATTCTAATTCTGCACTACCAATTTTTTATAAAATATCTTCCATTTGGAGCGCCCATGAAGGATCAATGTTCTTATGGATATTCTTTTTAGCTTTATGGGGGTTTATTTTTAACATTAATATCAAAAATACTGAAGTTTTGAAACCAAAAACTATAGGTGTTATTTCCTTAATAATAGTGGGCTTCTTATTATTTTTATTGATAACTTCTAATCCATTTATAACTATTCTACCAATAGCACCATTAAATGGAGCAGACATAAATCCAGTCCTTCAAGATCCTGCTTTAGCAATACATCCTCCAACCTTATATCTTGGGTATGTTGGCTTTGTTATACCCTTTGCTTGTTCACTAGCCTTTCTAATAAATGGTGATCCGTCTGCGAAATGGGAACAGCTTGTAAATAAATGGTCCGTGTCCGCATGGGTTTTTTTAACAGTAGGTATCACTCTAGGAAGTTGGTGGGCATATTATGAATTAGGTTGGGGAGGATATTGGTTCTGGGATCCAGTTGAAAATGTAGCTTTAATGCCTTGGTTGGCCGCAACAGCATTCCTTCACTCTTTGAGCGTTTCAATAAAATCTTCTCAGCTAAGAACCTGGACAATACTTCTTTCTATAACAGTTTTTTCTTTAAGTTTATTTGGAGCATTTATTGTAAGATCAGGAATAATAGATAGTGTTCATTCTTTTGCTAATGATCCTCAACGAGGGTTATATTTATTAGCTTTTATTGCAGTCATAATAGCGGCATCACTTAGCTTATTTATTTTAAGATTTTCTTTAATTAAACCCTCTGGAAATATAAAGACATTTTCTAAACAATCATTTATATCTATTAATAATATTTTTTTTGGAACGCTAATTTTTTCAGTAATGCTGGGAGTTGTGTATCCACTTATCTACGAATATCTATACGATCAAAAAATTAGTGTTGGAGCACCTTTTTATAATGCAATATTTATTCCGATTGTAATATTGGCATCCTTGTTTTTATTTTTTTCAGTAGATTCTAAGTGGTCCAGAAGCATCAATTTTAAAATATTCACAAAACCAATAGTTTTATCATTAATTTTTTCAGTAATTATTACATTTGCAATACATTTTGTTTTTAAAACAAATAATGTAGCTATTTTATTATCTATATTCGTTGGCCTATTGGTCATAATCAGATATTTAATTGAGGTTTCAATTTCTTTAATCTTTAAAAAATATCTTAATCCTTTTAGTGCTATCGCCCATTTTGCACTTGGATTACTATTAGTTTCAATTTCTTTTAATAGTTTACTAAGTACTGAGAGAGCTCTTAATATAAAGATTAATGAATTCGAAGAATATAAGGATTTAACAATTTATTTTAAAGACATAAGAGTTAGAAAAGGCTCTAATTTTGATGCAGTAAAGGCTGAATTTAATATTAAAGATAAAAACGGAAATAGTTTTGATTTAAGTCCTGAAAAAAGGAGATACTTTACTAGAGGCCAAATAACTACCGAAACAGCTATTCACGTAAGCCCTCTTAAGGATATTTATCTTACAATAGGAGATCAGCTCGAAGATGGAAGTTGGATTGTTAATGTTCAAATTAATTTTTTAATAAGATGGATTTGGTTTTCTGCTTGTCTAATGGCATTTGCAGGCATAGTTTTAGTATCCACAAATAGAAAGAGTAATATATGAAGATCATATTGAAGTTAATAATCCTAATACTTCCTGCCTCATTTATTTTAATGTTTTTTTTATTATTAACAGAGGATGATTCTATTATTGGAGCTGACTACAGACAATTTGCTTTACCTCAATTCAATCTAGAAGAATTAGATGGCTCAAGTTTCATAACAAGTTCTGATCTTGGTGATACCTATATTATTAATGTTTGGGCAAGCTGGTGCATCACATGCAGAGTAGAGCACCCATACCTAATGAGTTTAAATAAGAAAGGCATACCAGTTATAGGCCTTAATTATAAGGACGAAGAAAATGATGCGCTTGAATGGCTATCTAAGTTTGGAAATCCATATAAAAAAATAATACATGATTACAAAGGAACACTTGCTTTAGATTTAGGCGTAACAGGGGCACCAGAAACTTTTTTAGTAAATAATGGAAAAATAATTGCTCATTATCAAGGCGAAATAAATGAATCGATATGGAGTCAGGTTTTTATTCCAGTTATCAAAGAAAAGGAATTATTTTAATGAGATATGTAAATATATTTTTAATATTTTTTTCTTTAGTTGTTTCTTCAGGAGCGGTGTATGAATTTTCAAATGATGAAGACGAAAAAAGATTCAATAAACTTTTAAATGATATTAGGTGCCCAAAATGTACGTCTGGATCTCTATCAAGTTCAAATGCTCCAATTTCAGAAGATTTAAAACAAAAAATAGCACAAATGATTAATTCAAATAAAACAGATAATGAAATAAAAGAATATGTCACCACACGGTTTGGTAAAGACTCGCTTTACGAACCTGAATTTAGCAGTGAAACATACATTTTGTGGTTTTCACCTTTTGGAGTATTGATACTTGGATTATTTTTCTTTTTTGTAAGAAGAAAAATTCAATGATAATATTTTATTTATTATTATTATTAGCGGCATTTCCAATAATAGCCTATCTCTTGTCGCAGAAAACTAATAATAAAGGCATTATTTTAGGTTCATCAGTAATAGTTCTTTCTTTGTGTTTGATCGCTTTTGTTAGCAAATTTGCTGTTCTTGGGAGTTTAAATAATCAAATATTATCTGATAAGATCCTTGATCAAATCTATATAGATGCTGCAATCTCCAAGGAATACTTGAAAGAGGTAGAAAGCTCACTTAATGAAGATGAATTAAAGATCTGGATGATTAATTTAATTTCTAAATCTATTGAGCTAAATAAATTAAAATCAGCTGAAAGCATGATTGCTTTCTCAGAAAATTTTTTTACTTCAAATAATGAAAAAGTATTATTTTACGAACTTTATACAAACTTGAGAAATGCTAAATTTCCTGAATTTATTTCTGCTAGTTTCGATATTGATAAAAGTTCAGAACTTCCATGTTTAATAGATAACGGAATTATAAAACTTTTGATAATGAATGGCCCCGATATACCGATTGCTCAAACTGAGTTTATAAATATTTATGATGTTACGTTGACCAATGCAAACAGTATCATTCCAGGGTTTGATTTAGCATCTGCTTATTTAAATAATGAAACAATTGAATTAGATATTAATGTATTTTGTAAAGATAACATGGATAGTTTCTTATCTAAAAATTTAATAGTCTTAAACAAAAATAGCCCTACTAATACATATAAAATTAATTCAAATGAATGGTTAAAAAAACCACAAGAGTTATAATATAGAGGTAAAAATAGACTCTTATAATGCAGCTTAAACACATAAAACTATCAGGTTTTAAAAGTTTCGTTGATCCAACGAAAATCTCTTTCCCTACAAATTTGGTTGGTGTTGTTGGCCCCAACGGCTGTGGTAAATCTAATGTAATTGACGCTGTAAGATGGGTTCTTGGTGAATTATCTGCCAAAAATCTAAGAGGTGAATCAATGGTCGATGTTATATTTAATGGCTCAGAAAAAAGAAAAGCTTCAGGACAATGCAGCATAGAATTATTATTTGATAACTCAAGTGCAAAGATTGGTGGCGAATATGCTTCTTTTAATGAAGTCTCAATTAAAAGAGTTATGACCAGAGATGCACAGTCTGACTATTACATAAATAATACGAAGTGCAGAAGAAAAGATGTTCAAGATATTTTTCTTGGCACAGGTCTTGGACCAAGCTCATATGCAATTATTGAGCAAGGAATGGTAAGTAAGCTTGTAAGCGCAAAACCCGACGAACTTAGAACTCATATAGAAGAAGCTGCAGGCGTTTCTAAATATAGGGAAAGAAGAAAAGAAACAGAATCTAGAATTAAGAGGACTAAAGAGAATCTATCTAGAGTAAAAGATATACGAGATGAAATTGCAAGATTAATTAAAAGATTAGAAAATCAAGCAAAAGCTGCTGAGAAATATAATTTACTCAAACAAGACAAAGCTAAATTAGAATTAGACAAGGCAGTTTTGTTTTCAATAGAAGCCAAAAATAATAGAGATGATCTTCAAAAAAAACTAGATTCTCATAACCGAGATCTAAAAATTAAAAACTCCGAGTGTGACACCATTCAATCTCAAATTGATCAATACAGAACTGAAAATGATTCTGTATTGGGTGAATATGAGATAGCACAAAAGAACTTTTATGCTGTTGGTGCAGAAATCGCAAAAAGAGAAGCCAATCTCCAAAATATTAATAAATCCGAATCAGAAACAAAGTACAACCTTCAAAGAGCTAAACAAAATTATGAGAAAGCCAAAGAAACTGAAAAAAACTTTGATGAATTAAGTCCTAGCGAAAAAGCTATGCATCTCTTAGACAATATAATCCATACAATAGAAAAGTTTGGAATCGACAAAGATAATATAGGAAATAAAGCCCAAGAATTAAAGAAACTTTTAGTAGATATTTTAAATATAGCTACTGCACAATCGAAATCTTTAACGGGTGAATATCTTTCAAGACAAAACGAACTTGAGGTGCAGATTGATGAAGCAGAAAAACTTAAAACTTCAATAGAGCTAGAGATGAAAGAATTTGTTGAAAAGAGTTCTGATGCTGAATCAGTACTAATAAAGCTAAGACAAAGACAATCTAAATTTAATGAAGATTTACGAGAACTTGAGAATAAAAAAGCAATTTCTGATTTAGACTCAAGAGCAATCTCAGAAAAAATTACCAATGTGCGTATTGAACTTAAAACATATGAAATCAATTTAGAAAATTCAAATAAAAAAATTAAAGAAGCTGGAATAGATATAAACTCTATTAATTTTGATATTTATGCAGATACGACTTTTGATGAAATCGAAGATAAATTAACTGATGTTGAAACAAAAATAATTAAGCTTGGAGCAATAAATCTTGCTGCACCTGAGGAAATTTCAGAAGAATCAAAAAGAAAAGAAGAACTAGACGAACAATATGAAGATCTAATGGACGCGCTTGAAAAACTTACTGGAGCAATTAAAAAGATTGATAATGAAACTAAAACAATCTTTAAAGACAGTTTTGATGCTGTAAATACAAGACTTAAAGAGATGTTTCCAAAATTATTTGGTGGCGGGGTAGCTGAATTAACCCTTACAGATGATGATCCTTTAAATGCAGGGGTTATATTGATGGCCAGACCACCTGGTAAAAAGAATTCATCAATTTCACAATTATCAGGTGGAGAAAAAGCATTAACTGCATTAGCTCTAGTCTTTGCAATATTTGAACTAAATCCTGCACCATTTTGTCTTCTTGATGAAGTTGACGCACCTCTTGATGACTTAAATACACTAAGGTTTATAAATATGGTTGAAGAGATGTCTAAATCTGTTCAATTTATTTTTATTACCCATAATAAAGTTTCAATGGAAAGAAGCGACTATCTTATGGGGGTAACAATGCAAGAGGCTGGTGTGTCAAGAATGGTATCAGTCGACGTCAATCAAGCGCTAAAATTAGCTGAATCATAAATGGGAATAAACTCTGAAATCTATCTAATCGGCTTAGCTATATTATTCTTTTTGATAATTGTTTTTTTATTTATTAGAAAAGTATCTAATGCAGGTAATTTAAAAGTAAAAATTGAATCAATACCAGACCCATTCGATACAATAGAAGAAGATAATAATTTGCAAGAAGAGGCACCCATAGATCTATTTGAATCTCAAAATCATCAGGAATTAGCATGTTTTTATTTAATATCTGTTGATAAGTCTATTTTTGATATCGATCAAATCTTTGGTTTCTTATCAAACTATGGTGCAAAAATTAAAAATAAATACTTTTCAATGGTTGATGAAAATGGAATTGAAAAATTTAGAATAATTAATGCATTAAACCCAGGGACATTTGAAAACGATACAAAATCATTTGCAATCGTTGTTGTATCAGACTTAAGCATGATCGAAGATCCACTAATAACAGTCAAAAAAATGATTGAATTCTCAATTAATTTTTCTGAGAAATTTCATGCAAATCTTTGTGATGAGGAAAGAACACCAATAACCAAACAAATGATTTCTCATATTGAATCTAAGGCTCAAGATATAGAGAGAATTAATCAACTTAATAGGGCTGAGAATTAAATGATACGTTCTTGGGAAATTATTAAAGAATTGGAAAGCGATAATAGCCGTCTCTTTAAAGAAGGTGTTTTACAGAAATACTTAGAAGAAATAGATTTTCAAGAAGGCCTAGCAATGTGCTTAGACTCATTAGTCACTTTTGGAGTAAAACAAGTTCCTGAATCTGAAAAAGATGGTGCTGGCCTTAGTTGGATTAATTTTAGAGATTCAGCAAAGCTTTTAATAGACAGAGATCGCACAGGACATGCTGCCAGGGATCTAATAATTGAACTGATGGATTTATCAACTAAAGATCAATGGAATAATTGGTATAGAAGAATTTTAATTAAAGATCTTAGATGCGGAGTAAGTGAAAAAACTGTAAACAATGTTGCAAAAAAAATGGATATGAAATTTCGTGTTCCAGTTTTTTCTTGTATGCTTGCTCATGATGGAGCCAAACATCCAAAAAAAATTAAAGGTAATTGCTTAGTTGAATATAAGTATGATGGAGTTAGGGTAATTGCAATTATTAAAAACAGCAAAGCAACCTTATATAGCCGTAACGGAAAAATATTTCATAATTTTAATCATATTGAAAACGCCCTTAGTAAATCTGAATTTAATAACTTAGTGCTTGACGGTGAGGTTATGAGTGAGGATTTTCAAGCATTAATGAAACAAGTTTATAGAAAATCAGGTGCAAAAACCAAAGATGCTTACTTAGCGCTTTTTGATATGCTGCCTTTAAAAGAATTCAATCAGGGTAAAAGTATTCTCAATTCTCTTGAAAGGAAAAATGAGCTTGATAAACTTTCAAAAAATTTTGAAAAAGAAATTAAATTAGTGGATTATGAGATTATTAATTTTGATGAAAAAAGTGGTCAAGAAAAGTTTTCAAAAATGAATAAAGAAGCTCTAGATATGGGTTTTGAAGGCTTAATGATAAAACCAAATGATAACTTCTACGAATGTAAAAGAAGTCACGCATGGTTAAAAATTAAACCTTTTATCGAAGTAACTCTTAAAGTTACAGATATTCAAGAAGGTACAGGTAAGCATGAAGGCAAGTTAGGTGCATTTCATGTTGAGGGCAATGATGATGGAAAATTTTTCTCATTGAGTGTTGGAAGTGGCCTTACCGATGAACAAAGAGATAGTTATTGGGAATCTAGAGATGCTCTTATAGGAAGACTCATTGAAGTCAGAGCAGATGCAGTAACTCAAAATGAAGACGGAGAATACTACAGTTTAAGATTTCCAAGATTTAAAAGTTTTAGAGGCTTTGAAAAAGATGAAAAAATTTAAATTAAATCCTATTTTGCTATTAATGATTGTAATAATTATTCAATCATGTGCCACTAAACCACCTGAAAGCCCTGACAATATTTGCTTAATTTTTAAAGAAAAGAAAAGTTGGTATAAGGCTGTAATTAGAAGTGAAAAAAGATGGAAAGTACCACCTTATGTCTTAATGTCATTTGTTTATCAAGAATCAAGCTTCAAGGCTGATGCAAGGCCTGAGAGAGAAAAGGTATTAGGTTTCATTCCATGGTTTAGGCCGTCTTCAGCTGTTGGTTATTCTCAAGCACTTTCAAAAACTTGGGATGATTATAAAGATGAAACAGGTAATAGCAGGGCAAGTAGAAAGAATTTCAATGATTCAGCAGATTTTATTGGCTGGTATGCAAGTAAGGGCTATTATCAAGGTTTTGAAAAGACTGACGCAAGATCACTTTATCTTGCATATCATGAAGGTTATGGTGGCTTTAAGAAAAAAACTTACAGAAAAAAGCAATGGCTCATAAAAGTTGCGGATAGAGTTCAAAATAGGTCTACAAAGTATCAACAACAATATTGGGGATGCGCAAAAGAGCTAAAGAAAAAAAGATTTTTATTTTTTTAGTTCAAATGTTTTTTACTTTAAAGTCTAGACTTTCGATCTCATTTATATAATTCTCGCCAGCAATTAATGATTTAGCTGATTTGTTAAATAAATATTTTCTCGAGACATTTACTAAATCATCAACAGAACATTCTTTGACCATTGCTCTAAAATGTAATCTTTTCTCTTTGTCTTTGTTATCAAGTGATGCTGAAAAATCACTCATTGCCTCTCCATATGGAGAAAGAGGTTTATCTATACTTGAAATAATTCCAAGAACACCTTCGTCTAAATGATCTTGAGTAATACTTTTAAGTGACCATTCGCTTGATTTTTTAAAGTCATCAAAGGTTTCAGAACATCTCGGATCTCTATAGGAAAAGAATTTAAATATCATATTAGTTGAATCTTGAATTGCTCCAGAGCCATATGCTCCTCCTTTTTCTCTAATAGCAGAATGCAAATAGCCATTCCTTAAAACAGCTCCCAAAACAGTTAGCGCAGGAGCATCAGGATGAAAATAATCAACTGTAGGAAAAACTTCTGCACAATAACAAACCTGAGCACCAGTTATCCAACCAATAGATTCATTCTGAATATCAAAGTAATTTTGTGTTTCATAGCCATTCATTTTGTTATCAAATTGATAATTAACTAACGAATCCTTTAAGTCTAATGACGAAGCAGTAAATGTATAAATAGGATTTTCAATAATTTTGTTCTTTATTGAAGAAAAGGAAGCAATATATTTTTCAATATTGTCTTTATTACCTATAGTATTAGAAAGAGATTTTGTATTGGTTATAAAATTAATACCAGCAGCCATATCATTAGTTGCAGCAATATTGTTAATTTGAGCACCAGCATTACTCATTGCTAGCATATGACCATTTTGTATAAGAGATCTTTCATTATCAGAAGATATAAAATTTAACATATCTTTTATTCTTCCAGCGTCAGTAAAATTAGCATCTTTAATAGTTTCAAGCATAAGTTCTTGCATCTTACTTTCATTTTTTTCAAGAGACTTTGATGATATCTTTAAGCCAAGTGTAGGATTTTCTCTACTCTGATCGGGTAGTAAAACAAAATTTGCAGACATGCCGCCTGTAACTGCTGACTGTAATTTTTGCACTTCCTCATAATTCTTATTACCAATTCCGATATCAGTCAAAGTGCTACTAAATAACGAAGCTATTTTAAATTCTTCATCAGACAAGGCACTGCAAGGAAAAACAATCGAATGATAAGTTATACCATTCGTTCCAGTTTGATAGTAAAAATTATTATTTTCTTTTGTTGCCTCAGGATTTGCATAATTCCTCGTAGCAGGAATATCCTTTTTTGTTACTTTTGGTAGTATTTCCGGATCATCAAATGACTCTTGTCTTTCTTTAAGTTTAGAAGCTAAATTATTAATTCTCTTTTTATCATCAACAGATAATTTCTTAGATTTTACATCAATCTTATTTTGAATCTTTTGTTCATTCTTACTATTAAATTCGGGATCAGGAACAAGTGAGAAATTTACCCTATGATTATTGTTTATAATTTTTTCTTCAATTAAGCATTCAACATAATTTTTTGACATTAATCTTTCTTTTAAAACAGAAAATGATGTATCAAGATCTAGTACTTTTAATGGATCATCATAGTGAATACATGCAGGAAGGCAACCAAGCATTATTTGAAGCCCATAGGGCATACCTGAGCCACTTATTTCTCTTTGTCTTATTTCTAATTGATGAAAAGAAGAGTCCACAATGTCTTTAGAAATACCTTTTTTTACAATATCTTTAAGACAATTCAATATAAGATCTTCTACCTCTTTTTGTTTTTCAGATTCAACACCTTCCAATCCTGCAGCAAACACCAACTCTTTATGGTCGGTCTCCAATCCAGTTAATGGTGAAAGCGATTTCCCTAAATCAGTATTTTCAAGAGCTTTTCTTAAAGGTGAAGCAGAGTTATCTAATAGTATGTTAGACATTAAATACGACTCTAGTAACTCGACAGGGTCATGACTTTCACCTAAAAGCCAACTTAAAACAACATGATGATTTTTTTCATCATTTGGCATTGGATTATAAAATTCTGAAATAGTTTTAGGTGAAGTAATTCGCTGTTCATTTTGAACTTGAATTGATTGATTTGATGGCTCAAACTTTTCAAGAACATTTTCTTTAATAAATTCTTGAATTTCATTTGGATCAATGTTGCCAAATGTAAAAAATGTAGCATTAGATGGATGGTAATGTTTTTTATGAAAATCTACCAAATAGTCATGAGTGAGATCGATAATATCTTCAGGATCGCCACCACTATTATGTTTATAGGTAGATGATGGATAAAGGTGTCTCGAAAGACCATGCCATAATTGACTGGATACAGAGCTCATAGCTCCTTTCATTTCGTTATAAACAACACCCTTGATTTCTAATTCATCTGTACCATCTTTATTGAACTCAAGCCTATGTCCTTCTTGAAGAAAGTCTAATTCATCTAAATTTGGGAAAAAAGATGAATCTAAATATACACTAAGTAGATTATTAAAATCTTTGTCATTAAGTGTTGCAAAAGGGTAAGCTGTCCAATCACTGGAGGTAAATGCATTCATAAAAGTATTTAGCGATCTCCTGATCATCATAAAAAAAGGATCTCTGACAGGGTATTTGTTAGAACCACATAATGCAGTATGTTCTAAAATATGAGCTACACCAGTAGAATCTTCTGGTATTGTTCTAAAGGCTACCATAAATACTTTTTCATCACTTTTAGAATCTAAATGTATATGCTTGCAATTGAATTCGGATTCAGTATATATTTGAGCATTGAGGTCTAATAATTTTATAAACTTTTGATCTTCTAAATTAAACATATAACAACAATAAAATAATAAATGAAAACAATAACAACATTTCTAAGTCTAGTATTTCTGATCGGATGTTCCACTACGCAATCTAATATTAAAATTGACTCGATTGAGACATTCAATTTAGATAATTATAACGATTTTAATATAAAGATAAACAACTCAAATATTGGAGCTGAAGTTAATCCTATTGTTCTTGAGAAATTTAAAGAAAACTTGAAAAATGCAATTGAAGAAAGAGGTCTTAAACATAACAAAGACTCTAATTTAATTTTTGATATCAATTTCACTACAAAGGATACGGTTGAATCTGACCGTATGAATCATTATTATTCTAGATATTATTGGGACTACTACAGGTACAGAGAGAACATATATACAATCACAGAAAATATTTTGAGAGTAAATCTAAGAGATGTTCAGGAAGATAAAACTGTTTGGACTGTGGTAACTGTTTGGCGAGATGGTTCTAATAGATCGATATCCTCTGATGAGGCTTCAAATATTCTTGTAGATGAAATAATGATAAGCTTCCTTTAGGAATAGCAGCTTTGTATAAAAAGCATTTAATATTATTACTTTCAATATTTCTTATTTCTTGCTCAAAGCCATCTTCTTATGACATTGAGGTACCTCTTACCTCTGAAGTGGAAAAATTAATACAACATTCTAAAGAGTTTGATAGACAGGTTCTTTCATATGATACTCCTGGTGGAGCTATTCATTTTGCAATTGGATTTGGTATTGCAAACTCCATTATGGTAGAGGGTAAAGAGGGTAATATTATAATTGATGCTTCAGATAGTGTTTTTGAAGCAGAAAAAATTTACTCATTATTTAGTAAAAAGAATTCAAACCCTATTAAAGCAATCATATATACCCATAACCATGGAGATCATACTTTTGGAACTGCCTTTTATGTGAATAATCAGGATGAGAGGCCACAAATTATTGCCCATGAAGATACTGATTTTTATGTTCAAAGGATTATGGGAATTTTAAATCCAATTATTACCGAGAGAAGCAATAGAATGTTTGGAACTTTGCTCTCTGAGGAAGACCTTATAAACGTTGGAATAGGGCCAAGTTTAAATGTTGCTAAATCACCTACTGGCTATATAAGACCAGATGTCATCTTTAATGATAATCTTGAACTAAATATTGCCGGTATAAAGATTGAACTTTTTCATGCACCAGGCGAAACCAATGATCAATTATTTGTCTGGTTGCCTGACCATAAAGCATTGTTGCCTGGAGATAATGTATACAAAACCTTCCCAAACCTTTACACGATAAGAGGCACAACTCATCGAGATGTAATAGGGTGGGTTAACAGCATCGATCATATGAAGACGTTTGATGCAGAATTCCTCTTCCCAAGCCATACAAAACCTATTATTGGAAAGAAAGAAATTAAAGAAATTTTAACTATATATAGAGATGCCATTCAATATATTCATGATCAAACAATTAGACTAATGAATGAAGGGTTATATCCAGATCAAATAGCTGAGCTTATTAAACTACCAGAACATATAGCTAAATCACCTTATCTTTATGAGTTTTATGGAACAGTTAGGTGGTCTGTAAAAAGTATATTTAATGGCTATTTAGGTTGGTTTAATGGAAATCCTTCAGAGTTAGACCCTCTTTCAAGAAAAGAGAGGGCAATCAGAATATCAAAATTAGCAGGTGGAGATCAAATGCTTCTTGAACAATTATATTCTGCTGTTAAAAAAGAGGATATGCAGTGGGCACTTGAACTAAGTGATCATTTGATAACTCTTGATTATTATGTTGATGAAGTAAAAGATCTAAGAAAAAAAGCATTAATTTATGAGGGTTCTAGATCGTCGAATCCAAATAAGAGAAATTATTTTCTTACATCTGCCTTAGAATTAAATGAAGATTTTGAAAGCAATATCTTAATTGAGAGAACAGAAGAACTACTAGAGCAGATATCTATCGATACTTTATTTAATGTTTTATCTGTAAGATTTAACCCCGAGCTAACAAACGAAGAATTGACTGCTTGTTTTGATTTTTCATCTGGTATCACAAAAAACATAGATATAAGAAATGATGTTGCTGTTGTATCGGACATAAAGCAAAAGGAATGTGATCTCTATATCAAAACAGACGAAATAGAATTCAAGAAAATTTTAGTAGGTTTTGAATCCCCTGTATCGTCACTTGCTTCTGGAAAAATTGAAGTTATAGGAGGATCAACTCTATTTTTAAAGTTTCTAAGTATGTTTAGATAAACTAAGAATTTCCAGATGGTATGTCTTTGTATGCAAGGCCCTTATCTGCTCTTGGATCTTGAGGAAGCCCCAATACACGTTCAGCTATAATATTCCTGAGAATTTCATCTGTTCCTCCAGCTATTCTTAAACCAGGGGCACCCAACCATGCATTTTGAAAACTTTTAATATCTTGATCATCACTTTTCAACATTCCTGCCATATCCATAGAATCCATACCAAAGTTTCCAATATCTTGAAGTTTATTTGCACTAACAATTTTTGTAATTGATGCTTCTGGACCAGGTGTATCGCCTTTAGAAAGTGCTGACATAGTTCTTAATTTAGTATTTTTCAACCCATTTGTTTCACAATACCAATCGGCAATAGACTCCCTGGCTGCTTTGTCATTAAGAATTGGTTCACCAAGATTGTCTTGAGTTTTTGCCCATTTAAAAGCATCACCAACATCAGGTCCGCCTGCATCACCAACAGCAAGTCTTTCATTCATAAGTGTTGTAATTGCAACTTTCCATCCATCCCCAATTTCACCAAGTCTTTGTGAATCAGGAATTTCAACATCAGTGAAATACACTTCGTTAAAACTTGATCCACCAGTTATTTGTTTTATTGGTTTAACCTCA
This sequence comes from uncultured SAR86 cluster bacterium, assembly GCA_902517425.1. Lineage (GTDB taxonomy): Bacteria > Pseudomonadota > Gammaproteobacteria > Magnimaribacterales > D2472 > SAR86A. Next base: position 1,265 of record CABYCI010000007.1, on the reverse strand, counting down.
ATTCCTGGAGACTTCATATCTACAAAAAAGAATGTTAATCCCTTATGTTTCTCCAGATCTGGATCATGCCTTACAACCAAAATTCCATAATCAGAAAAATGTGCTCCAGAGGTCCATACTTTTTGACCGTTTATTATCCATTTATCACCGTCTTGAACAGCTTTACTTCTTAGACCAGCTACATCAGAACCAGCTGAAGGTTCTGAAAACAACTGACACCAAATTTCTTTTCCTTCAGCCATAGGAGGAAGATATCTTTCCTTTTGTTCTTCTGAAGCATATTGCATCATAACGGGACCGCACATACCTAAACCTATTTCAAATATTCCTTTTGGCACATCAAACTTAGATTCTTCATTTCCCCAAATTATTCTTTCTATTGGACTTGCTCCAATACCTCCGAATTCTTTAGGCCAGTGAAGCATTGCCCAACCGGCATCATATTTTTTTTTCTGCCATGACTTTGCTTCCTGAACAAGGTCTTTATTAGCAAATGAATCCCCTTTGGTGGACCTATCTTTATATGCAGCATTATTCTCAAGCCATTCTAGGCAAGTTTTTCTAAATTTTGCTTGTTCGGGAGTGTCGTTAAAATCCATATTCTTATTTCCTTAATTTAAATTTGATTGTTCAAGACTTGTTACTAACTTCTCTTTCCAATTTGATAAAGAGCCTAAGTTAAGCGACAAGAGCTTAGATCGCCTATAAAACATATGACAGTCATATTCCCAAGTGAAACCATTACCACCATGTGTTTGAATATTTTCTTTAGAACAAAGTTGAAAAGCTTTTGTGGAGCTTACTCTTGCTGTTGCAGAAGCTGTTGGTAAATCAGCAGCATTAGTTGATAAGGCCCATGCCGCATAGTAACAGTTAGACTTAGCAAGTGTTAACGCAATATACATATCTGCAAGTTTGTGTTTGATAGCTTGAAAAGAACCTATAGCTCTTCCAAAAGCATATCTTTCTTGAGCATAATTAATCGCCATATCAAGAGCTGCTTGAGAGCCACCAATTTGCTCGTAACTAAATAAAACAGCAGCTTGATTAATCACGGATTCATAAAGATCCCATCCATTAACCTCATCACCAATTAATTCACTTTGAACGTTATCAAAAGTAACAGAAAAGTATCCTCTACTTTCGTCAATATTTTCCTGATGTTCTATTTGAACGCCTTCTGCAGAAAGATCAACAAGTTGTATAGATGTTCCTTGCTCAGTTTTTGAAACTACTATTGAATGTGTTGCAATTTCAGCATCTGG
>CABYCI010000006.1 GCA_902517425.1 uncultured SAR86 cluster bacterium | reverse complement strand
TTCTTCAACAGTTTGCTGAGAAAAAAGGTTATTTGACAGTAAGAAAACAAAAGATAAAGAGAAAACAAATTTTTTCATTGGGTACCCCTGTGTGTATGATTATTAGACTTTTTTGAAATTATTATGTCAAGTTATATTATATTTATAATATATAAAATTCCTTTATATAAGCGCTGTTATGCTTGAATTTCTCCACCATTTTCAATCCATTCATTATAACCACCAAGATTAAAAATATTGTTAAATCCAAGATCTTTTAAAGTCTTGGCTGCTAAAGCAGACCTATAACCACCGGCGCAATAAACTAAAATATATGTATCATCATTAATTTGAACAGGATTCTTTGGAGAGTTTGGAATAAGAGTAAATTCTAAAAGGCCTCTAGGAACATGAATAGCATTTTTAATAATACCTAAATTATTAACTTCAGACTCTTCTCTGACATCAATAATTACTGTGTGCTGATTATTTATAATTTTCATAGAATCGTCGAATGATAATCTTTCAATTTCTTTGTTTGCTTCAAAAAGAAGTGATTCAATTGATTTATGTTGCATGAGGTTGTCCTTCAATTTTTTTAATCTTTTTTGATGTTGCTAGGAAGACTCCTAATAATATTGTAAAGCATCCTATTACTATGCTTAAAGTTATAACTTCGTCTAAAAATATATAACCCCAAATAATTCCAAAGATTGGTAAAAAGTAAGCCACTGTTGAAGTTTTAACTGCACCAATTTTTTCAATTAATCTTACGTATCCTAAGAAAGCCAATCCAGTTGAAACCCCACCAAGCCAAAGAACAGACAGAAATGCATCAAATGATGGCATTGATACAGGAGGGTATATTAAAGTCATAGGTATCATTAAGAATGCGCTGAATATAATTGACCAACCAATTAAAACCAACTTATTAGTTTTTGCTGAATTTTTTTGGATAAATACAGTAGAGAATGAATAACAAGCGGCTCCTAATAAACAAAATATTGCAGATATTAATGATGTTGAAGATGAGTCAGGATTCACAAGTATAACAACACCAATAAAGCCCATAATTAATCCAGTTAGTTGTTTCAATGAAACATCTTCACTTAACCAAAAATATGCAATTATCATAGTATTGAATGCTGTCGTTGCATTTAATATTGCTAACATATTAGAGTCTGATCCAAAGCTGGCTAGAGAAAACATTGTAAAAGGAATTGCATTATTTGTTACTGCCAATAAAAATGAATGTTTCCATATCGGTTTTAATAATAATAAATATTTTCTTCTAAATAGTAGCGGTACAAAAATTAATGAAGCAATTACTAATCTTGCTTGAACTAATGCAACAGCACCAAATTCTGGTGCTGCAATTTTAATAAATATAAAGGCGCTTCCCCAAACCGCTCCAAGAAGAATTAATAATGCCCAGTATCTTATTTCCATATTAAAATTAAAAAAAACCCCCAATAAAATTGGGGGCTATGAACTAATTTATGAATAAACTTAAATTAGCCGGAAGTTAGGATTTTACCCCTGTCAAAAGGTAAACCCTCCGCTTCCTGTTGTTGTATAAATACTAATAGGACCACCTCCATGTTCAGGGTAGTAATAAAATGTTTAACAATCCCCTTAAAAAATTACTAAACAAGACGCCAAAGTAAATTATATACAGTATGAAATCTAAATAAAGAGCTTTTATGAATTTAAAATGAAAATTCTAATTGTGCTTTTGGTTCAGCTGATTTTTTTCTTATAAGGCCTGTTTTATTTGAGTTAGTTTTATCTAAATATTCATTTAATAAGTTTTCGTTGTTATTGAAATATTTAAATGCAATCATTCTTTTTGCAGATTTTTTATCTACTGAATCATCTAATTCAACTAATATAGGATCTTTTTTTATATAAATAATATTGTTCATAAGAAAATTATACTGTATATCTATACAGTAGTAAACAATTTAATCTTTTTCTGGCGAAATGATCATTCTTGTATCTATTGCGGTTGTAAAAACAACCCACATAATTGCTATAACTGTAACTGCACCAATAAAGTCTCCAATCATAAACCTTAAAACTGTTAAGACATCAATGTTTATTTGATCATTAATAAGTGCAATGATGCTATTGCAAATTATTCCACTTAGCAGTGATGAGAGAACAATAACTAAAAATAGAAACTTATAATTTTTAAAGTTTACTGGTTTAAAAAATGAGAAATTTCCTTCAGTTATCCTAGACCATTTGACTAACTCAACAGATATCATAACTGCAGCAATACAACCGAGAGCTGCAACATTTGATCCTGCTACATAAGTAACATCATATTGCTCATGATTTAAAAGAGAGGGCCCAGTAATATCTGCTAAATATAATGCAGGTAGAGAATAATATCTAAAAAAGCAAACCATTAAAACTCTTGCTCCATGTGGTAAAAAAACAAGTGATCCAGTCCACCCATCATCCACACGAAGATTTGCAAAATCTAGTATATGAAAGAAGTACCATGTACCATAAGTAAACATATAGAAAAAATATACTGTGATGGAGACTTTAATAAAATGTGTCATTAATTAAAGTTAATTAGGTGACAGACAATGAAAGATTAAACTCTCTTTTATCGTCATTTGATTGTTTTAATTTTATTAGGTCGTCTAATTCAAATTTTTTTATAGTTTTATAAACTGTTGATCTTGAATATCCAGAAGTTTCTATAACGTTTGTAATATTACATGAACCTGATTTAGATAATCTCAACGCAATTGTGTAATAAATTTTCTTTTCTGTCTCAGTATACCCTACTAAATTTAAGTCTATTTCGATATTTTGTAACATCTCAAGGATATTCACTAAGTCATTTTTGAAATTGCTCATCTATTGATAATACATACAAAGATATTTTGAAACAAGTTTTTTATTAGAAGTATAATGAAACTTACGGAGAGGTGTCAGAGTGGTCTATCGTGCATCCTTGGAAAGGATGTGTACCGTAAGGTACCGGGAGTTCGAATCTCCCTCTCTCCGCCATTATTGATTAAATTCTCTAAAATTTTTAAAAAGAATTTTATTTTTATTACCTCTAATAGGATTTATGTCTATGCCTCCTCTTCTTTGAAAACGCCCACAAACTTCCAGATGAGCACATTTATATTCGTTGTATATATCCTTATAAATGGCTTCTATGCATTGTTCATGAAAATCACCTTGATCTTGATAGGACATTAGATATTTCCTTAGCCAATTTATCGATAGTTGTTTGTCAGAATAAATATAAATATTCGCAAAATCAGGTTGAGAAGTTACAGGGCATATTGATCTGAAACCATTAAACTTTAACAGTGAATCAGATTTTGATTTAACTAAAGTTGTACTATTTATAACCAAATGTGATGGTTCTTGATAAAAATTGTTAATGAATCTTACTTTAATATCTGATTTAATTATTTTTTCTAGGTCTTTTTTAATACGTGTAGCTAAAAGTGAATCTTTATTAAATGACATATTATAAAAATCATTTAAATATAACTTCATCGATTTTGATTCAACTATATATTTTGATGTTGATGGAATAGATATTTCTAAAACTTTTAATTTTGGTAAATTATTTTTATCTCTAAATAGAAAATCATATATGTTCCATATGTCGACACCATACTTAACGCCAGACTGATTCCTTTCTATCTTATCTAATATTTTTAACCCTCGTGGACTGCTATAACTAATATTTTTTCCAAGTACTTTAGTGGTCATTCTCTTATACCAGTTCCTCGTTTTAATAAATATAAAGATAAAACGCTAAAAGAAATAATAAATAAAATAATCATTGATAATGAAAATGTTATTGATACATCACTTGTTCCAAGCATTCCCTCTCTGAATGTATTTACCACATACAACATTGGATTGACTTGAGATACAGATCTCCAGAAATCTGGAAGCATATTGATTGAATAAAATACTCCACCTAAGTAGATAAGTGGGGTTAAAACAAACGTTGGAATTACAGATATATCATCAAAGCTATCTGCATACACTGCATTTATAAAACCCATTAATGAAAATAGTATTGAAGTTAAAAAAAGCACAATAACTGTTAATAGTGGATTTGCAATTTCAAAATCAGGATAGAAAAATAAACTTACACAAAAAACAATAATGCCAACTAAAACTCCTCTACATACACCGCCAATAATAAAACCTAACAATATAGTCCAATTTGGCATTGGTGAAATTAATAACTCCTCAATAGATTTTTGAAATTTAACAGAATAAAAAGATGACACAACATTAGCGTAAGAGTTAGTAATAACCGACATCATAATAAGGCCCGGTATCATGTATTGAACATATGCAAAACCATCAGTAACCTCAGGTTTTATATTTGGTCCAATCAATGATCCAAAAATAACAAAGTATAAAGACATAGTAACTGCAGGCGGTACTAATGTTTGAACCCATATCCTCATAAATCTTCTAACTTCTTTAGATGCAAGCGTCCATAGGGTTACAGATATATTTATATTGTTTTCATGTTTCATTTTTTCTTAATCATTTCAATAAATAACTCTTCTAATCTATTAGATTCGTTTCTCATTGATTTAACTTTTATTCCAAGTTTGTTTAGCTCATCGAATAGACTATTTATAGATTTATCTTTATTAACTGCTGCAACAAGTGTTGAAGAGTCTTCTAATTTTAGTTCAAAACCCTCAACAGTTGGTTCTTTGTCTAGTGGTTTATCTAAATCCATAACAAACCCCTGAACGTCAAGTCTGCTTAATAGGTCTTTCATACTTGTATCTGCAACTATTTCTCCATGATCAATAATCCCTATGTTTCTGCAAAGCTGCTCTGCTTCCTCTAGATAATGGGTTGTTAATATTATTGTTGTTCCATTTTCATTGATTTCTTTAAGAAAGGACCACATTTCCCTTCTTAATTCGATATCTACTCCTGCGGTAGGCTCATCCAAAATTAATAATTTTGGATCATGAATTAATGCTTTAGCTATCATGAGTCTTCGTTTATATCCACCGGATAAAGTTCTAGCTTGATCATTTCTTTTATCCCATAATCCAAGACGCTTCAGCATCTCTTCAACTTTTGGCTCTGCAATACTTTTCTTAATACCGTAAAAGCCAGCTTGAGTGGTAACAATGTGTAATACTTTTTCAAATTGTGAAAAATTGATCTCTTGTGATACGACACCTAACATTGATTTTGCAATAGCAACATTATTGTCAATGTCTGCATCGAAAATTTTAACACTTCCAGAAGTTTTTGTTACTAATGTGCCAATTATTCCAATAGTGGATGATTTTCCAGCACCATTTGGTCCAAGTAGCGCATAAAAGTCCCCTTCTTTTACATTTAGAGAAATACCTTTGAGTGCTTCTGTGCCTCCAGCATAAACTTTTTTAAGATCTTTTATCTCAAGTGCGAAGGTCATATAAAATTATCTAGTTGAGGGTTGGTCTTTGCCAACTACAAATATACTTAAAATAATACCAATTAATAATCCTAACCAAACATACTCACCTGAGAAGGCAATTAATAAAGCTATTAATAACGATGATGCCATTTCTGGATTAGATTTAGGTATTGCAATTGCTACATAGGCGCAAGCAAACCCAGTTAAAACTAGAGTTAAATTTAAAGCTATATTCATCAATGGTTCCATTAATGTTATGAAAGGTAAAGTTACATATAAAAATGGTAAAGCCATTAAATAATATGAACCAAGCCCGTCAAATAAAGATGGCATTTCATTAGGACCTTTTTTCCATCTCTCAGCAACAACCACATGAACTCCTGTCCAAAGAGCACCTTGTGTTGGGAAATTAGGATTAACAATTAAGCCAAGAAGATTCCTGACGGCGATAGATAAATGAAACTTATTTGAATCTATATTAATTGGTTCGTCAGGTCTTTCTTTTTGCGCTTCATTTAGTATTTCTTGGCCTGTAATAATGTCACCAAAAAGTAAAATATATCCAATGATCACCAATGGCAAGGCATCTATATACATTGATAATGAGGGAAACCCAATTGAAAGTGGAGATGTTCTCTCAAATAACGTTACAACATCTGGAAAAGCAAAACCCCATGTTATGTCTAATGTCGCTTCACCAACTGAATACGCAACAATACCAGCAATTAAGAAACCTGGTAGAAGACCTAGGGATGCAATTTTTTGAAAAAGAATATTTTTAGCAGCTAATCTTTTAAAAGGATCTGAGAATGTTGTTAATATGCAAAGTGTTAATGCAACTGTCATTGCGATTGGTTGCTCCATATATTTAACATCAAACTCTTTAAAGAAAACTTGATAAAATGCTGCAATAGCTGCGCCTAAGATTATTCCAGATTTAAGTGCATTAGGTATATTCTTTACTATCTTTTCACTTAACCCAGTCATACCTAAAAATGCAACTAATATAGTAAATTCAATACAAAGAGCTGACATGAATTGGAAAGTTTCAACTTGATATTCAGCACCAGAAGGAAGGTAGTAACCCATTGTGGCAAATACACCAATTACTATTGGATATGCTGGAGTTACCCAACCAGGTGCAAATGGTACACCAAATATAATTGGTCCAGATGCAATAAGAGTTCCTGCAATAAAGGAAAGTGCCACTCCCTCTTCAAAAGTTAAGCCCATTCCCATTGCAATTGGAATTCCAGCAAATGCAGTAGCACCCGATATAACCATTCCTTGAAGAAATTCTGCAGTTCTAAACTTTATATGAATAAAAGGAATTCTTAGCCTAAAAGGACCCCATTTAATTCCATTAACTTTTATTATTTCATTGCTCATTTAGATAACTCCGCCATTCCATCTTCTAACCCTTTCAATGTTAAAGGATACATCCTATTTTCAAATAAGTCTTTAATAATACATATTGACGATGTGTAGTCCCAATGATCATCGGGTACAGGATTCAACCAAGCCATATTTTCAAAATGTTGTGACAGTCTTTTTATCCATATATGTCCAGCTTCTTCATTCCAGTGCTCAATAGAGCCTCCGGCATTTGTGATTTCGTATGGAGCCATTGTTGCATCACCAACAATTATAATTTTATAGTCTGAAGAGTACTTATTTATAATATCTTGAACTAAAAATCGTTCTTGAGACCTCCTTCTATTATCTCTCCAAACAGACTCATAAATGCAATTATGAAAATAGAAGTACTCTAAATTTTTAAATTCTGTCTTTATTGCAGAGAATAGTTCCTCACAAAGTTTTACATATGGATCCATTGATCCGCCTACATCAAATAAAACAATGACTTTAACTGAATTCAATCTTTCTGGAACCATTTTAATATCAAGATATCCAGCATTTTTAGCTGTGGATTTAATTGTGTCATCCATATCTAATTCAAGATCATTGCCTTGTCTTGCAAATTTCCTTAAACGTCTCAGAGCCATCTTGATATCCCTTGTACCAATAATTACTGAATCGTCAAGATTTGAATATTGTCTTTGCTCCCAGACTTTAACAGCTTTTTTCTGACCTCCAGGTCCGCCAATTCTAATGCCTTCAGGATTTTGTCCACCATGACCATAAGGAGACGTTCCATTTGTGCCCACCCATTTATTTCCACCCTCGTGTCTTTCTTTTTGCTCTTCTAATCTTTTTTTAAATTCTTCAAGAAGTTTTTCTAGTCCTCCAAGCGATTTGATCTTTTTTAATTCTTCAGGATCTAATTCTTTTTCAAATGCTTTTCTTAACCAATCTTCTGGTATTAAAGCTTGAAAAATATCTTCCATTTTTTCAATGCCTTTAAAGTAAATATCAAAGGCCTTATCAAATTTATCAAAGTGCTTTTCATCTTTAACTAATATTGTTCGTGATAGGTAATAAAAATCATCGATGTTTGCGTATACCAATTGATTTTCTAACGCGCCTAATAGGTCTAATAATTCTCTTAAAGTACATGGAACTCCTGTAGACCTTATTGTTTGAAAGAGATTGATTAACATCTATTTAGTATTTGCTTCTCTTCTTGACATGAAAGCTAATCTTTCTAGTAGTTGAACATCCTGTTCATTTTTCAATAAAGCTCCATACAATGGAGGAATAGCTTTTGAGGAATCTGCATTTTTTAGAATCTCATCAGGCATATCATCAGATAATAGTAATTTTAACCAATCAATTAACTCAGATGTGGACGGTTTTTTCTTTAAACCTGGAATTTTTCTTAGATCAAAAAATATTTCTAGTGCCTCACTAACAAGTTTCTTTTTAATTTTCGGATAATGAACAGTAACAATTTTGTTCATGGTATCTCTATCAGGGAACTGTATATAGTGAAAAAAGCATCGCCTTAAAAATGCATCTGGAAGTTCTTTTTCATTATTTGAAGTCATTATGATTAAGGGTCTATGCTTTGCTTTTATGGTTTCTCCAGTCTCATAGCAAAAGAATTCCATCCTATCTAGCTCTTGTAAGAGATCATTAGGGAATTCAATATCTGCTTTATCTATTTCATCTATCAATAAAACAACTTGTTTATCTGAGGTAAATGCATCCCATAGTTTGCCTTTTTTAATATAGTTTTTAATATCTTTAACTCTTTCATCCCCAAGCTGTGAGTCCCTTAATCTTGTAACAGCATCATATTCATAAAGGCCTTGAGAAGCTTTTGTCGTTGACTTGATATGCCACTCAATTAATTCCATATTTAATGCACTTGCAACCTCTATTGCTAGCAAAGTTTTACCTGTTCCTGGTTCACCCTTAACTAGTAATGGTCTTTCAAGGGACTTTGCAGCATTTACAGCCATACTGAGATCTTCCGTTGATATATAGTTTTTAGTACCTTTAAATTGCATTATTATTCCTTTTATAAATATATTATGATAATTTTTCTTCTGATTTAAGTATTCTAGTTAGTTGACGGCTCGAAGCAACTAAATTTCCATCTAAATCCCAAATATTACAATCTTGTTCAAAGTATCCTTTATTTATATCAGTAGCATTAAAGTCGGCATATAAAACAGATGTTGAAGGTAATTTCCTTATATGGGTGGTTAAAGTAATTGTAGGAATCCACCCCAATGCTCCATACTTATTACAGACAACAGGTGGAAGAATGTCTGAATAAAAGGATAAACAAAATTGATCAGGAGTTCCTCCTTCCATTTCTAGAAATGCAGAACACCTCGCCTCGTTGTCTTTATTATCTATATCTAATTCTCTATTCCACCAAGCGTGATCTGGATGAATTGAACATTCAAGTTGTTGAATAAATGATGGTGTAAAACCACTAGAAATCTTATCGTAATTCATTTTTATGTAATCTTTTCTATCACTACTATTAAAAATATCAGGTAAGGGTTTCTGAAGATCATTATGACCTTTCATAAACTCAAAATCAGAGCAAGTACCAGTAAAGGTAGTACAAATTTTATTATCTTGTTTTAATTTCACTATTCCAGATGAACTGCCTCTACTTGTTTTAAATGTTTCTACTTCTAGTTCAAATGGTCTTGCATCAATCCTATCTAAATATTGCACTGATGAGCTTATAGCTGTGGAATGTGGCAATATGCTGATAAGAGCTTTATGCATTATTGCCATCAAATAACCTCCATGAGGAGTATTACCAACAAAGTAATTAGTATTTGGATTAACACTAAATTTGTTTACGTCAACGGTTTCTAATTTTAATGCTTCTTGAAATCTATCAAATTGATTCATGATAGGTTAATTTTAGTTCATAATTTATATTATTAGAAACTAATAAATATAAATATGCATGATATAGCTGACATAGCCTGCAATTTTTCAAGCGATAGATTTGATAGTGATCTTGATGAGGTTATAAATAGAGCTATCTCAAATAATATTACTAAATTTGGACTTATATGCAGTCGTTTAGGAGATTTAGATAAATTATTGAGTATCTACAATAATTATTCAGATAGTATGTTATTCACAATTGGTGTTCATCCTCACCATGCTAATGAATTTAATACTGAATATTTAAAAAACCTAAAAGAAGCAATTCGTAATTATGATCCACATGCTATTGGTGAAACTGGGTTGGATTTTTTTAGAAATTTATCAACCTATGAAGAACAAATATATGCATTTGAAGAGCAAATAAAAATTTCTATAGAAGGTAATAGACCTTTATTTTTACATCAAAGGGATTCTCATGATGACTTTATTAAAATATTAAGAAAATATTCGCAAGACATAAATAAGTCAGTTGTTCATTGTTTTACAGGAACGCAATCGCAGCTAGAAGATTACTTGGAACTTGGTTGTTATATTGGTGTCACTGGATGGATATGCGATGAAAAAAGAAATATAGAATTGCGAAAGACTATAAAAGATATACCTCTGTCAAAATTAATGGTTGAAACTGATTGTCCTTATCTGATTCCTAAGGATCTTCCTAATAAGCCTAAAAATAATAGAAATGAGCCAATTAATCTTAACCATATAGTAACTGAGATTGCCATGCTTATGGAAATAGATGAGGGTATTCTCAGAGAGAATACTTATAAAAATAGTATTGATTTTTTTAAAACTTAAAAAGCTTCTCTCGATAGATTAAATTCACTACAAACAGTATCTATGTCTATTCCAACCTCTTTAGCATTATGTCTTATTTCAGTTTTCGTCTTGGAGTATCTCGGAGAAGCATTTGGCTGATTAAATCCATCAACTTTAGTGAAAGCCCTTCTTTCGAGATTATGAGGATGTTCTTGAGCATCTTCCATGCTCAGAACTGGTGTAACACATGCGTCGCTTCCGGCAAATATATCAACCCACTCTGACCTTGATTTTGTTTTAATTTTTGTTGCCATTTTTTCTTTTAACTCTGGCCATAATTCTTTATTGTGTTGATCTTTAAATTGTTCATCGTTTATTTCAAGTTTTTCTAGAAGCTCAGAATAAAATTGAGGCTCTATCGAACCTACTGCTATGAATTTATTATCTGAACATTCATAGGTGTCATAAAAATGAGCAAAGCCATCAAGTAAATTAGATTCTCTTTTGTCTTCCCAGTGACCCATTTCTTTCAATGAGTAAAAGAATGACATTAAAGAAAGAGAACCATCTACCATTGCTGAGTCTACAACTTGCCCTTCCCCAGTCTTAAGAGCGTGAATTAGTCCAGAAACTATTCCGAAAGCAAGATGCATTCCTCCACCACCATAGTCGCCAATTAAATTAAGAGGAGCTAATGGATTAGAGTCTTTTCTACCAATAGAGTTAAGAGCGCCAGAAAGGCTTATATAATTGATATCATGACCTGCGAGTTTTGACATAGGGCCATCTTGACCCCAACCAGTCATTCTTCCATATATAAGCTTAGAGTTTCTTTTTAGACACGTATCTGGTCCAAGACCAAGCTTTTCCATAACACCCGGTCTATATCCTTCAAAAACAACATCGACCTGGTCAATTAATTTTAGTATTTCATTTACAGTATCTTCATTTTTAAGATCAGCTGTTATAGATCTTTTAGATCTATTATGAATATCATATTTATTCTCAATGCCTTCTGTTCCTTTTCTTCCAACTCTTATTACATCAGCACCCATATCGGCTAATAACATTCCACAATACGGTCCAGGTCCAATGCCTGAAAACTCGAGAACTTTTATATTACTAAGTGGACCCATATAACAATATTATTGAAAAACTTTGTATTTTACTAATAGATTAGGTAATAAAGTTAAGGAACTTATAAACGCTAGAATCATCGCAATTGATGTAAATAATCCAAATAAAATAGTTGGGAAAAAATTTGATAAAGATAAGATGCAGAAACCTGCAGCGATTGTAGATGCTGTATAGAATATAGCTCTACCTGTAGTGGCATGAGCATTTATTAAAGCTACTTCAGTAGATTTATTTATTTTAAGTTCTTTTTTATATCTATAAATATAATGAATTGTATTATCAACGGCCATTCCTACACTTATTGCTGCAACTGTAATAGTCATGATATCTAAAGGTATGCTTAGAAGTCCTAACAAACCCATTACAGACGAAGCTACAAAAATATTTGGTATCAAACCAATTATCATCACCTTGATTGATTTAAAAATTAAAAAAAGCATTAAAGAAATAACCGCAAAGACTATTAATAAGGATCCTATTTGAGATTTAAATAACGACTGAAGCATATTGTTATAGAGCACAGCTAAGCCTGTCATTTCATATTGAGTTGGATCTAAGTTGAATTTATTTTGTAAATCATTATCAATCATACTTAATAAATCATTACGATTAAGGTCCGATGAAGATTCATTCACTCTTGTAGAAATTCTTACTACAGAGTCATCCTTGTTAATATAAGAATATAATAATGATTCTCTTATATCTTCTGGTAAAACTGATCTTAATAAAGCAAGTTCAAGATCATTTAAATCTTCGCCATCATTAATCTGTCTTGCCAATTTTACTCCGCTGGCAACACTTAAAACTTTTCCAATTTCAGGAAGAGAATCTAGGTAGTCATGGATTCTTTCAAGTTCATTTAATGAGTAAATATTCCACCAATATCCAGCTGCTTCACTAGTTTCATCTTCAAATAAATCATCTTCAAAGAATTCATCCTGAATATCAATTGACTCAAAATTGTCATCAGGTTGAGTAATAATAATATCTAACGTAGCAGTACCGCCAAGCTTAGAATCTATTTCATACATACCTTTATATATTTCGGTTTCTTTATCAAAGTAATCTATAAATCTATTTTCAACTTCTAGCTTTGAGATACCAAAACAAAGAATCGCAAAACACGATACAAATAAGAGCATTATTGATTGTTTGTTATTTTGTGAGAAATTTAATAATGATTGTGTAATTTTATGAAGTGATAAGTAGTCTTTAGTATTTGATTGATTAATTAGATACAAAGCGCATGGTAAAAATGTAAATGTAAGTATAAATGCAATAAAAATACCAAAAGCCATCATTTTACCAAATTCAATAACAGGTTTTAGGTCTCCAAAAGTTAAGGATAAGAATGCAACAGCCGTTGTAAGTGCTGCAAAGAAACATGGTGCAAACATTTGATCATAGCCTTGGATAATTGCATCTTTATAATTGGTTTCTTTTTTTATTTCATTGATTTTTACCAATAAATGTACTGTTAATGAAATGGTCAAAATTAATAAAAGTGCTATAAAATTTGATGAAACTACACTTATTTTCCAGTCCATGTAACCAAGAAAGCCAGCAGTGATAAATGTAGCTAGAAATGCATTCATCAATGGAAGTATCACAAACCATACTGAACCAAAGAATATAAAAAGCATTACAGCAAAGATAAGAGCTACGGCTGAACCAAAAATCACTAGATCAGATTCTATATATTGCATCATATCTGTTGCAATCATTGATGGTCCACCAAGATATATAGTTGCATCATCTTTATATTTAGAAATTACATTTCTGATATTCCTTATAAGTTGTTTATTAAAATCAGATTCCTGATTATTGAGTGTGCTAACTCTTTTATTGATATCAACAAGTCTTTTTTGTAAATTGATTTTTACATCATTTGATAGCGGTTCTTTAGAAGATAAGATATCTAAAAGGTCATATCTCTCTTTGATTAGTAGATCATATTCATCATTGCCTCTTAAAACTACTTGCATGGCTGTAAGAGAGCCATCATTACTAATAATTAATTCTTTATAAATTGGATTATTTATTATTTCTTCCTTTGCAAGTTGAAGGTCAATATCCTCAAAGGTGAGGTCTTTTAAATTATCAGCAACTTGAGTCAAGCCTACTTTTGGTTGAAAAAAGATAGGCGCATCTAACAATGAAAGGACTGAATCTACTCCATCAATATTTTTTAAGTCATTTTCAAGATTAGCTATTCTGTTTATAGAATAATCTGAAAATAGCTCTTGGTTTGGTTCATAGGTAATAATTAAAAAACTTGAATCGCCAAACTCGTCCTCTGCTTCTCTATATGCTTTTAAAGATTCATCATTCTCAAGCACTAAAGCATCAGATGATGCATCTAATTTAAAATTAGTAAGACCAAAGCCTGAAATAACTGATACAACAAAAACAGAAAACAAAATAACTAGATATTTGTTTAATAATTGCTTTGCTATTTTATTTAAATCAATACGCATAACTATCTATTAACGCAGTCAGGAGTATCTATTGTCATAGGGTTATTTTTGTATTCATCTTCATCAAAGGGATGAATTGAAACTGCGTGAATTAAGTTCATTAGATTATCTAATTCTTTATATATTGTTTTATGTCTTTTTAAAGTTGGCATGTCTTTGAAGTTATCACTAACAATAATTAGTTTAAAGTGACTCTCAGATCCCTCTGGAACATTGTGCATATAGCTTTCATTAACTACATTTAGCAATGAAGGACTAAACTTTGAATTTAATAAACTATTAATTTTCTCTTCAATTTTACCCATATTGTATTTTTAAATTATTATTATCGATTCCAAACTTTGTTATAAATCAGAGCAAAAATAACAATGAATGATGCCCCAATTGCAACAGGCATTATAACGAATTCAAATGTCTTCGCTCCAAGGATTGCTATCACTGGATTTGCGCCAGCAGGTGGATGAATAGTATCGGTTAGTTGCATTATCATTATTGCAAGAGAAAGGCCAAGCGCCAAAGATATTGGAGTTGTTCCAAGAAAATAAAATATTAATACGCCCGAAGAAGCTGATAATACATGCCCAAAGAATACATTGCGTGGTTTGGCAAGTGGGCTATCGTGCACTGCCATTACTAAAACTAAGCTAGCTCCAAATGGCGGTATCAACCAAATATTTGAAACATCAATACTATTAATCAAAGCTATTAAAAGCATGCAAAGAAATGCACCTAAAGAAGAGATTAATATATTTTTATATTTTTTTGATAGAAAAGTAAGCTTCATATCTATAGAGTAACCATTTTTTAATTAATTATAAACTTTAACCATTTAGGTCTGGGTTTTTGTTAATTTTATTTATTAATAAAATAATAGATTCCCACTTAATCCATTCTTCAGTATTAAGTGCAGCCGCATATTCTGCCGCTCTTAAGGTTGCAACCGCATCTGCATCGTCTCCATATTGTGAAATAAGTGCAATAGCTATATTTTTAAATTCAGTATTTTTAGCCATGTCTTTTGGATGCATATAAATGACTTTATCCTATGTATAATTTTCAGTATATATAATAATAGATATCAATGAATGTACTTTGGATAAAAGATAATAATATTGGGCATGAAAAACAAGTCCAAGTTTTACTTGATGAACTGTCAAATAATTTAAATTTAAATATTGAATGTAGGACAGTAAAAGGCAGCATTCCATTTTTTAGATATATTGATAAGGTTCAAGAAAATTTTTATGATCTTATTATTGGTGCTGGACATAAAACCTATCCTATTTTAATTAAAACTAAAAAAAATCAAAAAAAGTCATGTAAAAATATCGCTGTTTTAGCGCCCTCCTCAAATAAAATGAAATTTGATGTAATCTGTGCTCCATCTCATGATGCTAAAAGGCTTAAAAATTTAAATAACGTTATTTTTTATGAAGGCTCATTGGCAAAAGTTTCAACAAATGATGTAGATGAAAAAATTGGAGTTATTGCAATAGGAGGAATAAATAACCATTATCATTTTGATGAAGATCATATTATTTCTCAAATAAAGTATTTTCTTTCATTACATCCAAATAAACATTTTTATATTTTTAATTCTAGAAGAACACCAATATCAATGAATAATAAAATAGAGCTATTAGTAAATAACAATCTTGATTACTGTGATGTAGGTATGAAGTCACCTTCTTTTGAATCTGTTCTTCATAAAGCTTCTGTAAAACTTATTACTAAAGACAGTATGAATATGGTTTATGAAAGCCTTTCTTGTAGAGGAAATACATATTTATTAGATATGAACTTCAAAAAACTTGATGATAAAGTTGTTCTTCATATTGAAAAGCTTATTAAAGATAAATATGTGGGTTATATTGAATTATCAAATCTTGTTGACGAGATTTCGACTATGCAGATTAAAACACAGAATATCTATAATGACGTTTTTGCTGAAGTTGAAAAAGTTTCATTTGAATTATGTAAACTCTTATGAAAATAGTACATTTAGTTCTTAGTGAAGATTTTGCAGGAATTGAGCAACATGTTGATGAGCTTTTATGTAATTCAAAAGCTTTATCAGTAACTCTTATTTGCAATAAATCAATCGCGCATAATTTTAATCAAAATATATCCATTCATGAGATTGATAATATGGGTAGAAGATCATTATTTAAAAAATATAAACTTAAAAAATTACTTAAGTCCATTAATCCAGACATAGTTCACACGCATGGAAGTAAAACTACTTCTATTATTTCATCTATTAATAGCGGTATATTTAAGCACGTTGCTACAGTACATGGAGTCAAAAAAAATAAAAGTGTATATGAATCAGCTGATTACGTTATTGGAGTGAGTGATCATGTTTTAGATGGGATTAAAACTAAATCAAAGGTTATAACAAATTGGTGGTTTCCTGAATTAAAAAAAATAAGTTCTAAACAAAATAAATATGCCTTAGCAGTTGGAAGACTTGAAAAAGTTAAAGGATTTGATTTGTTAATATCATCGTGGGTGAACATAGAAACAAATTTAATTATTGTTGGATCAGGAAAAGAAAAAAAGAACCTTTTAAAATTAATAGATAAATATAATCTTGATAAAAAAATAAAAATAATTGATGGTGTAAACAGAAGTCAACTTGAAGATATTTATTCTGATGCATCAATGTTAATAGTGTCTTCTAGAAATGAAGGTGGACCTAGAGTTGCACTGGAAGCTCTATATCTTGCAATACCAGTCCTTTCGACTAACGTTGGTCATATGAACAAAATTTTTCCTGAGGAGCTTCTTGCTCAAAGAGACAATCAACTTTCGTTGCAAGAACTACTTGAAGAATATGTAGATAATATTGAAATATTAAACCAAAGCGCTATTTTTAAATATGTTGAAGAAGAATTTTCAGTTAAAACAAAAATATATGAAATAAATGAAGTTTATGAATCATTGTTTAACAACTGATGATATAGGTTAATTGTTTCCTGGATCATTTTCTCAGATGTATAAATATTTTCATCTGGATAAGGATATTCGTTCTTAGATACTTTCAATACTGTTTCTTTTAATTGTATAATATCGTTAAGAGGAACTAAGCCATCTTTGTATAGCTTCTCAAGAATTTCTTTTGTTCCACCATGATTCCATCCTACAACCTTTGAACCACAGCCAATTGCTTCTATTGTTGTTCTTCCAAATGGCTCAGGTTTATGAGATAAATTAAATACGATATCTGAAAATTTATATATGTTAGCAATATCATTTCTAGATCCAGTGAATGTAATTTTGTCTTTAATATTTAAATTTAAAACTTTACTAATTAATTTTGTTAAATACTTTTCTTTTGATTTTGATGTTGGGCCAACAACAAGACCATGAAAATCATTATTATTAAGAATTGCAATTAAGTCTATAAAACTATCAACACCCTTCCACGCAGAAATTCTTGTTGGAAGTGTCAGAATAATTTTATTTTTGGTTTGTGGGTATTCTTTGTACCATTTATTCAACCACAAAGTTGATAACTCATCTTTATTGAAAACTTCTGGATCACAACCTCTTGGTATAGTTGTTATTTGATCTTCTGAAAGGTTATAAGTTGAAATTATATAATCCTTTACAGTTTTTGAAATAGCAATTGTATGATCAACTTTTGACATGATTTGGCTATAAATAGGTGTGCTATATAAACCATGGAATGTTGAAATAAGAATTGGCTTATCTGTTAATTTTTTAATAGCAAAATAATTTATCCACGCTGGCATTCTAGATCTAACATGGACGATATCAGGCTTCTCTTGTTCGTATATGGTTTTAAGTTTTTTAGATAAAAAAAAAGAAAATAAGCTTTTTTTATGAACAGGTAGTTTTATATGTCTTCCACCATTCTCAATAATATCATTTTCAAAAATTCCACCATTGGAGATTACTATTGAATTATGGCCTTTTTCTACAAGCGCTTTTGAAAAATCTTTAGTACCTCTTTCAACGCCACCAATATTTAATTCAGGTAATAGTTGAATTACTTTAAGATTACTCATATCTTAAAGAAACAGCAGGATCTAACTTTGCCGCTCTTTTTGCTGGCCAAATTCCAAAAAATAAACCTACTAAAGCAGAAAATGTTATGGATCCAATGATAGCGCTTATTGGCATATAAAATATCCAATCATTAAGTGATGTAAATAAAAAAAGTAATAAAGTGCCTATAAATACTCCAAGCAATCCACCTAAAATACATAAAAGGACTGCTTCAATTATAAATTGCATCATTATTGATCTTTGAGTTGCACCTAATGCCTTCCTCAAGCCTATTTCACGAGTTCTTTCTGTTACTGACACAAGCATTATATTCATCACACCAATTCCACCGACTATAAGACTAATACCTGCAATTCCTGCAATCAATGCAGTAAATATTCCAGTCGCTTGTCTTCTTAAATCTGAGTATTGACTCCAATCATTTATCCTAAAATCATTTTCACCACCTGGACCAATATCATGTTTCTGTCTTAAGATTCGTTCTATGGTCATCATTACATAATCAACATTTGTATCAGTAGAGATGCCTATATTAATCCAACCTAAACGGTCAGTTCCAAAAATTCTTTGAGCAGCAGTTAACAGAGGAACGTATAGATCATCATCTGGATTTTGCCATCCTGTTGAACCTTCTTCACTAAGGATACCCACTACAGTGTATGAGGTTCCAGCTACTAATATTTCTTTATTTAATATTTGCTTTGCTGATGTTTTTAGCTCTCCTGGCACTTTAGAGCCTATGACAATTACTCTTTTTCTACCAAGATTTTCTTTTTCAGTAAAGAGTCTTCCATGACCAATTTCAAATCCACGCACTTCAAAGTTAACTGGAAGATATCCATTAATTTCACCACTCATATTTGAGTTTTTATATTTAATTTGTCGATTTCCTGACATCGCTGGCGCTACTAACCAATTATGCTCCGTATTTTTTTCTAAAGCTTCCGCATCCTTAAGAACTAAGGGATTAAAACCAGATGAAATACCGCCACGTTTTCTTTGGCTAGGAAATATTGACAACGTTCTAGGTCCAAGGTCGTCGATGCTCTCTTCTAATGCTTTTTCTGCACTAGATCCAATACCAATTACTGCTATTACAGCTGCGGTACCAATTATGATAGCTAAAGCAGTTAAAAAAGACCTAACACCATTAGTTCTTATTGAAGAAATTGCTGATTTTATTGACTCTTCTACCAACATTATCCGAAACTAAAGGTACCGCTTACTCTTTCTTTGAATCTTTCTTGATAATCAAAAAGACTTTTACTGGGCAATATATATACAACATCTCCTTCGTTCAGTCCTTCTACAATTTCAACATTATATAAATCTGAAACTCCTACTTTTACCCACGACAAATTTGGTCCTTTTTTTGAATCTTTAATAATTATAAATCTATTAAAATTCTCTCCATCAACATAATCTTCTAAAAAGTCATCTATTGTTTCTTTTTTAATATCCAAAACTGCAGCAGCTGTGTAAATATCTTTCCTAGTTCTTAATGACATAGTTGGAACGCTTAGAGAAACATTTTTATTTAAAATTTGTATTACAACATCAGTATTCATCCCAATTAACAATAGATTATCTTCATTATTTATATCAATTAATACTGGAAATGTAGTTACATTTTGTTGGATATATGCCTTAGGCTCAATTTTTGAAACAGTGCCAATAAATTCTTTATCGCGATATGCTGCAACTTTAATAGAAACTGATTGTCCTATTTGAACCTTTCCAACATCAATTTCATCAACAAGAGCTCTAACTCTTACTTTAGATAAATCGGCCATGGTCATTAAAATACTCCCTTCTCCAAAAGCAGATGTTGGGGATGAAATGACTTGTCCAACTTCGACTGGTCTGGATATAACAGTTCCATCTATAGGAGACTTTACCTCAGTATCATCTAGTGAAATTTTTGCATTTTCATATGAAACCTCATTTCTTACCAAAGTTGACTTAGCTTGAGCGTAATTTTCCTTAATATCCTCAAAATCTTTATCAGAAATACTAGATTGTGTATGAAGCTCAATACCTCTTTCGTATTGTGATTCAGCATTTAAAAGACGAACATTAGCAGCTTCAAGGTCAGATTTTGTTTGATCAACTATGTTATTAGCTGTTCGTTGATCTATTAGAGCTAACATGAAACCTTTATCAACAAAATCTCCAACTTCTGCTCCAAGAAAAAGAACTTCTCCAGATGCCTTTGATTTAATTTCAACAGATGAAATAGCTTCTATAACGCCTGAAGCTTCAATTGATACTTCAAGTTTCTCAGGGACTGATTCTTGTTTTTTATAAAATTGAGTATCTTTACTATCACTACCTCCACCACAAGAAGATAGAACTAATAATACAGAAAATATATATATTTTATTTTTCATGTTTTTCCTTAATATCAGATTTTATCAGACCATCCATAATAGTAATAATTCTATTAGATTGTTTTGCGATACTATCTTCATGAGTAATAAGTATTATTGTTTGTCCATTGTTATTTAATTCTTTAAAGATATTCATAACATCTGTTCCGGTTTTAGAATCAAGATTCCCAGTAGGCTCATCTGCAAATAAAATACTTGGATTATTTACAAGCGCTCTTGCTATTGCAACTCTCTGCTGTTGACCGCCTGATAATTCTGCAGGGGTATGTTTTGATCTATCAGATAAACCAACTTGCTCTAGTGCCTCATTTGATCTTTTAATAGCTTCATTTTTACTAGTGCCAGCATATTTTAAAGGCAACATTACATTATCTAATGCAGAATTTCTTGCTAACAAATGAAATGACTGAAACACAAATCCAATTTCTTCATTGCGTATGTTTGCTAATTCATCTTCCGTTAGGTCGCTTACAGATCTTCCATTAAGACGGTAAGTGCCATTAGTAGGAGTATCAAGACATCCAATAATATTCATTAAAGTTGTTTTTCCAGAACCTGATGGTCCCATTATTGAAATAAATTCTCCCTCATCTACAGACAAGTTAATACCATCTAATGCCTTAACTTTTTGAGACCCAACATCATATTCTTTGATTAAGTTTTTAGTTTCTATCATGGTAATTATTTAGACACTTATCATTGCATTAAGTTTAATGTTAATTAACCTAAAACTGATTTATATAGGATAGCCATCCCTCGGCAGTATCTTTAGTATCTTCAAAATTTGTTGCAAGTATTAATTGAGATTTTGCCTCTTCAACATTTTCAAGTTCAAAGTATGATATCCCCTTAATCAGCTCAATTCTACCAGGAATATTATTCCAACCTCTATCTTTGGCAATATTGAATGAAGAAATTGCTAGCTTATATTGCTCACTATCAAAGGCATATGTTCCCAAACGATATGAAAGTTCTGGATCATCTGAAATCTTTTCAGCTTCAACTAGTACTTTTATTCCATTCTTTAAATCTCTTGCATAAAAATATGAGCTTGATAACAATTTTAAATTTTCTTCATTTTCTTTTATTAATTTTTTTTCAATGCCATCATTCATAACTAAGACACTTTTAAGAGGTGATTTTTGATAAAGGTAGTACTTAGCTAATAAAAGAAAATCTGCTTCTTTGTTCAAAGTATCATTTTCATATGCTAATTCGAGTGCAGATAAAGAATTTAGTTCAAAATCTTTAGCAAAATATAAAGCACTTACTTGATTCCAGTATTTCTTTTTGTTCGGTTCTAAAAATAATAATCTAGTTCCAAGATCTTCTGCATCGTCTAGGTTTTCTAATTTCATTGCAAGACTAAAAGCATACTCAATCCAATCTATTTGAGGTTTGTCAGACTTATTATTTGCCTGTTTTATATGATAATAAGAACTATCGTATTGTTCTATTCTTCCATGAGAGTATGACATAAGTAAGTTGACTCTTGCCGAGACAGGATATTTATACCTCTCACCAATTTTTATAAATTCCTCTAATAAAGTAATAACATTTTCATATTTTCCAATCATAAAATATGTCTGTGCAAGTTGAAATCTTACTTCTTGAGCACCAATTCTAGGCATTTTATCTGTCGCTAGGGCTTTCTCAAACCATGGAACGGCATCCGTATACTGACTTTGAACAGCATAAAACTGACCATAAAGTTGGTACAAAAGTGCTGCTTCGTAGGTTCTACCACCTCTAAAGTAATTATTGTTTCCCATTTCCAACTCATATTTAGCTTTTTCATAATTCTCATCGCCAATATGACCATGAATTCTTTCGAAATAATCAGACATCCACCTGCTTATAGTTTCTTCTGATGAAACAAAAAAAGATGTACAAAATAAAGCTATAAAAAGTAATCTACGCATTACAAATAAACTCCACTGTTAACTCTCCAGCCTGCTCGACCGGAATTCCATTTATCACTTTCGGCTTGAATTGCCATCTTCTAATAGCTTTCGTAGCCTCTTTATTAAAAAGTGTGCCATTGGTTGCTCTCACAATCCTTGCTAATTTTACCCTACCATTAGGCCCAACTACTAGATATATCTGAACAGTTCCATCTATACCGCCTTGGATTGCTTGAATTGGGCATTGTGGTTGAACTTTTACCATTGGTATTAACGCAGATGATGTGCCTTGTAAGTCATTTATATTTCCTAAAAATGCGCCACTAAAATCAACTGGAACTGAGAAATTAGGTAATTCAATATCTAAGTTAGGTCTAATTAATTTTGTATCTTGTTGTAAATCTATGTCTGGTGGAGGTGGTGGTCTTTTTTCTGGCTTTGGTCTATCTGGAATTTTTCTATCTCTTTCTAATAATGAATCATCGCTGTTGATACGAATGAATTCAAGGTAACTAATATCATCATCGTCTTTTTTATTAAAAATATCTGTTGAAATTAGATATTGCATTAGTAAAAAAATAAAGAAAGCAGCAACAAAAGAAAGTATGTGAGGATAATATTGCTCGTATTTTCTAATTATCATTTTTTGCTGCAATAGATATATTGGTTACACCAGCTAACCTTATCTGATCCATTGCCTCAACCAACAATCCAGACCTCGATCTCTGGTCAGCCTGAATAATCACAGAGCCCTCTGGATATTCGATCTTTAATCTTTCTATATTTGCCCTAACTGCCTTCAAATCTACTCTTCGCTTGTCTATCCAAATCTCATCATTTTCAGTTATAGCAACTAATATATTTCCTTTTTCATCCCTTTCAGCTGTTTCGGCATTTGGTCTATTTACATCAACACCAGTTTCTTTAACAAACGAGGTTGTAACTATAAAAAATATAAGCATTATAAAAACTATATCCATCATTGGTGTTAGATCTAATGCTGCCTCTTCTTGAGCCTGACGTCTTCTATTATATCTTTTCATAAAGATACCTTTTCTTTTAAAAAGATGCGTGCTTCTTCTTGATACCTCTCAACCCTATTTGCTAAATCAAATTTAAAGAATAAGCCACTAAGTGCAATTGTCATACCTGCCATTGTAGGGATAGTTGCTTTTGCAACACCGGTCGACATAGCTCTAGGGTTTCCAGTTCCAAGAACTGCTAAGACTTCAAAAACTTCAATCATTCCATAGACAGTTCCAAGTAGGCCAAGCATGGGACACAACCCAATAAGTCCATCAAGCATTTTTAATTTTTGTGATGCTACTCTTTTAATATGTATTAAGAATGATTCTTCAAAAAGATGTATATTATTTTTATTAATTATTACTCCATTAGAGAAGTCATTAAAATTATTATTTATCCAATTCTTATTGTTATACGTAGTAGCTAGGTATTTAGAAAATATAATAAACCAGATAAATAAAGTAACGAGAAAAAGTATATAAAGAACTGGTCCACCCCTATCAAACAGATCAGTTAAACCAATCATTACTTAACCTTTTTTACGATTGTTATAGCAACAAACTCTTCTATCTCTTGAAGAATTTCAGATACTTTTTCTGATAATAAGGTATACATCGCTAAAAGAGGCGCAGCAAATATTAATCCAAGCATCGTTGTCACTAGAGCTTGTGATATACCACCAGCCATTTGCTTTGGATCACCAGTACCAAATACTGTAATTGCTTGGAACGTTTCTATCATACCTATAACAGTACCCAAGAGACCAAGCAGTGGAGCAACTGCGGCTAAAAATTTAATCCAATTCACTCCCCAACTAAGGTTTCCGTTCACAGTTAATAATACTTCATCGCATTCTCTTTCAAATGTTTCAACATCTTTTGAGCTATTTGAAATATTCTCTATTTTACTGAAGATATCATTCTCATCTTTAGATTTGATCGTTTTTGAATACAAATACAATGTGTAATATCTATATGCTGCAAAGATTAGGCCAGAAATACCAATTAAAACTATTATAAAACCTATTAATTTACCTTGAGCTATTCTTTCAAAAGTTGATGGCTTATCTAAATATAAAGACAGCAAAAATCCCCTTGTTGGATCAATTGGGGCTACTGCATAACCATCAGATCTGTAATGAGATCTAAATTTTCTTCTTAAGGATCGATCAGGTTGTTTTTGCAAAACTGAGAATGCATTATTTGCAACGTCAGTTTTAACAAAAGATCTGTTTTTTACCATATTAAAGGGACCATACCTTACTAGCTGATCTTCTTCGATGTCTCCGGATGAATTAATTACATTTGCACTTATAGCTTTTATTTCACCAGAGGATGCGATTTCATTAAGATGTAGCACCCACAAATCTTCTAAATTTTTTAAGTTATGAACTTTGATCTTGCCTATCTCATTTAAAGATACAGTTCTGTTTGGATGTTCTGTAAAGTTGTAAGCTGATTCTGAATCGGCTTGAAGCTCACCAGCCATTTGCCTAGCAACGCCGAATAGCTCACCCAAGACACCCAATTTAATATTTAATTCTGTTTCTAATTCAGAAAGTTTAATTTCGTTAGCTTCAAATAAATCTTCAAGTCTTACATTTCTTGCCTCTTCGTCAGCAAGTTGTTTTTTTGCCTTTGAAAGTAGGAATCTTCTATCGGCAACTTTTTTGATAAACTCATTTACTCTAGCATTATCCATGGCTGATAATTCAGCACGGTTTTTTTCAACTCTATTTATTAAATCTTGAATTTTTTCAACTCTTTCTACGTTAGGATCGACCTCTTCAACTTCTTCTTGAGCAGGAATAAATAAACTTGTTATCAAGATTGTTGAGAGTAGATAAAATTTATTCATTTTTCTACTCCTTGTAAAGGTAAATTAATAAAGTCTGGTGGTGCTTGTTTATATGCTATCTTTAAAGCAGAATCAATTTCATCAGAGTATTTTCCACCAAGATGAATCCAGTTGTTATCATCTTTACTCCAATAGCCAGTTTCGTCTCCATCAGGAGTCATATAATAAAGGTTAAGCCTGCCTAATCTAAAAAATTGAGCAGCAAGGTTTACTCCATCAATATCAATGGAACTTGAGTATGCCTCTATTGTTCTTCCATACTCGTTTTCTATTTGATAAGCCTCATATATTTTTCTAAATTTCTCTGCAGTAGAAAAATTAGCTTTAAATAGGATGTCTTCTAGTTCTTCAAGTCTTGTCATTCTCTCATCAATAAGAAATGGAATATCAATTTCAATAAGATCTCTTAAAGTTACTACCATCCTTTCCAGTAAAGGGAGAACATATTTATTAGTCTCATCAAGATCTTCTATCTGTTTTGTGATGTTAGCTATTTCTTCAGCCTGATTATTAGTAATTCTTTCAAGTTGATTGTCATACTTATTTAAAATTTCATATTCAACAACAGTATCTTTATACTCATTTGTCAATTTTTTTGATTCAGTATCTAATGCATCAATCTTTACTTGTGTCTTTTGAAGATTTTCAATAGTTCCTGACTGAATATCTATTGAGTCATTAACAAGAGCTTCCGGATTTTCTGGGACAACTGATTCATTTTGTTGTGTCTCTTGAGATAAAGAGCTAATCGAGAAGAATACTAATAATAATATGCTGGATTTTTTCATAATTTAATTAAATAGGGCCTTACTAGAAGGCCCCGATATTATATAGTTTTTAATATATTTTATATATATATTTTAGAATCTATAAGATGCACTCACATAAACAGCTCTACCAAAAATACTGTAGTAGCTTCTGTTAAAGAATGGGAATCCGTAGGCGCTATCTTTTTCTGGCATCTTATCTTCAATATTAGCAACAGTTGCTCTTAAAGATAAATCAGCAGAGAAGTTATAACCTACAGATAAGTTAGCTGTTATAAATGGATCGCCTTTTTCGCCATAATATTGCTCTGTATGACCAGTTCTATCCATAAATAAAGAAACTCTCCAATCATCATATCTCCAAGTAGTCGTAGCTGTTTGCTGTGATCTTGGTTCATATAGATAATAGTCTAATAACTCTAAAGTATCTGAGTTAGCATCTTCTTTTCTCTTTCTTGAGATAATGTTTGAATTGTATAAAACAAATCCAAAGTCACCAGCAGATTCAGTTGAGAAGTTGTATCTTAGTGTTGTGTCAATACCTTGGAATTCTTCAAATGATTGGTTGGTATTGTATGTTGTAATCTCATCATAATTACCAATGCCATCAGTATCTAAATCACCAGGAGTTGTTCTCTTGATTGAAGCTAATGTTTGCTCACAGTCTACACCAGCAAAATTTGAATCATTTAACCAAGTAGCAAATTCTTGTCCATAAGTACAAAAACCTTCTCTATTAGCGATAGCTTGCACATCTAAGTTTGTTACAGCACCTTCAAGTTTTACGTGAAAAGCATCCATTGTAAATGATAAGCCTTCAGATACATCCCAAACAAAACCTAAGTAATAGTTTTCACCAGATTCTTCTTCGAGAAGAGTATTACCTTGGAATCTTCCTTTAATCGTAGATGAATTATCACAAGCTTGGTAAGAAGGAACGCCTGTTGCATAACATTGGAAATAGTCAGTAACGGATGTGAAATAAGAACTACTTCCAGCATAAACATAATGCATATCAGGAGCTCTAAAGCTCTCGCCTGCACCACCTCTTAGTAAGAAGTCATCGTTAGGTCTATATGCAAAATTAATCATAGCTGACTGTCTTCTTCCAACTGCACTTGATTCGTCATCATATTCGTCAGATCTTAGAGCAGCAGTGACTTCTAATTTTGGAGTAACTGGTAAAAGTACCTCTAAACCAACCGAAGTTCTATCTCTATCACCGCCACCTTGTCTAGCTGATCCATTGATAAAGATTTCTGCTCCTGGTACTTCATTATCAGAATCAATTCTTCTTTGATCTGGAGATAATAAATAATCTTGCTCGTGATATTCAAACACAGCAGCAAAAGCTATCGGACCACCAGGAAGTTGGTAATCTAACTCCCCTGAAACTTGATAATCAATCATTGTGGATGATGTTTCAGCACCAGTTACTTCAGGAGCATTAAATGCACCTACAGCACTATCAGGAATTGGAGCAAAAGCTCTATCCCAAGCCAAACACGCACTATATGTTGTGCCAAATAATGGATCTACAATTGTATCAACACCACAAGGATGGTTTTGAGCAGCTGGAGTATCAATAAATGAGTAATAATAATTAGCATATCCTAGGTAAGAACCTACACCAAATGCATAAGCAGCGTTGTAATATAAGTCACCTCTCCACTTATAGAATCCAGAAATATCAGTAGTGTCACCTCTATCAGCACCTGTAATCCAGTCATATACTGCAGTAGTTAATGGAGAAGATTCATACACAGAATTATATTCTGTAGTACTTATACCTGCTTGCCAATCAAAACCATTCTCATAAACACCATTTAGACCGATAAATATATCAGTAACATCTTCAGTGTAATTCGATTCTCTTCTTGAATTAGGACCCATCATGCCACCAAGAGTTCTTGTATATCTGTAGCGTCCAAAATTGTTATAACCTATTGCGCCATCTGGAACAACAGATGTTGCAAAACCAGAGTCTTGTCTTGTTGTATGTGGTGTTGCTGTCCAAACATCTGACATTCTGAACCATCTAGAGAAACTATTAAGGAAAGATTCTGATTCATAATAGAAAGCTCTTGCACTTAAAGTAACACCATTATCAAAATTATAGCTATAAGTACCCATTACTGTATATTCGTCTCTTTCATTAATCATTGTTTCTCTATCATCAGCATAGTCTTGAACACAATAAGAACCTGGGTATGAGTATGGTGGTGACGTATAACCGTAATCACCTTTATCCCATTTAAAGCCTACTGGATAAATGTCTTCACAAGAATATCCATTTGCTGCGAAAGCATCATAACCGTACTCACCATAACCTCTTGGTGTTGAGTCATAACCTGAAATACTCTGTAATGACATTAAATAATTTGCGAAAACAGCATCTGATCTGTATTGGGGATCGCTTGGGTCAGACCATATAGGGTTATCATCCCAGCTGTTGAAGTCAGATCTATCATTGTAGTACATAGGGTCAATGTGATACATATTTGCACCAACTGTCCAACTATGATTTCCAGAGAAACCACCTGATGTGAATGTAAGATCAATAATATTATCTTCACCGTGTTCTGTTTGTCCTACAAAAGCATCAACTTCGTTGTACTCTTTTCCAGTTGAAGTAATAATGTTTACAACACCAGTAACAGCATCCGAACCATATATAGCAGATGAACCGGAAGTTGCAATTTCAATTCTATCTATTAAACCGGCAGGGATAGTACCAGTATTAACAAAGTTAGATGAATTGTTATATGGGAATGGATAATCAGCCATTCTTCTTCCATTCACAAGAACAAGTACCCTACCTGGACCAAATCTTCTTAAATCTAGCTCGTTTGCATTAGGTGTAAATGTATTAACAAGCGACTCGTTTTGAGTAGCTGCGTTTGCAATAGGAAGGCTTTGAAGTGCTTCAGTAAGGTTTCTATAACCATTGTCCTTCATATCTTGCTTTGTTATAACAATTAAAGGAGTAGCTCCTTCTACCTGACTTCTTTTAATTCTTGAACCAGTAACTGTCACTTTTTCAAGAGTAACAACTCCATCTTCTGATTCAGCAGGAGCTTCATCACCAGATGAATCGCTTTCTGTCTCTACAGGAGTAGACTCAACAGTCTCTTCAGTTACCACTTCTGGCTCTTCAGTTACAACTTCATCACCTGGATTGTCTGCAACCACAACAAATGAAATAGTAAATAAAGATAGTAAAAATAAGTTTCTTATATCTGTAATCATAAAAATATCCCCTTAATATGATAAATTAATCCTCTAAAGTACTATATTTTCTAGTAAAAACATAGATTTATTTCTTTTTTTTGCAAATAAATGTGTATTTAAAATACTTTATATTTACTTTGTTTGAAATAAATCGAGCATACTAAATTTAAATAGATTATCTAAATATCTACTTCTGCTTTCTATATATGTAATAATATTGTTTTTTAACAATACATTCATAACATCAATAAAGGATAATTTTTATGTTTAACAAATATTTATTAGGCATTTTTACTTCTATTTTATTACTTTCTTCTCAGTCATATTCAGATGAGTTTATACCAGCAGAATATTTTGCTTGTTATTCAAATTCAAATTCTATGTCAATGTCACCTAGTGGCAAGTATATAACAATCGTTAGTCAGCCTAGAGATTCAAAATGTGATATAGAACCAGATCTTCAAAAATATGTTGAGGATGATTTTAGAGGCGGAAAATTAACGCTGTACAACACAGAAAATGGCAAAACAACAACCTTAACATCTGGAAAAGGCAATAGTAGTGTTTCAGGTGTGAGCTGGGTTTCTGATGAAAGAATCATTTTCACAACCTCCCCTACAAACTCATCTGCTAAATCTATTGATGCGTATGCATTATGGGGTATGAATATAGATGGAACAAAGAAAAAGAAATTATTCACGCTAAAGCAAATTCAAGGGACTATTGCCGAACCAAGATTAACAAGTTTACTTCCAGATGAACCTAATTACGTAATGGTTGCCATAAATGATAGGCGTGGCGCGATTGCAGATTACTACAAAATGAACGTATTCAGTGGGTCAAGAAAAAGAACTGCAATGGGACCAGATATGGGTAAAGAGGAAGCGATGTTTGGTGTAGTTGAAAAATCTGATGGTACACCTCTTGCAGCTATCGGAAATTATAGAGATGAATGGAGGATATGGAGATACTTTGCAAATACTGACAAATGGGAAATTCACTTCACCAGTAAATGTCAGACACCTACTTTTTTTCCTTTAAGTGGTTTTGAGGATAAATGGCTTGTTTCTGGCCAAGACGTTACAAAGTCTAAAGTTTTTAATGAAGAAAATGATAAAAGTAAACTGTTTTTATATGATCCAGATGAAAGATCTTTTGAGTTAATGTATGAAGATGAAAATTATGATGTTGGTGGTCCAACAGGAGGTTGCAGAACTGCGATTGGTGGCGCCTCAATTGATGAAAAAACAAACGAATTGATCTCTGTGGCTTATTATGGTGAAAAACCAGTAAGGCTATTTTTTGATGATGATGTTCAAGCAACAAATGATATGTTAGAGGGAGCTTTCCCAGATCAAATTGTAAGACCTGTTACATGGAATACAGATAGATCAAAAGTTGTAGTATCTGTTTCTAGTTCAACAAACCCAGGTGACTATTATTATTTTGATAAAGAAAATATGATTCTTACATTTTTATGGGATAGGTCGCCTTGGCTTGACAGAACAAAATTATCTAAACAAAAACATATTCAATATACTGCAAGGGATGGATTAGAAATTCGTGGTTATTTAACTATACCTGTTAACTCTAATGGTGAAGATTTACCAATGATTGTTCATCCGCATGGAGGACCAAACACCAGGGACACATATGGTTATGATCCATACGTGCAATTTCTAGCTAGCCGAGGATATGCAGTTTTTCAACCAAATTTCAGAGGATCAACTGGTTATGGAGCTTATCACTACATCTCAGCAAACAAACAATTTGGCAAAACAATGCAAGATGATATTACCGATGGTGTATATCATTTAATTAATAATGGGATTGCTGATAAAGATAGGATTGCTATTTTTGGAGGGAGTTATGGTGGTTATGCAACTATGGCTGGTCTTACGTTCACACCTGATTTGTATGCAGCAGGTATAAATTATGTTGGTGTTGTTGATCTTGAGTTGCTTCAGGAGGATTCAAATAGGAACTCTAGAAGATTTGGCTACTATTATGACGAGTTAAGAATGGAATGGGGTGATCCGGATAATCCAGAAGATATGCCTTACATTATAGAAACTTCCCCCTTAAGACAGGCACATAAAATTAAATCTCCAGTTTTAATTGTTCACGGCGCTCAAGATCCAAACGTCAGACTTGTTCATGCTAGGAAATTAGCTAATAAACTTGACAGTTTAGGTAAAGAATATGAATGGTATGTAGAGCCATACGAAGGTCATGGTTTCAGAGGTGAGCAATCAACTTTGAATTTATATGGAAAAGTTGAAACTTTTTTAGATAAGCATTTAAATTAAAAAGCCTCTATAGAAGTTTGGCTTTTGCCAAGAATAAGGCCATGTATGTCGTTTGTTCCTTCATAAGTATTTACTGCTTCTAAATTCATGCAGTGTCTTATTACGTGATATTCGTCACTAATACCATTTCCACCATGAATATCTCTTGATAATCTAGCTATGTCTAGACCTTTTTGACAATTATTTCTTTTTAACAATGAAATCATTTCTGGCTTCATTTTATCCTCATCGATAAGCCTACCCAGTCGAAGAACAGATTGAAGTCCAAGGGTTATTTCGGTTTGCATATCTGCAAGCTTCTTTTGAATAAGTTGTTTGGCTGCTAAAGGCTTTCCAAATTGCTGTCTATCCAAAGAATATTCAAGAGCAGCGTTCCAACAAAATTCTGCAGCACCCATAGCGCCCCATGCAATTCCATACCTAGCCATGTTTAAGCAAGAGAAAGGGCCACGAAAACTTTGAACGTCAGGTAAGATTTTTTCCTTTGATACAAAGACATCTTCTAAGAATATTTGACCTGTTACAGAAGCTCTTAATGCAAATTTGCCATCAATGATCGGTGTTGTTAGACCCTCACAATCTCTATCTACAATAAATCCTCTTAAAACTCCTTGCTCATCTTTTGCCCATATCACTAAAACATCAGCTATTGGTGAGTTAGTAATCCATGTTTTAGAACCATTTAAAATATATCCATCATCTTTTTCTTTTGCATTAGTTTTCATAGATGCTGGATCTGAACCAGCATCGGATTCTGTTAATCCAAAACATCCAATTAACTCTCCTTTTGCCATTTGAGGTAAATAAAAATCTTTTTGTTCATTAGAACCAAAATGATAAATTGCATGCATTGCTAAAGAGGTTTGAACGCTAAATGCAGATCTATAGCTGGAATCAACTCTTTCAATTTCTCGAGCTATCAAACCATAGGAAACATAATTTGTTCCTGCGCAGCCATATCCATCAATCGGGGCTCCAAGAAAACCAAGTTCGCCCATTTCTTTGTAAATACCTTTATCAAAAATTTCGTTTCTATTTGCATTTGTAATTCTGGGTAGTAATTCTTTTTGACAATAATCTCTCGCTGATTTTTGAACAATTAATTCTTCTTCAGTTAGTTGCTCATCAAAAAGTAATATATCTTGAACTTTCATAATAGTTTTTATATTTTTTCGACTCTAATAATACCAAATCTTGGCTTTGAGAACATAATTGAATTACTATTAAGAGAATCTTCTACAATTTGTATCATTCTGTTTGAATTACCACATATTATCATTAAAGGTATTTTTGATTGGTATTGATAAACAAAATCTATTGCTTCACTTGAAGCATCTCCGTGCCTAACTCCATGGAGATCTAAATGAGTAATGCCCTTCTCTTCA
Source organism: uncultured SAR86 cluster bacterium (assembly GCA_902517425.1). Taxonomy (GTDB): domain Bacteria; phylum Pseudomonadota; class Gammaproteobacteria; order Magnimaribacterales; family D2472; genus SAR86A. Next base: position 11,130 of record CABYCI010000006.1, on the reverse strand, counting down.
AATGTTTTCATAAATACATATAAGCGTTATCAAGATATAATTATTATATGGCAAAACTTCATTTTTTTTATTCGACCATGAATGCTGGCAAGTCAACCGCCCTTCTGCAATCTAATCATAATTATATTGAAAGTAACTTAAAGACTTTATTATTCATACCGCACGAGATTGCAAAGAAATCTAATGGAAAAATTATTTCTCGAATTGGATTGGAAGCAGAAGCAATAGTTGTTAGCAAAGAGTATGAGTTCTATAAAGAAATAGAAAGAAAGGACTTCAAGAAAGTAAGTTGTGTATTTGTTGATGAAGCTCAATTTCTATCTCGAAAACAAGTTCATGATCTAGGAAAGATTTCGGATGAATTAAATATTCCTGTGATGTGTTATGGAATAAGAACTGATTTTCAGGGGAAATTATTTGAAGGAAGCCAAGAGCTGTTAGCGCTTGCTGATAATCTTAAAGAGTTAAAAACTATATGCAGTGAATGTGATAAAAAAGCAACTATGGTTGTTAGGTTGAATGAAAAAGGTGAAGTTGTTCTTGAAGGTAAAAAAATAGTTATTGGCGGTAATGAAATATATAAAACGTTATGTCGAAAACATTTTAGAGAACTAACAAAACTAATTTGATATAGAATTAAAAACTAAGTGTAAGGGGTAAATTAATAATGGAATATATAAATAAACAATTTTTGTTAGACAAAAGACCTGTGGGTATGCCGGAAGATGGTTGTTGGAAACTGAATGAAGAAAGTATTACTTCAATTAAAAAACAATGAAATCATAATCGAAGTTAAGTACCTATCTATTGACCCTTACATGAGAGGTAGAATGAATGACTCAAAGTCGTATGCATCTCCAGCTAAGATAGGAGAACCTATGACAGGAGAAACTGCGGGCGTGGTAGTTGAAAGTAATTCTGATTTATTTAATGTTGGTGATTTAGTTTGTGCTCATAAAGGATGGCAAACATATATAAAAGCAAAAGATTCTGATCCAGCATTAATGAAAGTTCCAGAGTCTAATATTTCTCTTTCTTCTTTCTTAGGCACCCTTGGCATGCCAGGAAGAACTGCTTACTTTGGACTTAACAGAGTTGGAAAACCTAAAGATGGAGAAACATTAGTGGTATCTGCAGCTTCTGGTGCTGTTGGGACAGTCGTAGGTCAACTAGGAAAGATATATGGATGTAAGGTAATAGGAATTGCTGGGGGTCCTGAAAAGTGTTCTTTTGTTAAAGACGTTTTAAGATTTGATGAATGCATTGATTATAAATCTGGTAATTTAGATGAAAAAATTAAAGATGCATGTCCAAACGGAATAGATATTTATTTTGAAAATGTTGGAGGTGATGTTACTAAAGCAGTCGCTCCTTTATTAAATGACGGATCTCGTGTTCCTATATGTGGTTTCATATCAAAATATAATGAAAAAGATATGATGAATGTAGAAACTCCATTTCATGTATTAGGTAAACTTGATCCAAAACCTGAACATAGATTTTTTGTTGTAACTGAATGGATGGATGAATGGGAAAGTGCAACAAAAGAAATCTTAGATTTAGTATCTGATGAAAAAATCTTATTTAGAGAAACTATTACAAATGGATTTGAAAATGCCCCACAAGCACTTAGGGATGTTCTAACAGGTAAAAATTTTGGAAAGCAAATTATAGAAGTTTAATTTATTTCTATAGTCCCTTTCATATATAACACTGCATTGCCGCCTATTAGCACCCTATCATCAGAGCTTGAGCAAAATAGTTCACCACCTCTTTGCGATACCTGATTGGCGATAAGAATAGATTTATCTAATTTTTTTGACCAGTAAGGAATTAATGTTGTGTGAGCAGAACCAGTTACTGGATCTTCATTTATTCCATACTTTGGACAAAAATAACGTGAAACAAAATCACATTCTTTACTAGTTGAAGAAATGATCAATCCTTGCCCTTTTAATTTAGAAACTAGTTCGAAGTTTGGATTAATATTCTTTATAGTCTCTTCAGACTCGTAAACAGCAAAAAGATTTATATCGCCTAAATATGTTTCAATAGGTTCCTTTCCTGTGGCCTCTTTTACAAAGTCAATCATATCAACTTCATTAAAATTATCTTTTGGAAAGTCTAGCTCTAAAAAGTTCTCTTTATTGCTAACACTTAATACCCCACTAGCAGAATTTAATGATATAGACGATTGGCCTTGGGTTAAATAATTAAAATAAACAAAGGCTGAGGCTAAGGTTGCATGACCACATAAATCAACTTCGCATGTTGGAGAAAACCATCTGATAGAAGAAGTATCTAAATTTATAAAAGCCGTTTCTGAAAGATTATTTTCAGCAGCAATTTTTTGCATTAAAGATGCATCACTAAGGTCTGAAAATATTACAGCTGCAGGATTACCGGAAAATAAATTACTTGTAAAAGCATCAACATAATAAACATTCAATTTCATAAATTACTTCTAAATAAAGTTATCACCTATCTAAATGAATCATAACCCATATAATAATTGGATGAAAAATATTCTATTAACATTTTCTTTTTCTCTATGTTTGTTTTCTTTTTCTGAAAATCAAGTTGCTGATGTTTTTAAATCTCAATATAGGAATCAGCTTTTTATGGATGTTGAAGCTGCTCTGGCACAAGCACAAGCAGAGCTAGAAATTATCCCACAATGGGCTGCAGATGAAATTAGCTCAAAAGCAGATGTTAAATATCTTAAACAAAAGGACGTCGATAAGGAGCAAAGTCTTGTTAGGCATACTTTAGTTGCAAGATTAAACGTCTGGAAAAGATCAATAGATAATAACGCATCTGAGTATTTACATTATGGCGCTACAACAGTCGATATTTGGGACACAGTTTTGGTTTTGCAAATTGATGATTCAATAGATTTGCTCATAGATGATTTACTTGAAATTGAAGATTATCTAATAACATTCACCAAAGATAACCTATATACATATATGCCTGGAAGAACCTTAGGTCAGCACGCTCTTCCCATAACTTTTGGAAAAAAAAAACCAGTACCTGGTTAGCTGAAAATAGAAGAAACATAGAAAGACTTGAACATGTTCAATCAAAAATTAAAAAATCTGGAATACTTAAAGGCGCCGTTGGTTCTTATTTAGGCCTTGGTGATAATGCAATTAAAACAGAATCCTTAATGATGAGAAACCTTGGTTTAGATGATCCGTCTAAAGATGATTGGCATGGTATTAGAGATGTATTTGCAGAATATGCACTTACCTTAGCCATAATATCTAAGTCGTTTGGAAGAGTTGGTAATGAACTTACCTTATTGCAAATGACAGAGCTTGGTGAAACAGAAGAATATCTTGGAAATAGATCTGTAGGAAGCAGTACGATGCCTCAAAAAAAGAATCCTAGAGGTCCAGGTGATCTGATAGAGTTTTCAAGAGTTATACCCAGATTATCCGAAATAGTCCTCGATGACATGATCAATAGCTTTGAAAGAGATGGGCAAAAAAGTGATGATGAACTCAAGATGATATCTGTTGAATCAGAAAAGATGATTAATAGAGCGAAGCCTCTTCTAAAAGAACTAAAAGTAAATAAGGAAAAAATGAGGGAAAACCTTGAAATAACTAATGGGCTAATACTATCTCAGAGATTAACTTTTTATCTTGCCGATAAAATAGGAAAAGATACTGCTAATGACTTAATGCATGACATTGCAAAATATGCCCTTAATAATAATATTTCATTAAAAGATGCAGCATTAAATAATAAAATCGTGAATCAGAATATTACAGAAAATACTTTGAAAGATATTCTTGATCCTGAAACCTATATAGGTCTAGCTGCTGAACAAGCGCAAATAATAGTCAAAGAAATAGAACTCAAAAGATCTAAATAATTACTCTCATAAAAATTCATAAAATATGTATGTCTTATATATATAAGATTAGTATATTAAGTTCACTAATTGTTAATACAATAAGCTCGAAATAGGTATATATTATGCACTTAATTTCTAACCCCTATTACTATGAAAAAATTATTAATTACTACAATCTTTATTTTACCTTTATACAGCTCTGCAGATTTTGATCTAAAAGATGGGATGGCTATAAATGGAAAAATATATACATCAAAAAGCTCATCTAAGTTTTCTTCAGTAAACAAATGTGAAGAGTTCGCTGAATCAAAAAATGCAATCTCACCAACAAATGTAGAAGGATTTACATATATAGCAAAGAAAAAGAAATGTACTTTATATAAAAAAGTTAGAAGCACAAAAGAGGATTCTAATGCAGTTTCTGGAGTATCTAGTTAGTTCAAAATCTAGAAAAATCTAAGTTGCTATTAAAAAAGGGCGTAAAACGCCCTTTTTTAATTTAAATCTAATATCTCTTAAAACGAATGATTAAGTGACATATAGACAGTTCGTCCTAAAACGTTATGCATAACATTATCATATCCTGGACGAACATTGGCTCCAAGACTTGGAGGATCTTCATCCATAATATTTTTAATACCTATAGAAAGTTGAGCGTTATCATTGAAAAGTTGTGTTGAATATTGACCATCCAATGTTACTAAGCTATCGATAGTTGTATTTGATTGATCATTTTCATAATCATCAATGTATCTAAGTTGTGTGCTTACAGTGTGAGCTCCTTTTTCAAAAGTTACGCCTAGATTACCTCTAATTTTTGGCATTGAACGGAATTGATTTTTAAAGTTTCTTGAACCTGCTCCATCAAATGTAGCTGCGGCACTATTGGTTTTGACCTCAAACTCATTTATATAAGTAGCTGCAAAATTAAAGTTTACAACATCAAAAAGTTTGGTTGAATCCAATGAATGTGCTAAAGCTATATCAAGACCATTAGTTTTCACAGAACCAGTGTTAATAAATTCTGAGGTGATTTCTGCCACAGTTCCATCTGGACGACGACGTATTCTTGAATCGTTAATAATGCCATCGTTACAGTCATTAGCTAATATTGCCTGAGCTCCTTCATCTGAAGTTATAAGATCAGTATAATCAAAACTCCAATAATCTAGACTGATATCTGTTTCGTTAACTTCCATAACTATGCCAAGTGTTAATGAATCAGAACTTTGAGGCTTAAGCGAGTCGCCTCCTTGTGTAGTCACAATAGCTATATTGGTAACATCTCTGTTTACACACTCTAATTGACCGGTTATTGGGTTTAAAGATGCAGGATCATCAATAATTGATGACTGACTTGAAACACTCATCTGGCGAACTGAGGGAGCTTGAAATGAAGATCCCCAGCTTCCACGAATGCCTATACTATCTGAAACCTGATAACGCATCGCAAGTTTTGGATCAGTTGTATCAACAGTCCCATAATCCTCGTATCTTACAGCTGCTTGAACTTCTAGCGCATCACTAACAGGTAAAATTCCTTCAATAAATAACGCATCAACATCTTGACCGCCAGCTATTGGAGAATCTGGGGCATTTCCTAGCCCAGATTCATCTAATGGATCAGGCGAATAATTGAATGATTCTGTTCGATGTTGTATTCCAGCAGCAACACCTATGTTTCCACCAGCTAGAGCGCCAAGCTCACCAACAAATTTAATTTCGGTGACTTCTTGCTTTGCTGTTGATGCATTTACATTTAAAGTCCAAAGACTGTTAGATACATCATCGGAGTTAGCTGCAACACTAGTTCCATCTTTTGGAGAAACGAGTGAAGGGTTTGCTAAACGAGTTCCAAATGGATTCCAAGTACCATTTAACAAACTACCATTCACAACACTTTTAATATAATTAAAAGGTCTTGTTTGATCTCTCTCAGAACGTGAGAACATATAAGAAGCCTCAACGCTCCATTGGTCTGATAAATCAGCTTTTATTCCACTTAGCATTCTTAAGTAAGCAAGATCAATTTCAAGATCTGCTGGGCCTCTACCACCATTGTATTCCTCACCAAATGGTCTACCACGTAACTCAAGATCTGCACCAGTATGAATTGCATTATCCCAATTTTCAGGACCGATATACTCAATACCGCCATCACTGTTATTAACAAAAAAGTTAAATGGGTGACTTCCAGGAATAAACATTCTTCCTGATTTCAAAGTTCCATGCTTGAATAAATATGGCCCTAAAGTTCTAGAAATTTTATTAGAAGAATAACTTGATTCTACAAAAACTGTTACTGTATCGCTAACTTCGTGAGTAGCTTCAGAAAATATTTGTAATCTTGATTCTTCAGGTATTACAGAAACCTGATCAGCAAAACTAAATCTACAGAAAGGTGCCTTAAGAATCCCGCCCGCTGCCTCACAATCAGGATCAGGGAAATTACCACCAGTTCCTGCAGTACCATCTGCGTTAACTGCACGATAAGTTCCTGGAGCTCCAAAAGCTGATAAAGTTCTAGATGCTGAAGGAACACCATTACCGAGGACTCGTTCATTAATAAAATCAAAATCTGAACGATCTGCTCTATTTCTTTTTGTGTAGCCACCGAAGATATTAACTTTTGTAGGTCCGTTAGCTGATGAGCCAAATGCAAAACCAATTTGATGTTGATCTATTCCAGGTCCATCTGAACTTTGACTATCAATGGTAAATTCTAAACCTTCAAAATTACTACGAGTAATAATATTTGCAACCCCAGCAACTGCTTGTGAACCATATACAGCTGAGGCGCCATCTGTAAGAAATTCTACTCTCTCAATCATAGACATAGGAAGCTGATTAATATCAAAAAATTGATTACCACCACCATCAGCAACTGTTGAAATACCGCCTCTTCTCCCATTGATAAGGGTCAATGTAGAGCCAAGACCTAGCCCACGTAGATTAAACTGAGCGGTACCAATTAAATCACCTGATTCAGTTTGAAACTCAGAACCGATGTTTACAGGCAAATTAATAGCAAAATCAGTTATTGTTTTAGCTCCCTCTGCAAGCATTTCATCTCGATTCTTAACTTGAACAGGTGATATAGCAGAATAGCCAGTTCTTTGGATATTTGATCCAGTTACTACTATTTCTTCTATTTCGTTGTTGGGAGTTTCTTGTCCGCTAATATTTAGTGACAACATAAATGGTAGGACGAGTAGTCCAATAATGTTTCTTTTCATAGGGTTTTCCTTGGTTAATGTATATAAGAAATTAAATATATGTAGAAATTTTTTATAAAATAATGAACTAAATATGAACATAAAGCGAGCGATTTTTATATTAATTCTCATTACTTTTTATAGAGAATAACCTGCAAATGAAGGTTTAAAAATTGGTATATCAAGAACTTTTGTTTTCCAAAAGCAACTAGAAAGATTTTTCTTACTTTAAATTGATGCTATAGAAATCTTCAACGGTCTCATGAGCTATTTTTTGAAGAAATTCTATATCTAAATCTCCTATAGCATCATAATAATTATATTCAATATTTTTTGGCGACTTTTGAGTAATACTTGAAAATACTACAGCAGCTGCTAAATAGGTACCGAGTAAACTTGGATGAGTGCCATCATAGTGTTTATGCAATTTAATTTTAGGTTTTTCTATGTAAGCATTTTCAAACGCTATGGCAACTGGTATTACCAAAATATTATTATTATTAGCTGTATCAATATACATCTTTTTGATATTTTTAATCATATCTGGACTAGTATCTTCATGTGGCTCAACATAAGCATGAATCATATAAAGAGCAGCTTCAGCACCTTTATTGTGAATTTTATCAACCATAACATTAACTTCTTGTGCAAAAATATTTCTTTCTTCTATAGAGTTAGTTTCACCACTGCCTCCTTGAAGAATTACAAGCTCAAAAGGTTTTTCTGCACCAAGATTTTTATGATCAAGAGAATGGTCAATATTATGATGAGACATTCTTGATCCGCTAATAGTAACTGACTTATAGTTTCCTGTATCAAATTCTCGTCCATAACTCTCTTCTAGCATCCGTCTAACGTGATTATGGAGACTGTCGTTATAATATAAGTAACTATTACCAATATAGAGAACTCTTTCAGGTGATTTGTTTTTTAATTCATTTACAGTCACATCAGATGTAAAAATGGCATTTGAATAAATTAAAATGATTATAAAAGCTAGTTTCATAGTAGAATTTTAACCTATCAAATAATCAATGTGATAATTAATAAATAAAATGCATAAAGATGTAATAGTTATTGGGGCTGGAATATCAGGTATTGCTGCTGGTTATAATCTGAAAAAAAGTTGTCCTAATAAATCATTTTCAATACTAGAAGGTAGAGAAAATCTTGGCGGAACATGGGATCTTTTTAAATATCCCGGAATTAGATCTGATTCTGATATGCACACACTTGGATTTAGGTTTAAGCCATGGATTCATGATAAATCAATTGCTGATGGTCCTTCTATACTTGAATATCTTAACGAAACAGTGGATGAAAATAAATTAAGAGAAAATATTTTATTAGATCATAAGGTAAATTCTGCTAACTGGAACTCAGATAAATCTTCATGGGAGCTAATTATTCAAAATAATGGGCAACAAATAAATATGACATGTAGTTTTTTATTTTTGTGTGGTGGTTATTTTAGTTATTCAAAACCTCATATGCCTGAATTTAAGGACTATGATAAATTTAATGGCCAAATTATTCATCCACAATTTTGGAAGGAAGAAACAGATTATTCAAATAAAAAAATTATTGTTATTGGTAGTGGCGCAACTGCAATAACTTTAGTTCCTTCAATTGCAGAAAAGGCTGAGCATGTAGTTATGCTTCAAAGATCACCAAGTTATGTAATATCAAGACCTAGTGAAGATAGTATTAACAAGTTCCTTCGTAAGTTTCTTCCAATAAAAGTTACTTATTTTCTAATTAGATGGAAAAATATTCTATGGCAAAGTTATACCTTCTTTCTGGCAAGAAGATTTCCTGAAAAAATTAAGAGAACTATTTTAGATTTATTAAGAGTTGAGCTAGGGGATGATTATGATATTGAAAAACATTTTTCACCTTCTTATAAACCATGGGATCAAAGAATGTGCCTTGTTCCAGATAGTGACTTATTTAAAGCAATTAAAAATAACAAGGCTTCTGTTGTTACCGATCAGATATCACAATTTATATCTGATGGCATACTGCTTGAATCTGGAGAAAAAATATCGGCTGACATAATTGTAACTGCGACAGGCATCGAACTAAATTCATTAAACGATATAAACGTTACTCTTGATAACGTAAAAATTAATGCTCATGAAAGACTGACCTATAAGGGCATGATGTTAAGTGGAGTTCCTAATTTTGCTCTCTCATTTGGATATGTGAATGCATCATGGACGCTAAGGGCTGACTTAACATGCGAGTACGTTTGTCGGTTAATAAAATTAATGGATAAAAAAGGTGTTGATTGTTGCGTACCTGTCGATGATAAAGCAGCTTATGGAGATGACGACCTAATTGATTTTACCTCTGGTTATGTACAGAGAGGACTTCATCTTATGCCCAAACAGGGCAATAAAGCTCCTTGGAAAAACTATCAAAATTATTTGAAAGATATTTTTGCTGTTAGATTATTCTCTATAAAAGATTCCAACTTGAATTTTTATAATCAAAAAGAATAAAAGGACTAACTGTAAGCAAGGTTAACAACAAAAAAGAATATCCCGATTGCAAAACCCAAATAAATTAACCAACTTATCCAATTATTCATTTTTTAATATTAGTTTTTATATATAAAAAAGTAAAATTTCTTCAAAGTATCAATATAATGAATGATATATTTTATAAGTAATTAATATGAAAAAATCTTTAACAAAACTATCAACTATGATTATTGGCCTTATAGTTAGCGCCATTGTCTATTTTTCTCTATGGTCAATCTTTCGATATTTTGAAATAATTAATTAAATAGCCTCATAATTTGGAATAATCTTAGTCACATAGACCGCCATACCATATTCTTCATTTGCTTTGGTGATCGTTTCTTTTAAGGCATTCATTGTGTATTCATATTCACCTTGAATAACGGTACTAGTAGGGTATGTAATAACCTTAATATCTGAGTAAGTATTTATTATTTCAATAAATCCATCGATGGGTTTTATAAACTCATCTTTGTTTGGGTACATACTTATATCAATTGTAACTTTCATAATTATGGTGCCTTAACAATATGGTGGAGCTACGCGGGATCGAACCGCGGACCTCTTGAATGCCATTCAAGCGCTCTCCCAGCTGAGCTATAGCCCCATGCAATTTGAAAAGCAAATTTTATTACATCAGTATTACAATTACTATTAGTTAAGACTTACTACTTGGCCTGGTACAAGTGATTTGAATTTTTTGATATTAGCGTCTTTTGCTGCCTCTTTAAGTCTTACTGGTGGTTCTAATGTATCTTCATCTGTTAATTTAAAAGTACCCCAATGCATACCAAAACTATATTCTGCTTCGAGATCTATCATTATCTGTACAGCATCTTCAGGATTTACATGACTTTCTGACATAAACCACTCTGGATCGTAAGCACCAATAGGTATAAAAGCATACTTAGGTGGTCCTAATCTTTCTTTGGTATCAATGAAGTCTGAAGAATATCCGGTATCTCCAGCATGATATAAAGAATATTTATCATGCTCTATATACCAACCGCCCCATAAGCTTTTATTTCTGTCAAAGAGACCCCTTTTGGACCAATGTTGAACAGGAGTAAAGGTAAATATAAAACCATTTTCTTTATACGATTCCCACCATTTAAATTCAAATGCATTTTTGATTCCTTTTCTCTTTAATAAGTTTAAATCTCCTGAAGGGATTAAAAAAATTGTATTTGGATTATATTTTGAGAGTTTTTTTAGTGTAGGTATATCCAAATGATCATAATGATTATGACTAACTGTTACGAAATCTATATTTGGTAAATCATTGATATTTATTGATGGAGGAATTAATCTTTTTGGGCCAATGCTTTTAAAAGGTGAAGCTCTTTCAGAGAAAATCGGATCAGTTAATATAGTAACTCCATCTATTTTTATTAAAAAAGTTGAATGGCCTATCCATATTGTGTAATTATCACTCTCATTAAGATTGATTTCTTCCCATTCTGATGAAAGATCAATAGATGATATAACTGTTTCTGTATCCATCCGTATCCACTTAACCATATCA
>CABYCI010000005.1 GCA_902517425.1 uncultured SAR86 cluster bacterium | reverse complement strand
GGCATCAAGGATGAATCTAAACTATCAGATTTAGTTTTCGACAAAGTTTTTATAGGCTCATGTACAAATTCAAGAATTGAAGATCTAAGACAAGCAGCAAAAGTAGTTAAAGGTAAAACTATTGCTGAGAATATTATCGAAGCTATAGTAGTGCCTGGCTCAGGAATGGTAAAAGAACAGGCTGAAATGGAAGGTTTAGATGAGATATTTAAGGAAGCAGGATTTATTTGGAGAGATCCTGGGTGTTCAATGTGCTTAGGAATGAATCCAGATCAATTAAAACCATATGAAAGATGCGCATCTACTTCAAATAGAAATTTTGAAGGAAGACAAGGTTATCTTGGAAGAACTCATCTAATGAGTCCCTTAATGGCAGCATATACCGCCATATATGGAACAATTGGTAAACCGTTATGAAATCTAATAGTGAAGGGCTAATGATTGATGGAGTTGTGAGTTATATCGATAGAGATAATATTGATACAGATCAAATTATTCCAACAGAATATTTAAAATCTATAAAAAAGTTTGGGTATGAAGATTACTTATTTGATGGATGGAGATATAAAGACGATGGCAAGCTTGGAATCAAAAAAGAAGATAGAGAAATCAATACTGATTTTATACTAAATAATAAACCTTATAGCGAATCTAAAATACTCTTAACCAGAGACAATTTTGGATGTGGATCATCAAGAGAACATGCGGTTTGGGCTTTAAGAGATTTTGGTATCAAGGCAGTAATAGCATCTTCTTTTGGAGATATTTTTTATAACAACTGCTTTAAAAATAATGTTTTACCTATCAAATTAGATAAGAGTCAAATCGAACAAATTTTTGCTTTAGTAAAAGAGGATGTTGTAGAATTTTCAATCGATCTTCAAAAAAGAATAATCCACTTAAATGATAATAATATTATTAATTTTGAAGTTGAAGATTTTCTAATTGATCGAATTATTTATGGATTAGATGATGTGGATATCACTTTAAAAGATAGAGATAACATTGCTAATTTTGAGAGTAATAGAAAAATAACTAAGCCTTGGATTTACATAAATGAATAAAAATATTTTAGTTTTACCTGGTGATGGTATCGGACAGGAAGTAACAGCTTCTGCAACCAAGGTTTTAGAATTTCTTATAGAGAAATATAGTCTTGATTTTTCAGTAACATCAATGGATGTTGGTGGAACAGCCTATGACCAATACGGATCACCATTGCCTGAAGAAGTTCTTAGTTCAGCTAAAGAAGCGGATGCTATATTATTTGGTGCTGTGGGCGGGCCTAAGTGGGATAATCTTGATTGGGATGTTCGTCCTGAAAATGCATTGTTAACACTTAGAAAAGAATTGAATCTTTTTGCAAATCTTAGACCTGCCTTTTTATTTAATGAACTATCAGAAGCATCACCGTTAAAAAAAGAAATTATTGAGAACCTTGATATATTAATTGTTAGAGAGCTTACAGGCGGAATTTATTTTGGAGAACCGAGAGGTATTGTTGAAGATAAAGAACCAAATTATGCTTTCAATACCATGATATACAATGAAGAAGAAATTAGACGAATCGCCAAAGTAGCATTTGAATCTGCTCAAAAAAGAAATGGAAAGCTATGTTCAGTCGAAAAGGCTAATGTTTTAGAGGTATCAAAATTTTGGAGATCTATAGTGACTGAGATGTCTTCTGATTATCCTGATGTCGAACTATCACATCAGCTTGCTGACAATACAGCAATGCAGCTTGTATTAAATCCTAAACAATTTGATGTAATAGTTGCTAGTAATTTATTTGGAGACATTCTCTCAGATATTGCAGCTACTCTAACTGGTTCAATTGGCATGCTGCCATCTGCTTCATTAGATAGTTCATTTAAAGGTATGTTTGAACCTTGTCATGGGAGCGCGCCTGACATAGCAGGAAAAAATTTGGCTAACCCTTTAGCTATGATATCTTCTTTATCAATGGCTTTAAGGTATTCTCTTAACCAAGAAAAAATCTCTGATAAGATCGATGAAGCAATTAAAAAATTCATACAAGTTGGCCATAGAACAATAGACATTTCAACAGATGATAATTATCTAATGACTTCAGATGTTGCAGAAAAGATTATTAAAATAATAAACAATGACTAATAAAATAAATATAGCTTTGATAGGAGCATCAGGAGTTGTTGGCGGTAAGATAATTTCTTTATTAGAAAAAAGAGAAATAAATATAAATAATTTTTATCCTCTTGGATTTTCTTCAGTTGGCAAAGAAATCATTTTCAACAAGCAAAATCTTACAATAGAAGATGCTGCTAATTTTGATTGTACCCAAGCTCATTTAATAATCTTGTCAGCAGGATCAAAAGTTGCAAGAAAGTATGCAAATGAATTTGTGAGTAAGGGAGTCTATGTGATTGACCTATCTTCAGAATTTAGATATGAAGAAAATATCCCTTTAATTATTCCAGAGATTAATGGAAAGATTCTTAGTGGTATCAATAAACCCACTCTGATTGCAAATCCTAACTGCTCTGTTTCACAACTCTTGATGGTTTTAGATCCGATTCATAAGAAATTTGAGGTAGATATTTTAAATGTAGCAACCTATCAGGCTGTTTCAGGGACTGGAAAAGAAGCTGTAGAGGAGCTTAAAAATCAAGTTATTGATAATTCTATCAAAGCAAAGGTTTATCCAAAGAAAATAGCTTTTAATGTGATACCTCAATGCGATATTTTTCTTGAGAATGATTTTACGAAAGAAGAGATGAAAGTTGCATGGGAAACAAAAAAGATTCTTGATCCAAATATTGAAGTTCAGGCGACTTGCGTTAGAGTGCCGGTTATCAATGGACATTCAGAGGCTATTTTTTTTAGAACAAAGAAAGCTATTAATAAAGAAGACATTTTTGATCTTTTATCTAAATCGCCTGGAATACAATTAATAGATAATCCTGATGAATTAGAATACCCGACTCCACTTGAAAATGCAGATGATACTGAAGATGTTTTTGTTGGAAGAGTTAGGACACAAACTATTAATAATGAAAATTGGGTATCGATGTGGATAGTTGCTGATAATGTTTATGGCAAAGGTGCCGCTCTTAACGCTGTTCAAATAATTGAAACCCTAATCTTAGATAATAAATTGTGTTGAGATTTTTAGCATTAATTATTTTAGTCTGCCCATTTAATATCTATGCAGATATTTTTTTATCTTCACCAAATATTAGTCTAAATTCCCAAGATCAAAGAGTTATAGAACTCAAAATTCAGAATGACAATATTAAAGATGGAGATGTTGTTTTATATGAATATAAAACACCAAATCTAATTAATGAGAATGATATTGCTTATACCTTAATTGAAGATTTTGAAAATTATCAGACATTTAAGATAATTCTTTCTGAAAGTTATCAAGAAGATTATTTTAGTTTCAAGATACAAATTAAAGATAGCTATACAAAAGATATCTTTATTTTTTTACCATCAAAGTTAAGAAATTTTTATCAAGAGCCCGTAAGAGAGAAATTTAAACAAAATTCAAATGTAAACAAATCAGAACAATTTTCAATTAAAGGAAATGAAGAGCTAGCATCTGAAGGAGAAAAATTTCCAGAAGTATTTAAAGGATCAGATATTACAACTGTTTGGAGTATGGCAAAAAAGATTAAAGGCGCTAATGAAAACATTTCCATATATCAAATCATGTGGTCTATATATCTTGGTAACAAAGAGGCTTTTATAAATGACAATATAAATTTAATAAGAAAGGACATTGATATTTCTGTTCCAACTATTAATGAGATTGAAGATATTTCATATCAATTTGCTAAAGATTCAATTCTAAATATGAATGATACATTTGCTAAAGGTTTTTCTTCTGCAACAAAATCTTTACTGGTTTTGACTGCTCCCACAATTATTGTTGAGGCCGATCAGGACAAAAAAATAGACCAACCTGAAAAAGATTTTTCAATATTATCGTTTGATGAGACATCTGACCCTGAGGACTTTATAAAAGAAAATACTAAAGAAATATCATTAGGTATAGAAAGCAATGCTGTAAAGGAATTACTTGATCAAGTTGAAGAATCTGAGCCAAAAAACAATAGTAGTTTTGAAATATTTGATTTGATATTTATATCTTTAATTTCTCTGGCTTCAGGAGCATTACTTGCACTGATATTTATTCAATTGAGAAATATTAAAAATCTCAAAAATCAAGAATATGATTTCGAAGAAGCCAAAGATGATGATTCCATGCTATCAGGACTCCCTCAAGGCTTAAGTATTGAAAATAATAGAGATCAACAACAGTTAGATTTAGCTGTGACTTATTTTGAGATGGATGATAAAGATAATGCAAAAAAAATCTTATCAAGCATATTAAAAAACTCTGATAATGATGAAATTAAAAACCAAGCAAATAATATATTAAATAAAATAGATCAGCAGTGAGACTAGCTTTTACACTTGAGTATGATGGAACAAATTTTTCTGGTTTTCAGCGTCAAACTAATGCCATTACAATTCAAGAGCAAATAGAAAATGCTATAAAAAAAGTAGAAGGATCAGATATATCAATTAATTATTCAGGCAGAACAGACGCAGGTGTTCATGCTTTATCACAGGTTTTTGATTTTGAGACAGATATTCTTCGAGATCATAAGAATTGGATAGATGGTATAAATTCAAATCTACCAAAAACAATCTCAGTTAAAAAAGTATTTGAAGTGCCGATTGATTTTAATTCAAGATTTTCTGCAAAAGAAAGAAAATATTCTTATGTGATTTATAATTCAAAAAACAAACCATTATTTTTTGATAGATTTTCTCACTGGGTAACAAATAAACTTGATATAGACATCATGATAAATCAATTACAAATGTTCAAAGGTGAACACGACTTTACTTCTTTTAAAAGCTCAAGCTGTAATTCAAAGAATCCTATAAAAACCATTTCTAATGTAGATATCCAAAAAATAAATAATTTTATTATTATTACGATATCTGCAAATGCATTCTTACAGAACATGGTCAGGATAATGGTTGGAACATTAATCGATATCGCAAAAAAAGAAAATAATTTTTCTATTTCTGAAATCATTATGAAAAAAGATCGAAGTTTTGCTGGAAAAACATCTCCATCAAGAGGGCTTTTCTTTTTGGGACCAACCTATTCAGATAATCTCAGAATTGATAGCCTTGAATCATCCATATTTGATAGATTAAAAGCATGATGAAACCTTTAATTAAAATCTGTGGAATCAATGAGTTAAAAACCTTAAATGAATTAATTATTATAAAAGAGATAGATTTTATCGGATTTATTTTTTATCAAGACAGTTTAAGAAATGTTTCGAATAATTTATTACAACAATTAAAGGATATTGATTTAAAAGAAAAAAGACCAGTATGTGTATATGTGAATGCTTCTAGAAGCTTAATTGAAGAGACCTCATCTTATTTTGATAATCCAGTATTACAATTCCATGGAGACGAGACAAATGAATTTTGTAAGTCGTTTAATAAGGATTTTTGGAAAGTGATTAGAGTGAGAGACTTATCTAGCATTCAAAATATATCAGAATATCATGATGCTTCAGCTATTTTGCTTGAAAATTATGAAAAAGGTAAGTATGGCGGAACTGGAAAATCATTTGATTGGCACCTGCTGGAAAATATAAAAACTTTAGATATGAAAATTATTGTTTCAGGTGGAATTAATATTAAAAATGTACATAATGCTATTAATATTAATCCTTGGTGTATTGATATTAATTCGGGTGTTGAATCTTCTGCAGGTGTGAAAGATTTAAAATTAATTAATGAAATTTTAGACATTTATAATCATGAAATCTAACAAACAGAGTTTGCCAGACAAGAATGGCTTTTTTGGTGATTACGGAGGCAAGTTTGTGCCAGAAACACTCATGTACGCACTTGAGCAGCTTGAAAGCACATACAATAATTTAAAAGATGATGAGAATTTTAAAAAACAATTTTATAAAGATCTTTCAGAATTTGTAGGTAGACCTTCCCCTTTATATTTTGCTAAAAGACTTACTAATCATTACGGCACTGGTTCTATATGGTTTAAAAGAGAGGACTTAAATCATACAGGGGCTCATAAAATTAATAATACAGTTGGTCAAATACTCCTTGCAAAGCACATGGGTAAAAAAAGAATAATTGCAGAAACTGGTGCCGGTCAGCATGGTGTAGCTACTGCAGCTGTCGCGGCAAGACTTGGACTTGAATGCCATATCTATATGGGTGCTGAAGATATTCAAAGACAATCTCCAAATGTTTATAGAATTAAGCTTTTGGGTGCACAAATTCATTCAGTTGATTCTGGTTCAGCAACTTTAAAAGATGCATTAAATGAGGCTTTAAGAGATTGGGTAACAAATGTCGACGATACTTATTATATTATTGGAAGCGTAACAGGACCGCATCCGTATCCTATGATAGTCAGAGACTTCAATTCAGTTGTTGGCGAGGAACTGATTTCCCAGTCTCAAAATTTATTTAATAAGATGCCAGATGCAATAGTGGCATGTGTTGGTGGTGGATCAAACGCAATGGGTGCTTTTTATCCATTTATAAATATAAATGAAACAAGATTAATCGGAGTTGAAGCAGGTGGTGAGGGTGTTCAAACCGGCGAACATGCAGCACCATTGAACGATGGAACCCCTGGAGTTCTTCATGGAGCCCTTAGTTATTTAATGCAAGATAATTCTGGTCAAGTCAAAGATACAAAATCAGTTTCAGCTGGTTTAGACTATCCTGGAGTAGGTCCAGAGCATTCTTGGTTAAAAGATTCAGGTAGAGCAGAATATGTGGCTGTTACCGATGACGAAGCTCTAAAAGCATTTCATGAAGTTTCAGAACTTGAGGGAATCATCCCAGCACTTGAAACAGCGCATGCTCTCGCATATTTAGACGTTCTAATGAAAGAATTTGACTCAAATTCGAACATTATTGTGAACGTTTCAGGTAGAGGAGATAAAGATATTAATACTGTAGCTGAAATAGATGGCATAAAGTTTTGAACAGATTAACTAAAAGATTAACAGATTTAAAAAAACAAAATAAAAAAGCTTTGGTGGCCTATCTTGTTGCTGGCGACCCTGATATAGAAACAACACTTCAATTAATGCAATTATTTATTGAATCCGGTGTTGATGTTATTGAAATTGGGGTTCCTTTTACAGATCCAATTGCAGAAGGACCAATAATACAAAAAGCTCATGATAGGGCTTTAGCAAAAGATATTTCCTTAACATCAATTTTTGAAATGGTTCAAAAGTTTAGAGAGATAGATAACAATACTCCAATTGTTTTGATGGGATATCTCAATACTTTCTTGTCTCACAAAAATTTAATTGAGGAAAATAAAAAAGATTCAGTAGATTCAATTCTTGTAGTGGATATACCTGGCGAATTAAATTTGGCTGATTATGGAATAAGAAATCAAAATATAAATACAATTTCATTAATTTCACCAACCACCAATAAAGATAGAATTAAATCAATTGCAGAAAATAGCACTGGATTTGTATATTACGTTACTTTGAGGGGAGTTACAGGCGCATCTAATTTAAATATAAATGAAATAACTAATAACATTGAAGAGATAAAAAAATATGCATCTGTTCCAACACTTGCGGGCTTTGGAATCAAGTCTCCAGAAGATGCAAAATTATTATCGAGTTGTTCTGATGGAGTTATTGTTGGCTCCTCTATAGTTAAAATGATTGAAGAAAACTCTCAAACCAAAGAATTTGATAGAATAGGGCAATATATTTCTGAATTAAAACAGGCAATATCATGAATTTTTTAATATGAGTTTCTTTCAAAACATTTTATCTTCGGTAATGAAGAGCACCAAGCGTCTCAATCGCTTCGGTCTAAAGAGTTTTGGAAATCTTCATGACGATATCAATAAAGCTGTTGAATCAGTAATGTCAACATCAGGTGAAGTCTCATCGATAGTATATGCTGAACATTTGTTAAATCTCATTGAAAAACAAGATGATAAAAGTTTAATAAAGTTCCTTAAAAATCTTTTATTAAATTATGATATTGATACAAAAAAACTATTGAAAGACGTAAAGATATATTCATCTGAAAAAAACGAACAAAATTTAAAGAAAATACGCTCTTCCTCCGAACCAAAATGGATTGAATTGTTTAGGCGATTAAACTCAACAACTAATGGAACATTTAGATTGGTAAAATTAAGAGAAAGAATCAGATCATTAAAAGAACCAGATTTAAAAACTTTTGATTCGGGTTTATTAAATTTATTTAAATACTGGTTTAATCCATCCTTTTTAGTTTTAGAAAAAATTGATTGGGAGACTCCAGCAAATATTCTTGAAAAAATTATTGAATATGAGGCTGTGCATGAAATAAATTCTTGGGATGATCTAAGAGCTAGACTTGCTCCATCTGACAGACAGTGCTTCGCCTTCTTTCATCCTCTAATACCCAATGATCCTCTTATTTTTGTTGAGGTTGCGCTTTGTGAAGACATACCAAAATCAATTGAAGAAATTATTAAAATTGATAGAACTGAAATAGATATTGAAGACGCTAATACAGCAATTTTTTATTCTATCTCTAACTGTCACAATGGCCTATTGGGAATCTCTTTTGGTAATTTTTTAATTAAAAAAGTAGCAAAAAATCTAAAGAGAGAATTACCGGAACTTAATCAGTTTCAAACGTTATCTCCACTTCCTGGCCTAATGAAGTGGATGGAAGAATATGCTCCTATTACTTTTGAAAGGTGTTCAGATAAAAATTGTAGTAATGATGAATTAATGAAACAAACAGTTAGATACTTAACTGAATCAAATAGATCAGATAGGATGCCAAATGATCCTGTTGCAAGATTTCATATCGGTAATGGAGCCAGTCTAGAAAGAGTAAACTTAAATGCTGACCTTTCTTCAAAAGGCTTATCTCAATCTTACGGAATTATGGCTAATTATTTATATGATTTGGATGTTGTGGAAGAAAATCATGAATTATTCTTTAAGAATAAGATTGTCCAAACTTCAAATTTAATCAAGTCTATTAAAAAATAATATTGAAAACTGAAAGGCTTATAGGGTTAACAGTATTTTTAGGAATATTTTTATCCTTTATATTTGTATTTTATCCAAACAAAAATAGTTCCGATAGTTCCAATACAATTTTGTCAGTGCAAAATACTGAAATACCTAACCTAATTGAAGATTCTAACGTTATTCCAAATGAACTATCTCCCAATGAGAGATTTAGGAATTTCTCTGAATCAGATTTTGATTTTTTTGTTTACAGGGCTCATATTTTGTCGTCAAAAAAGAATGCCAACAATTTGAAGGATAAAATTAATAATGGTGGTCTTCCATCATTTATTGAGCCCTTTGGAGACAAAAAAGAATTATTTGCAGTATATGTTGGACCTTTCTTAACAGAAGATGATATTGTAAATAATATTAAATTAATTCAGGACTTATCTGAATCAAAAAAAGGGGAAATATCTAAGTGGAAGCTTTAGGTTTAAACTTTGCTGATTGGTTTATTATCATTGTGCTCATAGCTTCGGGACTTATTTCATTTTCAAGAGGCTTTACTAAGGAATTTCTCTCATTATTTTTATGGGCTGCGGCATTCATTGCAGCAATTAGTTTAGAGCATCTTGCTACACCACAAATTAATGAGATTATTGGCAACAAAGAGGCCTCAAAAATTATTTCTTACATATTTGTATTTATTGTGTTTATTTTTGTTGGAGGCTTGGTGATTAAATTTATAAGCAAACTTATAAAGTGGTCTGGTGCATCGGGTTTTGATAGATTTCTTGGAGTCTTATTTGGTCTATCAAGAGGCTTAATCTTTTTATTTGTAATCTTTTTACTATTGCCCTCAAATCTTAAAACCACTGATTTAATAACTAATTCTAAGATCACACCTTTAATCCAGAAATATGCCCCAGAAATTGAAGCATATTTCAGAGATTTGATAGATAATAAAGATGTTGTAGAGGAGGCTCTGGAAATAATAGAACCTTTAAAAGACGAACTGATTCCAGAACCAAATAAGGAAAACACTAAAGACGGGGATTCTTAATGTGTGGAATAGTTGGAATTTCAGCTGAGACAAATGTAGCTGCTGAAATATACGATTCTCTTTTAATGCTTCAGCATAGAGGCCAAGATGCTGCAGGCATTACTGTGTGTGATCAAGATGATAAATTAACCACAAGAAAGTCTATGGGTTATGTTAGAGATGTATTCCAACAGCAACACATGGAAAAACTTATTGGTAACTATGGAATAGGTCATGTTCGATACCCAACTGCTGGTGGTAATGGTAAAGAATTTGCCCAACCAATGTATGTAAATTCTCCCTATGGCATAAGCCTTGCTCATAATGGAAATTTAACCAACGCAAAACAACTTTCAAATGAACTGTTTCATGCAGAAATGCGTCACCTACAAACCGATTCTGATTCAGAGGTTTTGCTTAATATTTTTGCTCACGAATTAGGTAAACAAAGAGAAATTTATCCAACCGCTGAACACATTTTTAAAGCAGTTTCTAAAACTCATATTAGATGTGATGGTGCTTATGCAGTTTTAGCACTTATAACTGGCCATGGTTTACTTGCTTTTCGAGATAATAATGGGATAAGACCATTATCAATAGGGATTAGAAAAGGAGAAAACAGAGACGAATATGTGATCGCTTCAGAGGATGCATTATTTATTTCATTAGGGTTCACCAAACTAAGAGATGTTGATCCAGGAGAGGCAGTCTTCATAGACAAAAATGGTAAACTTTTTTCTCAACAGTGTGCCGACAATCCTATTAAAAGACCCTGTATTTTTGAATATGTATATTTCTCAAGACCAGATTCAAAAATTGATGAGATTTCTGTTTACAAGGCAAGAATGAGAATGGGTAAAAAATTAGCTCAACAAATTAAAAAAACCAAACCAGATCATGACATAGATGTGGTGATACCTATACCAGATAGCTCTACAATAGCAGCTCATGAATTAGCAGTTGACTTGGATATTCCATACAGAGAAGGCTTTGTTAAAAATAGATATATTGGAAGAACTTTTATTATGCCTTATCAAGAAGAAAGAAAAAAATCTGTGAGAAGAAAACTAAATATCTTGGATTTGGAATTTCAAGGTAAGAACGTTCTTTTAGTTGATGATTCAATAGTAAGGGGCACAACTAGTAAAAAAATTATTGAAATGGCAAGAGATGCAGGTGCCAACAAAGTATATTTTGCATCAGCAGCACCTGCAATTAAATATCAAAACTTATATGGAATTGATATGCCAGCTACATCTGAATTAATAGCATCAAATAAAACTCATGAAGAGGTAACCAAAGAAATAAATGCAGATTGGTTAATTTATCAGACATTAGAAGATTTAATTGAAACAACTCAATCTGGCAATCCAGACATTGGTGAGTTTGAGACTTCTATATTTACCGGAGAATACATTACTCCATTAGTTGAAAACTATCTTGAAGATCTTGAAAATTCTAGAAAAGATGAACTAAAAATACAAAGAGAAAAGTCTAAAGCAAGCGGTTAAGGGTTAACTATATTTATTGCTGGAATATCAGCAGAATTCGCACTCGCAACATAACTTTCTAATTCATTAAAATTTAAATACTTATAAATCTCATCAGACAGAGGATTAATGTCCGCCATGTACTTATGATACTCTTCAACGGTTGGTAATTTACCTAGTAGTGCAGAAATAGCAGAAAGCTCAGCAGATGCAAGGAAAACATTTGCGCCATCACCAAGTCTATTTGGAAAATTTCTTGTTGATGTAGACACCACTGTTGAATTTGCTAGAACTCTTGCCTGATTTCCCATACAAAGCGAGCACCCTGGCAACTCAGTTCTTGCACCAGAAACGCCAAATATATTATATATACCTTCTTCAATAAGTTGCTTCTCATCCATCTTTGTTGGAGGTACAATCCATAATCTTGCCTTAATGCCGCTATACTTCTCTAGCAATGTACCTGCAGCTCTAAAGTGACCAATATTTGTCATACAGGAGCCAATAAATACTTCTTGAATCTTAGTACTAGCAACTTCTGATAAAGGCTTTATGTCATCTGGATCATTGGGGCATGCAAGAAGAGGCTCTTTTATTTTATTTAGATCTATCTCAATGACTTCGGCATATTCTGCATTTTCATCAGGCTCTAGCAATTCTGGATTCAGAATCCATTCTTCCATAGCCTGAGCTCTTCTTTCTAAAGTTTTTATATCACCATAGCCTGAAGCTATCATCCATCTCAGCATAACGATATTTGAATTGAGGTACTCAATAATTGGTTCTTTATTTAATCTTACAGTGCATCCTGATGCTGATCTTTCTGCTGATGCATCTGATAATTCAAAAGCTTGTTCTACCTTCATATTTGGCAGACCTTCAATTTCTAAACATCTTCCTGAAAAAATATTTTTCTTATTATCTTTATCGATTGTTAAAAGTCCTCTTTGAATAGCAGCATATGGAATAGCATTTACAAGATCTCGTAGAGTTATACCTGGCTGCATATCACCCTTAAATCTTACCAATACAGATTCAGGCATATCTAATGGCATCACACCAAGTGTAGCTGCAAAAGCAACTAATCCTGATCCAGCTGGAAAGCTAATACCAATTGGAAATCTTGTATGACTATCACCACCAGTTCCTACACAATCAGGTAATAACATTCTATTCATCCATGAATGTATTATTCCATCACCAGGCCTAAGGGATACCCCACCACGATTCATAATAAAATCAGGAAGATTATGTTGAGTTTCAATATCAACTGGTTTGGGGTATGCCGCTGTATGACAAAAGGATTGCATAACCAAATCTGCTGAGAATCCAAGACAAGCTAATTCTTTTAATTCATCTCTTGTCATTGGTCCGGTTGTATCTTGAGAACCAACGGTAGACATTCTTGGTTCACAATAAGTCCCAGCTCTAACACCCTTAACTCCGCAAGCCTTTCCAACCATTTTTTGAGCAAGAGTAAAGCCTTTTGTTGACTCATCCTCAGCACTAGGCCTTCTAAAGACATCAGAGGTACCTAAATCTAAAGCTTCTCTACTTTTATCAGTTAACTGTCTGCCAATTATTAAAGGTATTCTGCCATTTGCACGAACCTCATCAAGAATTACATCAGTTTTTAGTGTAAATTCTGATAGCACTTCGTTTGTATTAGCATCAGTAACCTTACCTGCAAAAGGCTCTAATATTATTTCTTGGCCCATTATCATCTGTGAAACATCCATTTCAATTGGAAATGCTCCAGAATCTTCTAAGGTATTAAAAAATATTGGTGCAATTTTTCCACCAAAACAAAATCCACCTTCTTTTTTATTAGGTATGCAAGGTATTTCGTCACCCATATGCCAAAGCACAGAATTAGTTGCAGATTTTCTTGATGAACCAGTGCCTACAACATCGCCTACGAAAACCAATGGATTGCCTTTTTCTTTGAGTTTATCAATAGTTTCAAGTGGATCACTTAATCCAGCTCTTGGCATCTTAAACATTGCTAGGGCATGAAGAGGTATATCTGGTCTTGACCATGCATCTGGAGCAGGAGAAAGATCATCTGTATTAATTTCACCAGATACTTTGTATACCGTTAATTTAATTTTCTTAGGTAAATCTTGTTTATCAGTGAACCAAGTTGCATCAGCCCAATTCTTTATAACCTGTTCTGCATATTTATTAGTTTTTGAAAGTTCGAAGATCTCATTAAATGCGTCAAAAATTAATAATGTCTTGCTGAGAGTATCAACTGCTGTTGCTGCCAACTCATCATTTTTAAGACATTTGATCAAAGGCTGAATATTGTATCCACCTAACATTGTTCCAAGAATTTTAACCGCTTCAATATTATCAATATAGGGACTGGAGGCATTTCCTTCTGAAATATCTGCCAAGAAAGCAGCTTTTACATATGCAGCTTGATCAACTCCAGCAGGAACTCTTTCTTTGAACAAATTTAAAAGAAAATCTGATTCATCATGCTCTGATTTAAGCAATTCAACGAGTTGAGATGTTTGATCGGCATCAAGGGGTAGGGGCGGAATGTTTAAATCAGCCCTTTCTTGAACGTGTTTTTTATAACTTTTTAACATCGTCTGGTCTCCGATGGCCTTATTTTACTCTTATAGCTAAAGATAGCCACTAAATAGGTAAAATTTATTTAAAAATAGGTTATTATTTTGCTTTATGGCCAAGCTTCAAAAAAAACGATCATCAACACCTTGTTTAGGTATCTGTTCAACAACATTTGGTGATGAGGTTTGTAAGGGTTGTAAAAGATTTTCACATGAAATTGTAAGTTGGACTAAATATTCACTAGAAGAAAGAGAAATAATAAACAATAGATTAGAGCAATTTAAGATACAAATTCTTCAAAGCAGATTTGAAATCATAGATTCTGAATTGCTAGCAAATAAGTTAGATGAAAAAGCAATTAACTTTAATCACTCCCTTGATCCTCTTACATGGATCTTTGATTTATTTAGAGCAGCTGGATCTCAAGAATTTCCTTTAGGTAACTTTGGTATAAAAAGTTTGAATCACTTTAATCCTAAAACTATTAAAGATGAAATTAATGATGAGCTACTTAAGCTTTCTGAGGCACATCACGAAAGATATTTTAAAACTTAACTAAAATCTTTGAGCATTATTTTTAGTTCAAGTGAGTGTTGCTCTTCTTCTCCAATTTGAGCTCTCGCATATTCCTCTAAATAAATTGATTTATTTTCAACTGATGATAATAATTTTTTATATAGATTGAGTGCATAGAGTTCATGTTCTAAGCTCTCTTCGAGAATATCTTTAATAGTGTGTCTATTTGTCTCTTTAATTTTTGCAATTTTCTGACTTGGATGACCATCTAATCCTGCAATTTTTTCACCAGCAAGTTGCGCATGCATCAAAGACTCAGCTGCTTGTTCTTTTAAAAAAGTTACAATCGGAAGTCTATATGGCCCACTTACCATCATAGAGGAGTGAGTATATCTAACTACACCTGCAAGCTCATATTCCATGATCTCATTTAGAACATCACAAACCTCTTTCGAATTTATCTCATTTCTTTCCATTATTAAACTCCATTATTAAAATGTATTAAACTAGATTATAATGATATTAAATATTATGTAAACTACTGATATAAGGTATTTTTTTAATGATAATCAATATGATTATCATTCTCATTTAACTAAAAATTTATATCTCCAATATAAGATGTACGCTAGAAAAAAATAGGATATTTTTGCTAGCTGAATAATAACTGGGAGGCTTACAATCTTTGCAAGCCAGTTGTATCCATTTGTTCTTTCCCATACATATATAAAAGCATCAACTCCAGACAATTCTTTTCCATCCTCAAAAACAACATGAAGTTTTTTAAGATATTTATCATCCATAGCACTACAATCTTCAAATTCTAGTTGCGACCTTTTTTTATAATGCTTAATCTCAAAATTACAAATCCCACACTTTTCATTAAATAAAACTTTTGAATTTTTCATCAAAAATATGATACCAATATTTGCATTAATTAATATAATAAAAATTACTAATTATTTTTATACGAGGTCTAAATGAAATTTTTAATATTATCTTCTGTTCTCTTTTCATCATTATTTTTTGCTGACGACGATGCAGATAGAAAGGTCAGTGAATTGTCTGTTGCTGAATTAAAACAAATTGTCAGAATGATTGTTGAAGAGAGTATCGAACAATGTACAGTATCTGGAACAATGGAAGGAAGGGC
The DNA here is from genome assembly GCA_902517425.1 of uncultured SAR86 cluster bacterium. Taxonomy (GTDB): domain Bacteria; phylum Pseudomonadota; class Gammaproteobacteria; order Magnimaribacterales; family D2472; genus SAR86A. The sequence continues at coordinate 30,710 of CABYCI010000005.1, read as the reverse complement.
TAAATTGAATCTAGCAGTTGAAGGCGAAGTGGTTGCAAGAATGACTTGTGAATTTAAATCATAAAATGTCAAAAAGAAATCTTACTAAGATGTTTGAAGAGGGGTGGAATAAAATCTTCGGTAAGGAAGAAGATATGACTAAGCTTAGAACGAAAAGTTTATTCAGAGCAAAGAATGGAATACAGAATGTTGGAACCCCTCATGACTGGGAAGATTATGAAAAGTATAAAAAAGAATTAGAAGATGACAAAGCAGACTAATATTTTTGGTGACTCTATAGAGGAATGTTGCTCAAATCCTGTTACTGGATTTTATAGAGATGGATTCTGTAGAACTGATGAGTTAGATCGTGGACTTCATGTTGTTTGCGCACAGATTACAGACGATTTTCTAGATTTTTCTAAGAATAGAGGTAATGATTTATCTACTCCAAGGCCAGAATTTAACTTTCCAGGTCTAAAAGAGGGCGATTCATGGTGTTTGTGTGCTGAAAGATGGAAAGAAGCTTATGAATGCGGCTTTGCGCCTAAAATCTATCTTAAAAGAACTAATAAAAAAGCCCTAAAAATCATAGATATTGATGTTTTAAAGAGCTTTGCATTAGATTTAATCTAAATATTTTGTAACATTTCTAATCCTGATACGTTAAGGAGTAGAAATAAATATATATTAATTTAACTATGAATTTTGAAAATTTTTTAATAAATGCTGAGCCTGATTACAAAGATAGATTCTTGAATGATATTTGGAATTTTTCAGATGAGGATATTGAGCATACCCATGATTTTATTCAATTACTTTTCCCACTTAACGAACGAAGTGAATCCGTCTTCCATGATTACTATTTAAATACAGAGAGCAGCATCATTAATATTAAATCTAATCACTTAGCAAAAACCAATATTATTAAATCTTCTAAATGGTTCCTAAGGTTTTTAGAAAGAAATTCTCATTGGAGAAGAAAGCATGATCATAATTACCTCAGAGTAACTAGGGTTATTAAATCATTAAGATTATTAATATCTGATGATGATGCAGATACATTTTATAAATTATTTATGGAGCTCTTGGATGACAGGCATAAAGAAAAGATTAACTCTTTAACTCTTTCTTATTGGGAAAATGCTTAGTAATCAAAAATCATAATAAGTTTCTCCATATTCTTTTTTAAAATTATCTCTTTTCAGGTATTCATTCTCCTCTAATAATTTATCAATTTGCTTTATATGCTCGTCTAAAATTCTTTTTTGAAATCTTAACTCTGCTTTTTCCTGTTTTGAGGACATGACTAATACCGCATGCTTTAATCTAAGATGACTAAATACCAATCTACTCTTTAAGTCTTCCAGCACTAAACGAATATCCCATAGTTGTAGATCTATTTTCGTATAATCTGATCCTGTTTTATACCATTTCGGCCAATACATACCGCCTCTTACTTGCCTGCTCTTATTCAATTTTTTCATCGTTTAATTTACTTTAGGAAGCTCATACCAGTTTGTTGTGTATTTGGGAGAGGTCATATTTTGTTTCATAGGTGACCATTTTTTTGTATTTTGTGATGCATAGTAAATTTGAGTTTCATAAGCATTCATCTGATCAATATACTTCATAAACCTTGTATTCTCTTTTGGTTCATTCGGGTCTTTAAATAATGAATATTGTCTAGTTTGCTCATTAGAAAATCTATTTAAAATTATTCCAGCTTTTGCATAGTCATACCCTGATCTAAAAATTGGAAGTAAGCCCTTTTTAGTTGCTGTAAGAATATCTCGTGTATCACTTGTTGGAGTAAATAATTCTATTGTTTTCATTCCTGTATGTTGAGGTTTATTTTTATTGAAAGGACTTGTTCTCACAAACACAGACACTTGAGAACATTTTTGTTTCTCATTCCGTAGTTTTTCTGAAGCACGCACAGCAAAATTACTAACTATGGGTTTTAAAGTTTCAAGATTAGAAACTCTTTCACCAAAACTTCTGCTGACCACTATTTGTTTTTTTGAAGAAATATCATCTTCAATATTTAAACATCTCTCACCTCTAAGCTCTCTAACGGTTCTTTCTAAAACTACACTAAACCTTCTTCTAATATTTTGAGGACTAATTTCTGAAAGTTCTAAAGCTGTATTGATACCAGCAGCATTTAAATGATCATTTAATCTTCTTCCTACTCCCCATACTTTATGTACTGATGTATGTTTTAGAGCATTTTTAATCTGATCTTTATTTGATAAATGTAATACCGATGTTGGAATATTTCTTCTCTTAATTTCATTGATTGCAATTTTGCTTAGTGTTTTATTGGGTGCTATGCCTATTCGAACTGGAACTCCAGTCCATTGTTTTACAAGCCCTCTCATATGACATCCAAAATCATATAAATTATAGTTTTGTCTTAAAGAATCTAGATCTAAAAAAGCCTCATCTATACTATATATCTCAACTCTAGGAACAAACCCTTCTAGAATGTTCATTACTCTAGCTGAGATATCACCATAAAAAGTAAAATTTGATGAAAATACTTTTCCATTTTCTTTTAGAAAAGAATCTCTTACTTTAAACCAAGGTACTCCCATACCTATACCCATTCTTTTTGCTTCTGTGCTTCTTGCAATAACACATCCATCATTATTAGAAAGAACAACAATAGGTATATTTTTTAAATCAGGACGAAAGATTCTTTCACAGGACGCATAAAAGCTTTCGCAATCTACAAGAGCGAAAGCCATCAGAATTTATTGATCGCAGCTGTAACAGTTCCTACTATTTCTAATTCTTGACCATGGTTTACAAATATAGGAGGGTAGTCTGGATTCTCTGGCATCAAACACATTCTCGGTTTTAATTTTAATCTCTTGCATACAAACTCACCGTCTATTGTCGCAACAACAATGCTGTTATGAGATGGTTTAATACTTCTATCAACTATAAGAACTGCCTGATCAGTAATACCAGAACCAATCATAGATTGACCTTGAGCCCTCACTAAAAAAGTTGCAGCTCCATTCTTAATCAAGTGTTTATTCAGATCTATAGGACTTTCAATATAGTCACTAGCAGGGCTGGGGAACCCTGCATGGACCGATTCAAGAAAATAGGGCACAAATATTGCCGGCAGATTTTCTTCAGAAATTTTTCCGATATAGTTAACTTTCATAGGAATTAATAAATACTGTATAAATATACAGTATAATTTAAATTAGAACAATATAGTTTTTAGATTTTTTGAAGATTGTATGAATCACCTTCAATAGAAGCCATCCAGCCAGATTTATCCCAATCCCCGAGAACAATTCTTTTACATGAACCATGCTCATGTATCTTTGGTCTATGAGTATGACCATGGATAAAAATATGTGGTTTATTTTCTTGGATGAAGTTATTTACCGTTCCAAGATTTACATCTGTGATTTCAAAAGATTTTTCAGAGGTAGCATCTGTACTATCAGCTCTTAATGATTTTGCAATTTTATTTCTTTCATTAATGTTTTTAGATAAGAAATTTTTTTGCCATTCTTCAGACCTGACCTCATCTCTAAATTCTATATAGTCCACATCATCAGTGCATAAGAAATCTCCATGACTAAGGATTGTCTTCAAACCATTGATATCAAGGGTATAAGGATCAGGAAGCATGGAAATACCAACCTCATTTGCAAAAGCTTCACCAATTAAAAAATCTCTGTTGCCGTGCATCAAAAATGTTTTAGGACCATCGGTAGTAAAATCAAGAAGAGCTTTCTTTATATCCTGATTAAAAGAATTATCATCATCATCCCCAATCCAAATTTCAAATAAGTCACCTAATATGAAGAGGTGAGTACAAGTTTCCTTAGATTTATTTAAAAATACTTTAAAAGCATTAGTTAAATGAGGTGTATCTTCACTTAAATGTATATCTGATATAAAGCGTGGCTTCATTCACTAATAGTAACAGACTCAATTGTTATAACATCTACCGGAACATCTTGATGTCCACCTGAAGTACCGGTTGCAACATCAGCAATTTGATCAACAACATCCATGCCTTCAGTTACAGTTCCAAAGACTGCATAACCCCAACCTTGAGAATTCTCTCCAGTATGATTCAAAAAAGCATTATCTTTATGGTTAATAAAAAACTGACCAGTTGCAGAATGTGGATCCATTGTTCTTGCCATGGCTATAGTTCCTCTATCATTAGACAAACCATTATTAGCTTCATTTTGTATTGGAGCAGTGCCGCTTGATTTATTATTCATATCGGCTGTCAGACCACCACCTTGAACCATAAAACCATTAATGACTCTGTGAAATATGGTTCCTTCATAGTAACCAGAATTAGCAATTGTTTTAAAATTTTCAACTGTTATTGGTGCTTTCTCATCATTGAGCTCAAGTTGTATATCACCAACTGATGTTTTAATAGTTACTTTTGTCATAGTTTTCTCCATAGAATTATTAATTGAATCACTCTCATTTAAGTCAGAACAAGATATGAGCATCGCTAGGACTGAGAAAGCTAAAAAATATTTTAATTTAATGATTTTCAAATTGATGCTCAAATTTAAGTGATAATTTTATCATTAAAATTCATAGTTCATCATGTAGTTTTTAAAATGATGATTAACTTTTTCATCGCTAAGACCAAACTCATATAAAGAATATGTATGTTGCTTTTTTTGTAAGTTACTTTGATTAATAAGATACTGCTTCATTTTATTTTCAGTTTCTATGTTCATATCAATTCCAAGTTTTGCGTAGACATCTTTAATTATATTAAGAGGATCTTTTATAAAATTTGTATAACTAATGTCAGCAATTTGATCTGGTAACAATTTTTGTTTTTCAATAATACCTCTGTTTAAGTTATGTTGCCAAAAATCTAGCACCATGTTGCCAACTTCCTTGGGATCTACATTTTTTGTAAATGCTGATCTAATATTTTTAGTGAGGCTACAAAAAGATCCAATTGATTCAAGTGGATTTCGATGAATATTTATAAATTTTGCATTTGGATACGTAGATAATATTTCTGGAATATGACCTATATGACTAGGATCTTTTAATAACCATCTTTTAGGCCTTCCGTTTAACTCGAGTATTTGAAAGAATCTTTTATGCCACATAAACACAGATTCAAAACTACAATCTTTAAGATATTCTACATATTCAGGAACATTTGCCATGCACATATAAACAAAACTCCTTACATTCATAGTTGCAATAAGCTCGCACTCTTCCGGAGTTTGGGCTCTAATATGATGCATTGATTTAAGCTTTGGAATAATAGTTCTTGCAAATTTAAGCTCGGCATTTATCTTCCATTCACGTTTTTTTAGTTGAAAGTCATTATTAACAATAGGAAGTGGTGACATGATTTCCCAATATCTTGGTGATCTATGTTCACTATCAAGGGCTAGCAAGTTAAATAAAAACGTTGTTCCCGATCTGGGCAATCCTGTTACAAATATAGGATCTGCGGGAGAGGGTAGATCTTTATCCTTTATAAAGTGATATAACTTACTTCGAACCTTTAGCCTGTCTTTAAGTTGATTTTTAAAAGCTATAGAACCAAATAAATTAAATTTATTATTTTTATTAGCAGAATTAATGAGTATTTCTAAAGGTTCAGAGTAGTCATCCTCACCAAGATGACCATTAAGGTTACCAACCATATTCGCTAAACTAATTTTATTAATCACTTTAAAAATTCTTCGTAAAAGATATAAGATACTCTTATATTAAAAAATCTACAATTTTGAATAATGAATATTCTTTTTTTATGTGTTGGGAATTCAGCAAGGAGCCAAATTGCCGAGGGTCTAGCTAAGGATATGCTTCCAAAACATTTTGATATAAGAAGTGCTGGCTCTGATCCAGCTGATAATATTCATGAAGATGCTATTTATGTTATGAATGAAATAGGTATTGATATTTCATCAAATAAACCAAAACCTATTAATAGTATAGATAAAGACTTTGTGGATAAACTTGACTATGTTATTACTCTCTGTGCTGAAGAGGTCTGTCCGGCTGTTCCTGAATCAACAAATGTCCTTCATTGGGCAAATGTAGACCCAGACAATAACAATTATAGTGAGGTTCAATCAATAACAGCTTTTACTAAGACAAGAGATGATATATTTAATTTACTTAAAAAGTTTTTCACAGAAGAATTATGAAACCTCAGAATAAACATCCTTCAAGCCGGCAATAAGTTTTTCCTCTTGTTCAGACATTTCCGATAAAGACTTCCCCTTTAAAAGATTGCTTAGATTCTTTCGCCATTCTTGCTCAAAGTGTTTTGCTTCATCATCATTCAAATTGTGATGCAGTTCATGAAATAAGACTTCATTATTATTCTGCCATTGTACGTTTACCCAATTCGATAAAATATCTTTTTTTTCACTCATAGCATTTGAAAAAACTGATTTAATGCAATTAGCTGTATTTGAGTCTGAACTACCTATGAATACTGGCTTAAAATCTTTATTGTTAAAAATTATGTATATATTTTTCATAGTGCGAAGAAATTTTAACAAAGATAGTGTATATTAATTGTTGGAAAGTTTTTAAACTTTCCTTAACCGCCAGGAATTGGTTGTACTGGTCTAAAATTGACTGGTTAGAAAAACAATTTCTATCTAACACACTCCTGGTATAAATAAACAATTTATACATTAGGAGAAAATTATGTATAACTACAAAGCGAGCGAAGACGTATTGTTTAGATACGTACTTCAGACATGTAACTTATTTTCATTTATGGATACCAATTCATTAATGAAATTTTCAGATCAATTAACTGACGAAGAATATCTGTTATTTGATTATATGGCCTATCAAGGTTGTACTATTACTGAGGCTGCAAACAAGATTGAGTTCAGTCTCTCTAAGACCTACAAACTTCTGGGCACTATTAAATGTAAAGGAATGTTATTTTTTACATCTAACCAATATATCTTTTTATCTAAAGATAGAAATATTAACCTATCAGATAGTTATGAGAATGCTGTGCCTGCACACATTCAAAATGCTCCTGAAAAATTTGCTGTATCAGCATAGGAGGTCAATATGGTTAACGTAAAAAATTTAGCAACAAACAAGCAAAAAGACAGAAGAGAAGCTTTTGTCAAAAAACTTGTTGATAGTAAAACCAAGTTCACAATCGCAGCTAATGATGCGTTTGTGAGATCAATTCAAAGTATTGGATATAAAAGTACCGGCTCAGCAGCTGCAGAAATTATTGACAATAGTATTGAAGCTAATGCATCAAAAGTATCTATTGAAATCGGTTATGGTGATAACAAAAACCAAATAACTGAATTAATCTTTGCTGATAATGGATTTGGTATGGATGATGTAACCTTGAGATATGCAATGACTTTTGGAGGTACAGACAGAGAAGGTTCTTCTGATCTATTTGGAAGATACGGTTTTGGCTTACCTGCATCGTGCATGAGTCAGGGCAACGTTATGACGGTCTACTCTAAAGAGCCTGGTAAGCCGATCTACGAATTGTCATTTGACCTTAATGCTTGCTCGAAGGGAGCATACACTGATAAGAAGACAGGCGATATGTTAATGCCAGAGGCAACCTCTATCAAAGCACTGCCAAAACATCTTCAGAAAATCACTGATGATGATTTTGGTGGCTTCAAGTCTGGAACTATTGTTGTCATGTCTGATCTCAATAGGCATTGCTTAACCAATAAGTCATTGAATGGACTTAAAGCTCATCTTATTCATCATTTAGGTGCAACATTTCATAAGTATCTAGACAGGATAAGTATGAGCGTATGTGAAGATAAGGTTATACCCATTGATCCAACATTTTCTGATCCTAATGGTGTGGCTTACGATGTTGCGGGTCTTAAGGCAGTGCAAATGCCGCCTCAAGAATTCACTCTTAATGATGAGATAACAGGACAAAAAGGAAAGCTTAGAGTTAGCTTTGCTTATCTTGGACCTAAATTTACTCAATCTGATAAATCAAGAGGTCGTATTGCCAGAGAATACAATGGTTTTATCATTTCCAGAAATGGAAGGATTATCGATTGCATCTCAAGGATACCTGCGCCAATTTGGCCAAACGCTCCAAGGAATACGATTAAAATCTTTGGAAATAATGATGCTTGGTACAAGGTGATTCTTGACTTCGATGCTTCACTGGATAATTTGTTTAGTATTACTACTACTAAACAACAAGCTATGCCCAAAGCAGAAGTTTGGGACATTTTAGAAAACTCTAAGATGTTTTTTCCAATGCTTACTGAGTTAAGGCAAAGAGGCGCCGAAGAAGAAGATGCTGAAAAAGATAAGCATGATAGGTCAGTTGACGATGGTCCAAGACCATCTGAAGTTGCATCTGCTGAAGCATCATCCTTTCAAAATCCTCTTCCAGTTGAAGAAGAGCACATATTGAAGAAAGGCGATGAGAAAGTTACTGAAGTAGCAAAGCAGCAACTCGCTGAAAAGAATCAGGAACTGACTGAAGAAAATATCGCAGCTGCTAAGGCAGATATCACTGGTGATATGAGCAATAAAGAGAGAACCTTCAAGCATGGAACAAGGAATGTTCCTGGTGGTGACTTTGTCTTTATAGAACCTTATGGAAATCAGCTAATAGTTGAACTTAATACAGCTCATGTTTTCTATAAAGACTTTTATATGAATCCATCTTCGAATGGTGATATCAGACAATACATTGAAGCTTTCTTGATGGCATTCGCTGAGAGGTACTATATCAATGATATGAACGAGACTTTTTATGCTCGTGAAATCAGCTTCTGGTCCTCTATGATAAATGACTCTTTCAAACAACTTAAGAAAGAGTTATCCAAAGCAAGCTAGTAGCTTATCAACGTGATGGCATGATTGGAGTTAACATAAAGTTAACTCCAATCGGGCTGGCACAAGGCAACGATAATGTATATAGATTTACCTCAACAAATTAATAATAGACTGGCGGTTAAATTGGGCATCTTCTTGAATAAGGAGAACCCCAGTTCGAGTTTATCAGATCAGATTAGAGAAGAGATTAAAGATAAAAGTGGTTCAGAACAAACTCTAGGATATACGACAGCCTTATCTGTTCTGGCTGATTTATCTGATCAAGGTTGGAATATAGAAATAACTGAAAGAGATGAAGAAGATCTCAACAAAAGATTAGCAATTAACGTAAACCCAAAAGGCTTGACTCTTGAAGGCGAAACAGTTCAAGAGGCGAAAGAAAGAATAAGAGCAGGTCATTTGATTGGTGTAGAAAAACAATTTAGGAAAAAATCAATTCAAGATTTCATATTTAATATGCATGATAAAACCAGAAGCAAAGAGCCAATAGATTTACTTATTGACAATTCATCAGACCTTATCAAAGCATGTTTAACTAACTACAGTCATAAAAATGATGACCCCTTAGTTTCTGTAATAGATCCTTATATACAAGAAGCTTCATCAAATACAAGAGATGAATTCACAAATATAAAGTTATCAGATATCTGGAGATACTTTAGATTGACATGGTCATTAGAATATAAAACTAATCCAGGAAGATCGTTAGGATTCCTTATAAGAAACAGAGCTCGACCTAATCATCCTATTATAGGAATTACGATGATGGCTAGTCCGGTGATTGGCCTAGGCCCTAGAGATGAAAGATTATGCCTTACCAAAAAGTCATTCATTAACTTTGCCGTTAAAGAAAAAGTAACGCTTGAATCCATAATCAACTGGATAGATCAAAGCATCAAAGATTCAAGAAATATGGTTGATTGTAGAGATTTACCAAAGGTAAATTGGAGAAAGCCTAATGACAAAGTCCTTGAGGAACTTAGTTTAATAAGTGAAAACGCAAGGCGTGAACGACAAATTCTGCTTGAACAAAGTGAAGAAGACGAAAATTTTAAGAGCATTGATAAGAAAATATTCAACAAACAGGACTTTTTACTTTTTAGAACAAAAAGGGCAGAGAAATTGAGAAAGTTAGTTAAAAGAAAGATTCTTTTAGATGAACTCAAAAGCGACGCTAAAAAATTTAAACTTCAACTGAGTGATGTTGACAAAAATAACAAATTTTTAAGCCTAATAGGAAGTTTCGTTCTAGATAAAAAAACATCAGTTATTGATTCAGATATTATGGATCTGAGTGTATGTGGAGCAGTTCACCCATATAACAGTTTAATATCTGGGAAGTTAGTTGCTTTATTAATGACTTCAAACGAAGCCCAACAGATATTCAAAGAAAAATATAAAAACTCTGATAGACAAATTTTAACTAAAATGGCAGGTAGGAAGGTCAGAAAAGCTTCTAATCTAAGATGTATTACAACTACAAGTATTTTTGGCGTTGGCTCCTCTCAATATAATCGTCTCAAAATAGATATCCCTTCAGGGAATTCAAAAAAAAGAGTTCAATGGGAACAGTTAGGAGATTCAGTCGGTTATGGGACTTACCATTTTTCAGATGAAACTCAGGAAAGGCTGGATAATTTCCTTAAATCTAGCGGTAAGACATCTTCAATTAATTATGAATTTGGAGAGGGTACAAGTCCGAAAATGAGAAAATTAAGAGAATCTATGTCTAATTTAGGCTTTAAATCAGATAAGTTCTTTCTTCATCAAAATAAAAGAATCACTTATCTGTGTGACTTGTATCCAAGTACACCTCATGAGATATATGGCTTAAAAAAAATGAAGCCAAAAAATATTACACAAAAACAAATTGCAAAAGCTTGGCGAAAAAGGTGGCTTAATAAAAGAATTTTTAATGAGAATATTAAAAAAACAATGATGAATGCTGATCCTAAATCTCACACACTAAAACAAAAAATAGAACAACTAAGAAATGACTAAATTAGAAATACATAACAAAAGAGAATACTTAATAGCAGAAGCTTATCTTGAAATAGCAATATGCTTGATACAAGATCTAGAAACATTTTGTTCTCAAGATAACTTTTTAGAGAAGATTTATGAACAAAATAAGTTACATAATATATATCAAAGAGCTTTTTATTATTTCAACAAGGGATGTGAAAGAAATTTATCAGTCGATTCAGTTGAAAGAGAGCTATTTCTTTTATCAAAGGATTATGTAGAAGGATACTTAAATAGATGTTCGTTTAATTTTATACAAAATTTTGATTCATACAGCGAAGATATTAAGAACACTTCCATCCTTAATGATCTCAATGCAGGAATTGAGTATCTTAATAAGTCCATAAAACTAATGAAAAAAGACTCATTACAACATGTTAGCTCCACAATAGCTCAATCACATTACAAATCAAATATAGCGTCTTTTCATTTAGTAAATGATTATTTTGATTCGGACAGACATGAAAAACATAGAGATTTAATGCATGAAGTATTTTCAAATATAAATACCAGTATCAGCATGGCTGAAAGAGCAGTCAATCAGAGAGAAATAATAAGGATAGCAAAAGATGATTATCAGTTCCTAGATTTAAACTATAATTTAAGTTTGAGAAAACCATCAGATGAATATATAAATCATTGTTTGATGGTTATTACAGGTTGGAGTGATTTAGCAAAAGTAACTAATGCTCTAATGAATAAAATTCATGTTCGTAATAACATTGATAGTTGGTATGACAATGCATATGATCTCGAACATAGCTGTCTTATGAGATCAATTTTTAATCGATCTAGATATATATTAGAACTATTTGAAGAGCCCATCATAGGTGAGTTCATGTTATGCGGTGTTAATAATAATGATATTCCGCTAAGAATTAATTAGGAGGATATTTTTAATATGAAAACAAAAAAAGATGCTTTTGCAAAATATGGTGTTGTACAAGATAACGAAAGATGGAGTTGGTCAGGTATTAATACTGATATAACTCCTCCAATTGATCCAAACTTACAACTTCCCCTTTGCGTGATGACCATTTGGACTGATCAAAGAAAATTTGATAAAGACAAAAGACAGTATGAGTGGAGTATATTTAATGCAGAAAATGAGATTTGGAAGGACAGTCTTGGAAATAAAAAAAGAATCGAACATATTAAATTTTGTCTAGAAAATATGAGTGGTAAATTTAAGGCAATATTTGTAGAGCCAATTAGTCCTGGCATCTATGATGAAACAAGATCAATAAAAAAAATTACTGTAAATCATAAAATTAGTTTTAAAATAACTGAGTTTGATGAAGAAACAGGCGAGTGTAGCGCAATTGGAAAATTGGATTAATGGCTCCTCAGGTTGGGATCGAACCAACGACCAATTGATTAACAGTCAACTGCTCTACCGCTGAGCTACTGAGGAACGCGAATAGCAAAGCATTATAAGTAATTTTTAATACATAAGTAAATGGAAAAAACATTAAAGGTAGTTTCAGATTTTGAGCCAGCAGGTTCACAGCCTGATGCAATAAAGCATTTAGTTTCTGGATTGGGAGATGGCCTGCTTCATCAAACCCTTTTAGGGGTTACTGGATCTGGTAAAACATACACAATGGCAAAGGTTATTGAAGAAACTCAAAGACCAGCAATTATTATGGCTCATAATAAAACTCTTGCTGCACAACTATATGGTGAGTTTAGAGATTTCTTTCCTAATAATTCTGTTGAGTATTTTGTTTCTTACTATGACTATTATCAACCTGAAGCATATGTTCCAACCTCTGATACCTATATAGCTAAAGATGCGTCTATCAATGAACATATAGAACAAATGCGCCTATCAGCAACAAAAGCTTTAATAGAAAGAAAAGATACGATTGTTATTGCAACTGTTTCCTCAATTTATGGTCTGGGAGCTCCAGAATCATATTTAAAAATGGTAGTTCATTTAGATAGAGGAGATACCATTTCACAGCGTGATTTGGTCCTTAGACTCTCAGCTCTGCAATATACTAGAAATGACTTAGATTTTAGAAGGGCAACATTTAGAGTAAGAGGAGATACCGTTGATGTCTATCCAGCAGATTCAGATAAAGAAGCTTTACGAATAGAGTTCTTTGGCGATGAAATAGAAAGGTTATCCTGGTTTGATCCATTAACAGGAGTGGTTATTAATGAAATTCCTAGAGCAACAATATTTCCAAAAACTCATTACGTCACTCCAAGAGAAACTGTTACAAATTGCATTCCAGATATCAAAGATGAGCTTAAATCACGTCTAGAATTTTTAAAAGATAATAACAAGTTAGTTGAAGCTCAGCGCCTTCAAGAAAGAACGACCTACGACATAGAAATGATGAGAGAGCTTGGTTATTGCCAAGGAATTGAAAATTATTCCAGATATCTTAGCGGAAGGAATCCTGGAGAATCACCACCATGTTTATTTGATTACATTCCTAAGGATGCCATTGTTTTCATTGACGAATCACATGTATCGGTACCTCAAATAGGGGCTATGTACAAAGGAGATCGATCAAGAAAAGAAACGCTTGTGGAGTATGGTTTCAGGCTACCGTCTGCAATGGATAATAGGCCATTGAAATTTGAAGAATGGGAAATGCTTGCACCTCAAAGAATTTATGTTTCGGCAACTCCAAGCAGATACGAAAGCGAACACCAAGATAATCTTGTTGAACTAATCATTAGACCAACTGGTTTGACTGATCCAGATGTTGAAATTAGGCCTGCTCTTACACAAATAGATGATGTGATTGGCGAGTGTAATGACAGAGTCGCAATGAAGGAAAGAGTATTGATTACAACATTAACCAAACGAATGGCTGAAGATTTAACAGATTATCTAAATGAAAATAATATTTCTGCAAGGTATATGCATTCTGATATCGATACAGTAGAAAGAGTCGAAATAATAAGAGACTTAAGGCTTGGAAAATTTGATGTTTTGGTAGGTATTAATTTGCTTAGAGAGGGTCTAGATATTCCAGAAGTAAGTTTAGTTGCAATTCTAGATGCCGATAAAGAGGGTTTTTTAAGATCTGATACAACATTAATACAAACAATTGGAAGGGCTGCAAGAAACCTAAGAGGCAGAGCAATACTTTACGCTGATAAGGTCACCGGATCTATGCAAAGAGCAATTGACGAAACCGATAGAAGAAGAACTATTCAAGAAAAATATAATGATAAGAATAATATAACTCCAAAATCTATTTCTACAAAAGTTAAAGATATTATGGAGGGCGCCAGAGTAATCAAAGGCAATACTAAAAAGAAGAGAGAGGATATTGAAAAAATTGTTCCCTTTAAAATTCTCGATGACACTATAGATAATTTAACAGTTACGCTTCAAAAACTTGAAGATGAAATGTTTTCATTAGCTAAAAAAATGGAATTTGAGAAAGCTGCTATTTGTAGAGATAAGATTAAGTTTCTTAAAAGAAAGTTAATTGATCTTTAGGTGCTATGCACGCATGCGCACTTAATAATTTGTAATAATCACTAACTCTATCCACATAATCAATAGCTTGTTGACCTCGAGAATATGAATCTTTATCAGTAAGATTGAGTTCTTCTCCCTTCATAGTAATTAATTTACTTTTGATCTGACTCCATGAAACATTTTTAACATCCTCATTAATTTTTTTTGCAACATTAAAAATATTTGTAGGACCTAAATTATAACTAGCTAAGGTTATTGATAGGGCATCTGATTCTGTTGGACCAATCTTATTTTTCTCGAAAAGCATTGCAAAATATTTTGCTCCACCTTTTATATTTTGTTCAGGATTTAATCTTTTTTCTACCCCAACTAATGCAGCTGTTTCAAGAGTGACCATCATCATACCCCTAACACCCATATTAGATTTTGCTCTTGGATCCCATTGAGATTCTTGAAATGAAATGGCTGCAAGTAAATTCTTTTCAATATTAGTTTCTATGGCAGCCTCTTTGAACATCTCATCAAATTCAGGATATCTGTTAGTTAATAAATCTTTAAATTTGTTTTTTTCAAAGTTATTAAGAGATGATTTTAGGTATGTGCTTTCAAGAATATCCTCACAACTAACATTTTGATTAAATTTTGCACAGCTAAATAAAACAGACACTGTCATCGAGCATAAAAAAAATCTAAAGATATTCCCCATTTTTAATTATTTAATATATAAAGACTTTATAATTGTTATATACAATATTTCAGACTTAAAGAAGTGTCAAAGACTAAAAGCTTTATATTTAAAGGTAAAGAAAGTTTTTCAAGCTCAAAACTTGAACAAATTAGACGCGAATTCATTAAATCAAACAATTTCGATGCTGAAATATATTCCAATGAGATTTATTTAATACAAACTGAATTTGAATTTACTGATACAGACAGCGTAAAAGATGTTTTGTCTGCATCTGATCAAGATGAGCAATTTTCTTTTTATGTTGGTCCAAGATTGGGCACCATTTCTCCTTGGTCATCAAAAACAGAGGACATAGTTAGAAATGTAGGCCTTGATAAAGTTATTAGAGTTGAGAGGCTCTTTGGTTTTAAGATTAGTTGTGAATCTAATCTCAAAGAATTAGATACTTCAATGTTTTATGACCGTATGACTCAATCAATCTATTCGACTACTAATGATTTTGAGAATTTATTTATTTCAGATGAAGCTCGAACGTTAAATCAAATTGATATTATAAACAAAGGTAAACAAGAGCTTGAGATTGCAAATAAATCATTTGGCTTTGCAATGAGCCAAGACGAAATAGATTATTTATATAACTTTTACTCAAAAGAAAATAGAAATCCAACTGATGCAGAACTGATGATGTTTGCTCAAGCAAACTCTGAACACTGCAGACACAAAATATTTAATGCTAAGTGGAATGTAGATGGGTCCCAAAAAAATGATACTTTATTTGATTTAATTAAAGAGACCAGTAAAGCTTCCCCAAATGGAATTATTTCTGCCTATAAAGATAATGCTGCCATTGTAGAAGGAACTAATGCTGAAAGACTTCATCTTAATGAATCGAATCAATATGAGTTTATTAACGATGTTCTAAACTCAACTATTAAAGTAGAGACGCATAATCATCCAACTGCTATTTCACCATACCCCGGGGCTTCAACTGGTTCCGGCGGAGAAATTAGGGATGAAGGAGCAACTGGAAGAGGTGCAAAACCTAAAGTAGGATTAGCTGGGTATAACGTTTCAAATCTTAGAATTCCTAATGTATTGAGAAGTTGGGAAAGAGAGGAGCACAAGCCATCAAGAATTGCGTCACCGCTAACAATTATGACGGAAGCACCAATAGGTGCTGCTGCTTTTAATAATGAATTTGGAAGACCAGCAACTCTTGGTTATTTTAGGTGCTTTGAGACTGATTTTTCAGATAACAAAGCATTTGGATACCATAAACCAATCATGTTAGCTGGAGGTGTTGGAGAAATACGGGATAAAAACAATTTTAAGTTACAAATTAAAGAAGACTATCTTGTTGTTGTTCTTGGAGGCCCCGCAATGTTGATTGGGCTTGGTGGAGGCGCAGCATCTTCAGTGTCCTCTGGAGAAAGCGATGAAGATTTAGATTTTGCATCTGTTCAAAGAGATAATGCAGAAATGGAAAGAAGATGCCAAGAAGTAATTAATAAGTGCTCTGGTCAAGAAAATAGCTATATAGAATTTATTCATGATGTTGGAGCAGGTGGATTATCAAATGCAATTCCTGAATTAGCAAAAGATTCTGAATTAGGTGTTTATATTGAATTATCAAAGATACCTAATTCTGATAAATCAATGTCACCAATGGAAATATGGTCAAATGAATCTCAAGAAAGGTATGTCCTTGCAATTCATAAAAATAATAAAGAAAATTTTGAAAAAATTTGTAAAAGAGAACGATGTGAATATGCAATTGTTGGTATCACAACGATGGAAAAATCAGTGAAACTTTATGATGAGGCTAACGATAATTATCCTGTAGATGTTCCTTTATCTATGCTTTTTGGAGATTTGCCAATTACAGAAATGGAAGTCAATAGCATTCCCTTTGAAAAGGTAAATGAAGATAATTCGGAGGATTATGATTTAACTGATTCAATCACAAAAGTCCTTCAGCACCCTACAGTAGCATCTAAATCTTTTCTTATTACAATTGGAGATAGAAGTGTAGGAGGGATGGTAGCTAGAGATCAGTTTGTTGGCCCTTATCAAGTTCCAGTATCAGACTATTCTTTAAGCCTTAGATCGTTTACATCAAATTCAGGTGAGGTACTTACGATTGGAGAAAAACCTACAATAGCAATAACCAACCCAGCAGCATCAATGCGAATGGCTCTAGCTGAGGCTTTAACAAATATGGCTGGAGTTGTCGTAAAAGGATTGAATAGTGTTCAAGTGTCTGCTAACTGGATGGCAGCTTCAGGAAATAATAAACAGGATCTCGCATTAAGAAATGGCGTAGAAGCCTTGTCAAAAATTAGTATCGATTTAAACGTATCTATACCTGTTGGTAAAGATTCTTTGTCGATGAAAACAAAATGGTCTGAAGGCAATAACGAATTTGAAGTTACGAGTCCTTTATCTGGTGTAGTTACTGCAATGGCTCCAGTTAATGATGTAACAGTTAATGTCACACCTGAGTTGAATCTAGAAAAAGATACCTCAATGCTCTTAATAAAATTGAATGATAAGAACAGATTAGCTGGCTCAATATTCTCAGAGGTTACCAAGTCAAACTACAACAATACTCCAGATATTGATAATGTTGATGATTTCAGGAACATGTTCTTATTGGTTCAAGAAATGATTGCAAGTAAAGACATTTTATCCATTCATGATATTTCTGATGGCGGACTAATTACAACATTGCTTGAAATGTGCTTCACTAAAAAAATTGGAATGAATTTAAATTTATCTGGCGTAGATAGAGTTATGGAATATCTATTCTCTGAAGAGTCAGGGTTTGTTATTCAAGTTAAACAAAAAGATGTAACTGAAATTAAGACAACTTTTAGTGAGAAAGGACTGGCTGTAAAAGAAATTGGACAATTAAAAGATGATATCTTTTCAATTAATAAAGATGACAATGATTTATTTACTAAACCCATAATTGAGCTCGAAAAAATATGGCGAGAAACATCTCATGCCATCCAAAGCCTTAGAGATAATAAAGAAATTGCTGATTCAGAACTAAGCCTGCTAGACAGTAATTCTTTTTCAGGTCTCATTTCAAATATAAATTTTGATGAATCTCAGATTAAACATTTATCAACTAAATCAACTAATCCAAAAGTTGCCATCTTGAGAGAGCAGGGGGTTAATGGTCAAAATGAAATGGCAGCAGCTTTTACTTTAGCCGGTTTTGATGCAGTTGATCTTCATATGCAAGACTTGCTTGATGGATCAGCTCATCTTAAAGACTTTCAAGGAATGGCGGTATGTGGTGGTTTTTCTTACGGTGATGTCTTAGGAGCTGGAGGTGGCTGGTCAAAAACTATTTTGTACAACAATAATGTTAAAGATCAGTTTGAGAATTTCTTTAACAATAAATCTACCTTTACATTAGGTGTATGCAACGGATGTCAAATGCTTTCTAATCTGAAAGATATCATTCCAGGAGCAGCTGACTGGCCAAGTTTCCAAAGGAATTTTTCTGATCAATTTGAAGCTAGATTAGTTCAAGTAAAAATTAAAGAAACAGATTCTATTTTGTTAAAAGATATGAATGGTTGGTCTTTGCCAGTGGCCTCTGCTCACGGAGAAGGTAGAGCTCATTTTAGCGGTAACAGTTTAGAGCAATTAAAGAATCAAAATAAAGTCGCAATAAATTTTGTCGATTCTGATTTAAAAAATACTGTTAGATATCCTCTTAATCCAAATGGGTCAGAAGAGGGCATTACAGGTATAACTGCAGCAGATGGAAGAATTACAATTATGATGCCTCATCCTGAAAGGGTATTTAGAAAATTACAAATGAGTTGGCATCCAAAGGATTGGAAAGAATTTTCTCCGTGGATGCAAATATTTGTCAATGCAAAGAAATTTAGCGAAGAAAGCTAATCACCAAAGTTTTATATCCTCTTCCCTGAATATAAATTTATCTTTTTCAAGATCTTCAATATAGTACTTAAGAGTTTTTTCAACAGTTGGGAATGCTATCTCATCCCAAAGAATATCGTCTGGAGCGAATAATTCTACTTCTGAACTCTCTATTGTTGGTCCGAAATCATCATCTAAAAGATTTGCTAAATAAAACATATGAATTTGATTAATATGAGGAAGGCTAAACATTGTGTAAGGCATTATCGCCTCAGCTTTAGAACATGTTTCCTCAAAAGTTTCTCTAAGAGCTCCTTCTTCGAGAGTCTCAGCATTTTCCATGAATCCAGCTGGAAGGGTCCAAAGACCTTTACGCGGATTAATATTTCTTTTAGCCATGAGAATTTTGTCATGCCTTATACACAATGCACCAACAACCATATTTGGGTTTGTGTAAAAAATTGTATGGCAGTCCGCACAGCAATATCTTTTTAAGCTGTCGTGTTCTGGAATCTTAAATTCCATATTTGAACTTCCACAATTTGAACAATATTTCAATTTTCTTCCTTATTTAAAGAATATAGATGCTTATGAAGTTAAAATTATCTATATGTTAGACAGCATAAAGCAAAAGCTAAAACAAATAAATCTTATAGAAGCTACACAGTACAAGAAAGCTGGTGTTTTAATTCTTCTTTTAAAAGAAAATGAAGATGATGAATATAAAATTGTATTTACAAAAAGATCCACCCATCTAAAAACTCATTCTGGTGAGGTTAGTTTCCCGGGAGGTAAGTGGGAAGAAGCAGACAATGATCTTTATGAAACCGCTTTAAGAGAATCAAATGAGGAAATTAACCTTAATATAGACAATGTCACAAAATTAGGCCATTTAAATTTTTTACTCTCAAGACATAAGATTGAAGTAAATCCTTATGTTGGGTATTTAAATAAACTTCAAGACTTTAAAGGAAATTTTGAAATTGACGAAATATTTATTGTACCTATAAGCTTCTTAACAAATTCTAAAAATGTTACCTATAAAGAATTTAATAGAAAGGATTTAAAAGTATATATACCAAGTTGGGTTTATAATGGAAATCGTATTTGGGGACTTACAGCAATGATAACAGCAGATTTTTTAAATATTTGTTTCAATGCGTCTATAAATACAGATTTAGATTTAATAAGAAATTATGATGAATATTGATTTTGGTGAAAAAAAACTAGTAACTGATGGTGATAATTATTGGATTGCACCAAATGCCACAGTAATTGGTGATGTGCATTTAGCAAAAGACGCTAGTATTTGGTTTAATGCTGTTTTGAGAGGTGATAATGAGCCTATATATGTAGGTGAAGGATCAAATGTTCAAGATGGTGCAATAATTCATACTGACCCTGGATTTGTATGCTCGATTGGTAAAAAAGTAACCGTTGGTCATATGGTAATGCTTCATGGGTGTGAAATCGGTGATGGCAGCTTAATTGGTATTGGTTCTGTTGTTTTAAATGGTGCAAAAATAGGAAAAAATTGCATTATTGGAGCCAAGGCATTGGTTACAGAGGGTATGGAAGTTCCAGATGGATCTATGGTTTTGGGAATACCAGGAAAGATAAAAAAAATATTAAATGAAGAAGAGCAAAGTATAGTTTCTATTGGTGCAGAGCATTACATAAATAATTATAAGAAATATAAAAAAATTAATGAATTTAAATGAAAACTAGTGAAATAAGACAATCATTTTTAGATTTTTTTCATTCTAAGAATCATAAGATTGTTTCTTCAAGCTCATTAGTTCCAAATAATGATGAAACTCTATTATTTACCAATGCTGGTATGGTCCAGTTCAAGGATGTTTTTTTAGGCACTGAGAAAAAGAATTATAAAAGAGCAACAACTTCTCAAAGATGTATTAGAGCAGGAGGCAAGCATAATGATCTTGAGAATGTTGGTTATACATTAAGACATCACACCTTTTTTGAAATGTTGGGCAACTTTAGTTTTGGTGACTACTTTAAAGAGGATGCCATTAAGTTTGCATGGGAATTTTTAACAGAAGTTCTTAAGCTTGATAAAAACAAGCTATGGATCACTGTCTATAAAGATGATGACGAAGCTGAACAAATTTGGAAAGAAATTATTGGAATTGATCCAGAAAGAATAGCCAGATTAGGCGATGAAGATAATTTTTGGTCAATGGGCGATACTGGTCCTTGTGGCCCATGTTCAGAAATATTTTATGATCACGGTGATCATATTGATGGTACTCCGCCAGGTGCTGAGGGCGATGAAGGTGATAGATATGTAGAAATATGGAATCTAGTATTCATGCAATTTAATAGGGATGAAAATGGAAAAATGGAACCTCTCCCAAAACCATCAGTCGATACGGGAATGGGATTAGAAAGAATTGCTGCAGTTATGCAGGGCGTGAATTCAAACTATGAAACAGACATCTTTAAAGATTTAATTTCAGCTTCAGAAAATTTATTAGGAAAAGAAAAAAGCACTTCTCACAAAGTCATTGCAGATCATATTAGGTCAACTGTTTCTTTAATATCTGATGGAGTAATTCCAGAAAACGAGGGAAGGGGTTATGTTCTCAGAAGAATAATGAGAAGGGGTATAAGGCACGGTTATAAAATTGGTGCCAAAAAACCTTTCATGTTTAATTTAGTTGAAGATATGGTTCGAGTTATGAGTTCCGCATTCCCAGATTTAAAAGATAAAGAAAGTGATATTACTGAATTAGTTAAAACAGAAGAAATTAAATTTTTTGAGACTTTGGAAAAAGGAATAGAAATTCTTGACGAAGAAATTTCAAACATGACTGAAAAAATAATCTCAGGAGATATTGTATTTAAGCTTCACGATACATTTGGATTTCCTTTTGACTTAACAGCTGATATTGCTAGAGAAAGAGAATTATTAATTGATGAAAAAAGGTTCAACGAATGCATGAATCAACAGAAAGAAACATCAAAGGCTTCAAGTAATTTTGTATCTAAGCTTCCAGCTGCTGCAGGTGTAAATGAAACAAAATTTCTTGGTTACGATAATTTAGAGTCAGATTCCAAAGTATTAGTAATATGGAAAGATCAAGAAAGGGTAGATGAGGCTGATAATAAAGAAGAAATATTTATAGCGTGTGATCAAACTCCCTTTTATGCCGAAGCAGGAGGGCAAGTTGGTGATAAAGGAATATTTGCATCTAACTCAGCTACTGGTAATATTTTAGATTGTAAGAAACAAGGTAAGGTATACCTTCATAAAGCAATAATTAAAAAAGGAAACATCAAAACTGGTGATGTAATAAAAATGAGCGTAGAAAAAGATAAAAGATCTGCAATAGCGATTCATCATTCATCAACCCATCTTGTTCATGCTGCGCTTAGAGAAGTATTGGGTGAACATGTTCAACAAAAGGGATCTCTCGTTGATGAGAATAAATTAAGATTTGATTTTTCACATTCCAAACCATTATCCAAGGAAGAAATTTCAAAGATTGAAGATATTGTAAATAAGGAAACGCTAAGTAACTTAGAGGTCCAAACTGAACTAATGAAGATTGATGATGCACTTAAATCTGGTGCTATGGCCTTATTTGGTGAGAAATATGATGATGAAGTTAGAGTACTAACAATGGGTAATAACTCATATTCAGTCGAATTATGTGGAGGTACTCACGTAAGTAGAACAGGTGATATTGGACATTTTATTATTACTAATCAATCCAATGTAGCTTCTGGAATTAGAAGGATTGAAGCTTTAGCAGGCTTCCAGTCTATTGAATATATTAATAATTTAAGAGAAACGAATTCATCACTTCAATCTATACTAAATGTATCTTCAGACGATATACATGAAAAAATTCTGTCCTTAATTGAAGAAAATAAAGCTTTGAAAAAGAAATCTTCAAACAAGAACTCAGCTAAGACCGTTTTGCTTTCAGAGACTCATGATGTAAAAGATTGGCAATTGATAGTAGAACAAGTAGAAATAAGTGATACCAAGGATCTAAGAGGCTTGGTAGATGAAAAGAAAAAAACAAACGACAAAGCATGTATTGTTATATTAAATCATCAAAAGAGTAAGGTTGCTTTTGTATGTGGAGTAACTGCCAATTTAACAGAAGCCATTTCTGCAAAAGACGTCATTAATCAATTATCTAAAACTATTGATGGCAAAGGTGGTGGCAGATCAGATTTTGCTCAAGGTGCTGGAGAAACAGATAATATCTCCGATTTCGTGACATCTGTTGTAAATACAGTAAAATCGCTCGCTAAATAAAAATATACTATGTCAGATATTATTGTTCAAAAATTTGGAGGCACTTCTGTTGGATCTGTCGAAAGAATCGATGCTGTTGCTGAAATTATTAAAAACGCATCACTTACAGAAAGAATAATTGTTGTTGTTTCAGCAATGTCGGGTGAAACTAATAAACTTGTTAGTTTGGCGAAGCATTTTGGTGAGAATCCAGATAAAAGAGAGTTTGATGCACTAGTTTCAACTGGCGAAACTATAAGTTCTGCTCTTTTAACTATGGCACTCCATTCAAAAGGTATAAAGGCAAGGTCATTTTCAGCAACTCAGATATCAATGAAAACAACCAGCACATACTCAAAAGCAAAGATACTTGATATAGATTCAAACAAAATCCTAGAGGTAATTGAAGATGGAACTATCCCAATAATCAATGGTTTTCAGGGGGTAACAGAAACTGGAGATGTAACAACTCTTGGAAGAGGTGGCTCTGATACAACTGCAGTGGCCATAGCTGCTCAAGTAAAAGCTAAAAGATGTGACATATATACAGATGTTGATGGGATTTATACAACTGATCCAAAAATAGTTTCAAATGCAAAAAAATTAGATTCAATTACAATGGAAGAGATGCTTGAGCTTGCAGGGCAAGGAGCAAAGGTGATGCAAACACGTGCAGTTGAATTCGCTAATAAATACAAGGTTCCTGTTCGAGTTTTATCAAGTTTTAATGAAGGAAGTGGGACATTAATTTCTCTAGAGGATAATGGTATGGAAAATTCGTTAGTATCAGGAATAGCATTCCAAAAAGATCAAGTAAAAGTAACATTGCATGGTGTTGAGGATACTCCTGGAACAGCTTTCAAAATTTTAGGACCAATAAGTGATGCTGAGATTGAAGTAGATGTTATTGTTCAGAATGTTAGTGTTGATGGCAAAACTGATTTCACATTTACAGTCTCAAATGAAGATCAAGAAATTGTTAAAAAGATTGTTGAAGATGTGAGGCAAAAGATTGAATTTAAAGATTTAATTGTTGACTCTGATATAGCAAAAGTTTCTTTAGTTGGAGTAGGAATGAGATCGCAATCTGGCGTTGCAAGTAGAACCTTTAAAGTCTTATCTGATAATGATGTTAATATTCAAATAATTAGCACATCTGAAATAAAAATTACCATGGTTATAAATGAGGACATAGTTGATAAAGCTGTTCAAGTGCTTCATGAGGAGTTCGAGTTAGATAAATAATATGTATGACTTAATTCTAAAAAATTGCAAAGTTGTTAATGAAAATACTATTTTTGAGTCTGATATTGCTATAAAAAATGAAAGAATTGAACTAATTTCGAATCACATAACAGCTGAATCTAAACAAATCATTGATATTGAGGGAAGATATGTAATACCTGGTCTAATTGACGACCAAGTTCATTTCCGTGAACCAGGTCTAACTCATAAAGGTGATATAGCATCTGAATCCAGAGCCGGACTTGCAGGAGGTGTTACCAGTTATTTTGAAATGCCAAACGTTAATCCCACTACAACTACAAATGAGAATCTTACAAAAAAATTTGAGTTAGCAAGTACAAGATCTCTTTCAAATTATTCCTTTCACTTGGGCGGTAGTAATACAAACATTGAAGAGATAAAAAGGGTTGATATAAATCAAGCAGCTGCTTTGAAAGTATTTATGGGAGCCTCAACAGGAGAAATGTTAGTTGACAGCATCGATGCCCTTGATGATATATTTAATTATTCTCCTCTTATTGTTGTAACTCATTGTGAAGATCCTCAAAGAGTTAAAGATAGAGAGCAACTATTTTTAGATAAATATGGAAATGATTTATGTGCAGAACATCATCATCTTATTAGAGATGTTGAAAGTTGCTACTTATCAAGTTCTTTGGCTGTTGATTTAGCAAAAAAATATGATTCAGATCTCCATGTATTTCATTTAACTACAGAAAAGGAATTGGATCTCTTTGTGGCTGGAGAGGTAGATGGAAAAAAGATTACTTCGGAAGTTTGCGTTCATCATATGCATTTTAATGAATCTTATTATTCTGAGTTGGGCAATCAAATCAAATGCAATCCATCTATAAAAGAAGAGTCAGATAGATTAGCTTTAATTAAAGCATTGCATGATAAGAAAATTGATATTATTGCAACTGATCATGCGCCTCATACTTGGGATGAAAAGATGCAAGCCTATCCAGATGCTCCTGCGGGACTCCCTTTAGTTCAACACGGCCTTCAGATCCTTATGGATTTTTATCATCAAGATATTTTAAGCCTTGAAACTATTGTTGAAAAAACAAGTCACAACGTTGCAAAAAGATTTCAAATCAAAAAAAGAGGATATATCAGAGAAGGTTATTATGCAGACTTGGCAATTTTGGATATCAATAATCCTTATCAAGTTTCAAGTGAAAACATTTTATATAAATGTGGATGGTCACCATTTTCTGGAAAAACATTTAACTCATCTATATACATGACAATTATTAATGGCTATGTTGCCTTCGAAGGCGGCCAAGTAAAAGAAGACCTCCCTTTTGGAATGCAAATAGAATTCGATAGATAATTAGTTATCTTTATATAATCAAAGGGTTATAATCCATTTTTTTATTATAATTAGGAGAGTTGGCTGAGTGGTCGAAAGCGCCTCCCTGCTAAGGAGGTAACTGGGTAACTGGTTCGAGGGTTCGAATCCCTCACTCTCCGCCAGATTTAAACTTTAATATTATGAAAAATAACAAGTTAACAAATTTTTTAAAAGGATTTTCAGTTGAGGTTACTCCAAGAGCCGCTTCTAAAATTGAAAATTTTTCAGATTTAATTCCAAAAGGAACTCTAGTTTACATAGCACACATCGAAGGCACTCCAATTGAAGAGATGGTTGAGACAGCAAAAAAAATAAATGATCAAGGATATTCACCCATGCCTCATTTTCCAGCTCGTATTATTAAAAATAAACAAACATTACAAGATTGGATTTCTAGATATAAAAATGAAGCTAATGTTGATAATGCGCTTTTAATAGCTGGAGGATCTAATAAACCGCATGGTGATTTTGATTCTTCAATACAATTAATTGAATCTGAACTATTTGATATGGCCGGATTTAAAAATTTGCACATCGCAGGCCATCCAGAAGGAAATAAAGATATCGATAACGATGGAACAACAAATAATATTGATAAAGCTTTATCTTGGAAAAATGAATTTAGTAATAGAACTGATGCAACTATGGCAATCACAACACAGTTTTGTTTTGATTCGGAAACAGTAATAGATTGGGCTAATGCTGTTAAAAATAATGGAATAGATTTACCAATTCATATTGGTATTGCTGGACCAGCCAAGCTTCAGACATTATTAAAATATTCTCTTGAATGTGGAGTCGGAGCTTCTATAAAAATCTTACAAAAAAGGGCTATGGATCTTACAAAACTTCTACTTCCATACAAACCAACACAAATATTAAGTGAGTTAGCAGAATACAAGCATAATAATCCTGATTTCAATATTGAAAAAGTGCACTTCTTTCCCTTAGGCGGTGTGAAGCAAGTTAGTAGATTTGTAGAAGAAAGTTAATTTAATTTTCTTAATATTTATATATACATCCTTTATATAATTGATTTATTTTATACATAAATTTAATGTACTATTTAGAATCATATTTAATTAAATAGAGGAGAGATAATATGGAAATGGAAATATGGAATGTTTGGGCAACAAACAGAATCTCAGGGGCAATTGGTGGTTTAAGTACTATCATCGCAATTTGGGTTGCTGCAAGATTTGCAAGTGTTGCTTCTGAACAATCAGAAGAAAATAAAACAGTAGCTGGAAAAATTTTACTTACCTTATTTGGTGGTTCAGTAATTTTATGGGGAGTTCAAAATACTCTCTTTGCTATGGGCAATTGGTCTGTAACTGCAAACGCATTTAAGACTATGAAAGAAAACGGACTTGAAGTTAGTAATGGTGCAATGAGATTTGCAGAAACTTATGGAGCAGAACCAAGCTTATTAAATCAACCTGTTAGTATTGTATTTTTTGTAACAGCTTTTTTAATTATCTTATACCCAATTTGGTTTAAGAAGTAACCATGAATAAATTAGTAAAAATATATAGCTTTGTTGCTATTATTTTCTTAGTAAGTTGTTCAGACAAAGATATGTCTGAAGATGTAAATACAGGACCTATTCACTTAGGTCCTTACTATAACGAATTCTTGGCTTGTGATGCAGGACCTAATTATTCAAAAGAAACAATCACCGAAATGCTTTCTGCTTGGCAAGAGCTTCAAGTTGCAGAGGGTTTAGGATGGGCTGGAGTTTATGCACCAGTTGGAGAAAATCATAGATTCTCGAATGGTTGGTGGGAGCTTGAATGGGATACTAAAGAAAGTTCTGATAATGCTTTCAATAACCCTAGTCCTGAATTCGTTTCATGGGCTGAGGAATATTCAGAAGTAATGACTTGTGATATTGAAGGCAGATTTCCTTGGACTTTTTACTTACCAAGAGATCCTAATTCTTTTGGTGAGGTTATGGGAGATGATGGATATTTTGCATCCGAATTTCTTGCTTGTGATTTTAATGAAGGTAAATCAAATTCTGATTTAAGGGCTACAGTTGTGGCATTTAATGAATACCTTGATGAGAACGACTCACAATCACCATACTTTTTTGGTGTTTATTATCCTGAGTATGAAAATTCTGAAAATGATTTTTTGTGGGGAAACTGGCATTCAACATTTGAAACCATGAAGGCAGGTAACGCTGACTGGGAAGAAAATGGAAAAGCTGTCCAAGCAAAGTTTGATGAAATATCAACATGTATGAGTCCTGATTATTATGATAGCTGGGAGCTATATAATAATCCTAATTCTTAATTAAGAAATAAGAGTAATGCGGAGGGGAAACCCTCCGTTTTTAAAATAGTTCTGTAAGCATACATCTTGCTGAACCCCCACCATATTTCTCTATGGTTGGTATTTCAGAATGAATAATCTCTTTATAGCTTTCAAGAAGTCTCTCTATCTGACTTTGATTTAAAGCATTGTATGCAGCTGAAGAAAGTATTAAAAAAAGTTCATTGTCGTTATTTTTTGCTTCTATGGCATTACCACAAAAGTTTTCAATTTGTTCTGCCGTAAGTTCAACAACATCATGAAATTGAGAAACTTTTTTCTTTACGTAATCTCTGTGCTCTTCTTTTATGACATCAAAACAAATTCCGATAATATCTGTACCAACATACATTAAGACATCTGTATGATAAATAGGAGAACCGGTATGGCTCTCTGTCTCAAATAATACAAGTTCAAAATCATTATTTCGGCACCATATTATTAATTGAACAGCATTAGTCCTTGGCGAGATTCCAGAATAGACAATTCTGTTGACCCTATCAAAAACCATGCTGCTTGTTGATTCTAAGAAAATCTCTTTTTCTTCAAGATAAGACATATCATCAGTTAGTTCATATGTTTCAGTAAGATGCTCAATCATAGAGAGCTTTTTTTCTTTTCTTCGATTTGGAGCCAACATACTAAATATTTGCATAGTTTTATTTTGAAATGTTATGAACCAATTTGGAAATATGTGATCAGGACAATCTTTAGAACCTTTTAGGCTTGTTACTTTTATTCCTTTTTCTTCAATTTTATTCTTAAGATTATGAAATTCAGTTAGAGCCTTTTCAGCAATATCTTCAGGAGTTTCATCAGTAACTTCTTTTTGATAATGGTTTGTATAGGAAGTCTGCTCATTGGAATAGAAAGATTCAGGCTCAATCATAAATAAATGTGATGTTGATTGGTTATTCATATCTTCCCTTGCTGATAATATTTATGTGGTTAAAATACACTCATGTCACTAAGTTTACAAGATGAATATATCAAAAAAGAATCCCTTCATGGAGCACAAAATTATTCACCTCTATCAGTTGTTTTAGAGCGCGGTGAGGGTGTCTATCTATGGGATGTCGATGGCAACAAATATCTAGATATGGTGTCAGCATACTCTGCTGTAAGTCACGGGCATTCACATCCTGAATTAATAAAAACTATTCAAGATCAAGCACAGAAATTAGCAATAACTTCAAGAGCTTTTTATACGGAACCCTTTGCAAATTTTCTAGAGTCAATTACTAAGGTTTCAGGATTTGAATCTGTTTTGACAATGAATACGGGAGCGGAGGCTGTTGAAACTGCTATAAAGGCTGCAAGAAGATGGGGTTATTTCACAAAAGGTATTAAAGAGGATAAGGCCGAGATTATTGTTGCTGATGGTAACTTTCATGGAAGAACAACAACTATAGTTGGCTTCTCATCAGACAAATCTTACAAAGATGGTTTTGGTCCATTTTCTAGTGGGTTTGTAGAAGCGAAATATTGTTGGTCAGAATGTGATATTAATGAATCAATAGCTTCATTTAAAAAAATGATCAATAAAAACACATGCGCTGTTCTTGTTGAACCAATCCAAGGAGAGGCAGGCATAAGAGTTCCTCAAGATGGATGGCTTCTAAAATTAAGGGAGCTATGCACTTCTAATAATGTATTACTAATACTCGATGAAATTCAATCTGGGCTAGGCAGGACTGGTAAATTATTTGCGCACCAGCATGAGAATATTAAACCCGATGGACTCATTCTTGGAAAAGCACTTGGAGGCGCTATGCTTCCAATATCTGCATTTTTGAGTTCAAAAGAAGTTATGAATCATTTTAATGCAGGGTCTCATGGTTCTACTTTTGGAGGTAATCCACTTGCAACCAAAGTAGCAAGCAGGGCGCTTGAGCTTTTATATGAAGATAATTTAATAGAAAACAGTCATATTTTAGGAGATTATTTTAAATCGAAATTAAAATCTATAGATAATAAAATCATTAAAGATGTCAGAGGGAAGGGGTTATGGATTGGAATGGAGCTTAACGAATCGGAGGTTAATGCTAAGGACCTTTGCCTTATGCTTTTAAATGAAGGGATTCTTTGCAAAGAAACTCATAAAACCGTAATAAGATTTGCTCCACCTCTTATGATTACAAAAGTTCAATTAGACTGGGCTATTAAGAAGATCACAAAGGTTGTTAGATCTATTTAATGTTAATCAATTCTAATTTTAAAAAACTGGTCTTTGAAAAAATAGATAAAATTCCATATGGCGAGACGAGATCCTATAAAGAAATTGCCATAGCAATAGGTAAGCCGAACTCATATAGAGCTGTAGCAAATGCATGTGCTAAAAATCCTTTACCAATTATTAGACCATGTCATAGAGTAATACGTTCTGATGGAAAAATTGGAGGTTACAGCGCCAAGGGAGGCACTGTATTAAAAAGAGCTTTGCTAAAGTGTGAGTCTTTTTAGTCTTCTAGTGCTTTAGATGCTTTCCAATTTAAAAACCTATAATGAACTTTTGTTTTTGAATCACCATATGGAATCTTAGTAAAGTTTCTTATATCAACAAGCGATGCATAAATAGCTGATTTAGAAATTTCATCATAATCATTTTCATCCAAGG